>JAHJSU010000042.1 GCA_018829985.1 Elusimicrobiota bacterium | reverse complement strand
GGCGCAAAGGCGCAAAAAAACAGATGCATGCCCGCTTTTCTTTGCGAGCTTTGCGGCTTTGCGCGAGACAAGACAGGCCTGTAGTTACATTTTGCGGCCAAAGGCTAAAAAAGTCAGCCCGAAGGGCCTAATTTAATACTACAGGAATTTCCTTTTTGCTTTCACCGCAGAGGCGCAGAGGACGCAGAGAGCAGAGAGCAGAGAGCAGAGAGCAGAGAGGCTGTTCTCAATTATAAAGATTTCTCTGCGACCTCTGCGTCTCTGCGGTAAATTCAGGAAAGTCCGTCCGGAGGACGTTAACTTAAAATTTCCTTGGATAAAATGAAATTTATTGAAAGGCTCAGGCTGGCGGAATTTTCAAAACAGGAAAAATATTTTCTGTGGATGCTGATATTTTTTAATTTTTTCAGCGTCCTTTACCAGATCTCCGTGACAAAGGAGCTCTCCGCAAGCGTATTCGCTTTCAGGTCGCGTCTTCATATAGTCTTCGGCTTCGCGACCGTGTTTTACGGCGTCGGGATGCTTGCGGCCTATAAACGCTGGTACGGGCGGCTTACGGGCGGCAATCTCGCTTTTTTGGGCGGTTTCACAAGCATCTTTACGGCCGCCTCCCTGCTTGCCATCCTGAAATTGCGCGTTAACGTCGGGCCTTCCCCGTACGCCGAGCCGCTTTCTTCATACCTGCCGCTCGCGGGCACGATCCTGCTCATCGCCGTCACCCTGGTCTTTTTCGGCGCCATATTTTCGGCGTTGATCGCGTATTTCAGCCGCAACCGCAGGGAATACATAGGGGCCGTTATCGCCTACAGCCAGGCCGGGGTCATAGCGGCTTTTTTTTCCCATGCGGTCTTTTCCGTTCACATAGGGGTGAACGGCACGATGGCGCTGATAGCCGCGTCGACGCTGTTCTTCGCCCTTAGCGCCGGAAAGCAGTATCTAAAAGCGCCGTTGGCGCTTACCGCCGGCGCGCTGGCGGCGCTGTGGCTTTTTCCGGCCGACAGAAATATTGAAACGCTGAGAAGCGCCGACAAACCGATCCACAGAAGAACCGCCTACATCGGGCTTATGCTGTCCAGGAACGACATCGGGAATTTTATCCCCATCTTTGACGGCTGGTCGGCTTATTCCAAAATAAACCTGTACCAGGTCAGGGGAACAAAAAAGATCATCGGCGCGTATAATTATTTCCCCACCTGGTTTTACGATGAGACCCCCGACCCGTACCGGCAGCGCGCCTACCGGTTCGTCAGGGAGACCGACAGCGTGCTGTGCCTCGCCATGGGGGCCGGCTGGCCGGTGCTTGCACTGAGCCTGAAACACCCGGAAAATATCACCGGGGTCGAGGTCGATCCCGTCGTGGTGGATTTTTTTAAAAAAAATCCCCAATATAATGACGGGCTGTTTAACAAGATCAACGTGATCACGGCCGAGGGCCGCAACGCGCTGGACGAATTAAATAAAAAATTCGACGCGATACTCGTGGACCTGCCGGGCTCCCCGGCGACCATAAAAGAAAATCCCACGGAATTCGAGGACTACCTTTTTACTACCGAAGCCCTGGCAAAATACTTCAGCCTGCTGACCCCGGACGGGATACTGGCGTATTATGTGCTGCGGCACCAGGTGGGGGGAGCCTGCGCGACCTTGAAAGATAACGGCGCGTATTTCAGGACGCTGCTGTTCGCCAACAGGCCGGGCAATATCGAAGGCGACTCGTATCTCGTCGTCGTTTCCAGGAACCGCTCCAGGGTGGACGCCATAGTGCAGGACGTGCTGGCTTCCCCCGTCAGCGTTGACGGCAGAAAAAAACGGATCAGGGAAGTCTCCCAGCAGTTTTATAATTCGACCCTCCCCGCCCTGACGGATAACCGCCCCTCCCCGTTTGAGGCGATAAAAAAGGACCCCCGCATGTTCGCCGGGCTGCTTAAGGCGGCGAAATTTATCAGCGTGTTCATCCTTATTCTCTCGCTCGCCGCGATACTCGCGGTCCCGCGCGCCGCGCGCGACAAGGCGGGCCTGCTGTATTTCCTGCTGATAGGCGCCGGATTTATTCTGTTCCAGTTCTATGTCTATGCCAAATTCAGGTCATGTTTCCGGGACCTGATAACGACGGTCATTTATACAACGGCTATCTTTTCCGTGGCCGGAAGCGTCGGCAGCGCGCTGACGCCGTATATCCGGCCGTTAAAGAAGCGGGGTGTGAACCTCGCGGTCATGCTCCTGTGTCTCGCGTACACTTATTTTATATTCGACCACATACCCTTCGGCGTCGGCAACGCCGGGCTGAAGTTCCTGTACGCGACGCTGATCATCGCCCCTTTCGGGCTGGTCGGCGGAATGTTCTTCCCGCTGGGGCTCCTGGCGACGGCGCCGCCGTATTTAGGCTGGGCGCTGCTGCTGGACGCATTAGGCGCCGTGCTCGGGTTCATGGTGTTTTATCTGATGTACTGGCATTTCGGCACCGCGTCCACGTTCTATCCGCTGGCCGCCTGTTATCTCTTCGCCGCGTTGCTTATAACGTCCCTGGGCGGCAACCCGGATTCCTCAGTCGGAATCCGGAGGGATGAGGTATGAGGGCTG
>JAHJSU010000347.1 GCA_018829985.1 Elusimicrobiota bacterium | reverse complement strand
TACCCTACACCCTACCGTCAACAGCCATTTGAGCTCTTTTTCGTAGGCCGCGGGGGAGGGATGCTTAAGAGGCGCCAGTTGTTCCTTCCTGAGGAATGCCGACAGCAGGCCGTTTTTGCCGGCTTTGAAAGCGAAGGCGGATATTTCGCCGAGCAGCAGCCGCAGGTTCTCAAGGCTGGAATAAGTTTTTTTTGCGCCCAGCCCGGAATAATCGAAGGCGTCGTAGGTCCAGGTCAGGCGCAGCGGTTCCGGGCCCCGGGTAATGAGGTCGGCCGTGAAAACGGTGTCTTTCGTTCTCACGTCCGGCGGCGGCTGGGGCCTGTCATCGGGCTTTCCTATGGGGATGCGGAAAGGGAAATACTTGTTCCTGAGAGATTCAAAAAGGGTGGCCTCATAGTGCAGCGGCTCGTTCGGCGCGAGCTCCACATCCGCCCCGTGCATGGCCAGCAGGCGGATGTTCTCAACGGGCAGGCGTGCTTTGGCGGCCGCTGTGAAATAATAAAGCCCGGCAGCCGCCGGCTCTATTTTGGTCACCGGCGCCGCGGGCGGGGGGGAGGCAAGGTCATTATCGTTGATAAGGACGGTTTCAAAGCCATAAGCCGAAGCCCTGAGATTGAAAGCCGAGGCTTTTTCGAGTTCCGCGCTTTCAAGCAGGAAGCCGGGGCGGCGCCTGTAGGCCGAGGCCGCGTCGTTTTTTGAAAGCCCGAGCTCGCCGGCGAGGAATTCAGCGGTCTTCTGCGCGCAGTGGCCGGGATCTTTATGGAGTACCGAATAGAGGCTCATAAAATCGTAAAGCGTAAGCTGTAAAGCGCAAGTCGGAAATCGTAAAGAGTATAAAGCTCTTCACGCTTTACGCTTCACGTTTCGCGTCTTGGCGGACATTATGTTCAGGATGATGCGGTCCACTTTGTCCATGCCGAATTTTGAGATGCGGGCGATGTTCTTTATGGTTTCCTCGGCGGTGGCGCCGATGAACCCTTCCAGTTCCGTTATTCCTTCGCCGTTCACGGCCATGTATGCCGCCCTGATGGCCGAGTCGGCCGAAGAGGCGACTTTAAGGGCGCAGCCGCTTTTAGCCCCGTCGCAGAGCATGCCGCCGATGTCGCTGATAACGGTATTTACGGCCAGCGTCGCCGCTTTGAGGTCCGCGCCCTTTTGCTGGTAGACGACGGCCACGGAAGCCCCGACGCCGGCGGCCACGGCGCAGCCGCAGATAGGGGCCAGTTCGCCGGTGAAGACCTTTATATAAGAATTCACGAGGTGGGAAAGCGCTATGCTCTTCAAAACTTTCGTTTCTTTTATCTTAAAGGCTTTGCCGACGAGATACGGCACCAGTATCGCCACCACTCCCTGGTTGCCGGATTCGCCGCTGGACATAACCTTGACCGTGGCGCCGGCCATGCGCGCGTCGGTGGCGGCGGAAGTGGTCAATTTCGCCGTCGACAGAATATCACGCTTCAGATACCCTTTTTTTATAAGGTCCTGGATATAATAGCCGACTTTCTTCAGCTTAAGGCCTTCCTCCGAGGCTTTGAGGTTAAACTCTATACCCTTTTTTATGTAGGCCAGGTCGGCCGCGTCGGCTTTTTCCGCTTCTTTGAAAAGCTGCCGGAAATCCGACTTTTTAAGCCTGCGCTTGTAGAAGGCATGATGTGTCCCGGCCTTTATAGGGTTTCCTTTAAACAGGATTTTTCCGTCTTTCCTCAGCAGTACGATATTGCTGTGGCCTCCCGCCACCACGCAGACGACCGTGTGACGCGCGGTCTTGAGCCGGGCCTCTATGTAAATTCCGCGCCGCTTGTAGTCCACTCCGAGACGTATCCTGCCGGCCTTTATCAGGCCTTTTGCTTCCTTCAGTATGGAGGGGGAGATCTTCCGGAAGAGCTCGGTTTTGAGCGCCGGTTCTCTTATCAGCGCGCCGAGCGCGGCAGCCAGCAAATTGCCCTTTTCTCCCGGGGCGCCGGCGGTCTGCCGGCCGGAGGTTGCTGGAACGGCGCCCGCGCGGGTGTTGGGAAGCGCCACGGCGAGCCCGTTCTTGTAGGTGCCGGGGTCGGTCGTTATTTCCGCCTTCAGGATCTTTTCGCGCCCGAGCAGTTCCGCCGCGGAGGCCGCGCAGAACGCCACCGCCACCGGTTCGGTGCAGCCCATGGCGGGGTAGACTTCGTGTTTCAAAACTTCTTTAAGCAATGTGGTCATAGGCGGATTCAAGATTTAAGATTGAAAATCCCATAGAGCTAGAAAGTGAACTGTCTCTTCCTGGTCCAGATCACCAGCGAGATCATGGAGACGAAAGCGCATCCCGCGCCCGCTATGAAAGGCGCGGCGGGAGAGACCTTGTCCCACAGGAAGCCCGCCATCGTGCTGGCGAAGAAGGTCAGAAAGCCCAGCGTCCCCTGGAAATAGCCCATGGCGGCGGCCCTGTTGCCGGACGAGCTCAGGTGGGAAACCACCGCCTTGGCTATGCCTTCGTTGAAAGCGCCGTAAAAGCCGTAAAGGGCGAACAAAACCCAGATCATCCAGCCTTTATCGGCGGCGGCGAAGCCCAGGTATACGGCGGCGAAGACCAGGAAACCGAAAGCCATGGTCTTGATCTTGCCCAGCTTGTCGGACAACCAGCCGGCCGGCATCGCGAAAAGGGCGTAGAGTAGGTTGTAGCCGGTATAAGCCAGTATCACGTGCGACGTGGTGAACCCCGCGCTCTTGGCTTTCATGATAAGGAATACGTCGCTGGAATTGCCCGCCGCAAATATCGCGTACAGGACGACGAAGGTCTTGAAATCGGTGGTCATGGGAACAGCAGGGGATAGGGGCGAGGGGCGAGGGGCTAGGGTCCCGTCATCTTTAAATCCCATCTCGCCCCTCACCTCTCGCCCCTCTACCCTGTCGCCGGTTTCTTTCACGAAAAGCGCCAGTACAAGCACGCCCAGCGCCGCCGGGACGAACGCTATCATGAAAATATGCCTGTAATCCATGCCCAGCCGGCTCAAAAGAAAAAGGGTCACAAGCGGGCCCAGCGCCGCGCCGGCGGTATCCATGGCCCGGTGAAAGCCGAAAGCCTTGCCCCAGTACTGCTTGTCCGCCGACGCGGCCACAAGGGCGTCCCGCGGGGAGGTGCGCAGGCCCTTGCCCACGCGGTCTATGAAGCGCGCGAAAAGCACGAAGTGCCAGGTGAAGGCCAGGGCTATCAGCGGCTTGGAGACGGAGGAAAGCGAGTAGCCCAGCACCATGAAAGGCTTGCGTTTTTTGAGCTTATCGGACCAGAGGCCGCCCAGTATTTTTACGAAGCTGGCGGTGGCCTCGGCCACGCCTTCTATCAGCCCGACGACGCGCATCGGGGCTCCCAGCACGGAGGTCAGGAAGATCGGCATCACCGGGTAGAGCATTTCGCTGGAAATGTCGGTGAGGCCGCTTACCACGCCCAGGAAAGTGACGTTCCTGGTCAGGCCGGTCTTTATATCCTTTAAAAAAAACATCAGTTCTCCGCGGAAATATCAATTATACCAATATTTCCCGACTGCCAGGACAGCCGGAAGTCAGGATTCAGAATTCAGGATACAGAATGAGAAATCCGTCTGCCGGAAAAATTCCTCTCTTCTGAATTCTGACTCCTGAATCCTGTCTTCTTCAGTTAAAACACGCGGATTATTTTGGGCTTGGCCGGCTGGGACTGCTGGGAACATTCGGAACAGGGGGTGTGCGCGCCTATGTTCATATTACAGGGAGAGAACTTGTGATACAGCCAGTAGGTGAGGGAACAGAGAGCAAGAAAATATAATACGTAGGCCCAACGCGGGATTTTGCGCTGCCTGTACTTCAAATATAGTTCTCTGAACGTGGGTCTCGGCATAGCTCCTTTATCAGACCGTTTCTTCTTGTGAACCGAAGGGTTTTAGGGTCTTAGGGTTTTAGGGTGGGGGATTTTTTCCTGTTACCCTTAACACCTTAACCCCTCAAACCCTTAGACCCTTTATAATAGTCGGCAAGGGTCTGTAAGATGACGCTCAAATCCTTGCTGCCCCAGCCTGTATTATATGATTTAGCCATAAGCTTTTCAATAGCCTCGGTCACCGGCAGGCGCTGGCCTCCGGCCGCGGCTTCCGCTATTATGAACCGGGCGTCTTTCAGCATATGCTTAAGCGCGAAAGCCGGGGAAAATTCCCTGTTCAGGATATTGCTTTCCTTCATCTTGAAATAGCCGCAATTGAGCGCCGGGCTTTCGGCGAGAACCGAAAATATCAGTTTAGGCTCTATCCCGAGCCGTTCGGCCAGAACGGCGCTCTCAGCCAGCGCGGAGGTCATCCCCGCCACTATGAGGTTCATGCACAGTTTCAGCGCCGTGCCGGAGGGCGCGGGCCCGGCGTAGACCACCGCCTTGCCCATGGCTAAAAGCACGGGTTTGAGTTCCTTAATCGTTTTTTCATCTCCGCCGGCCAGCATTATAAGTTTTCCGCTTTCGGCCAGCGGCGTTGAGCCCGCGACGGGACAGTCAATAAACTTTACCCGCAGCCGGAAACAGGCGTCTTTGAGCTTGCGGGTATACGATGATGACATCGTGCCCGTGTTTATAAGAATGTTGCCGCCGAAGTCCGCCGCGAAAACGCCCGCGGGGCCTTCCAGTACGCAGTCCATGGCGGCAGGGTCGGACACCATGGTTATTATCACATTGCACATCTTGGCCAGGTCTTTTGGAGCGGGCGCCACCGCGCAGCCTTTGTCCGCGAAAAAACGCGTCTTTTTCCGGTCGCGGTTGTAAACCGACACATTGAAGCCGGCATTGAGAAGGTTCACGGCCATAGCGCGGCCCATGGCGCCGAGGCCGATAAAGCCTATTCTGGGGGGAATGGACATGGTATCTCCTTATTAAGGGTTTAAGGTTTTTAGGGTCTAAGGTTTTCAGGGTAAAAAAATGTTGTTACCCTTAACCCCTTAAACCCTCATACCCTTAAACCCTTTACTTCTGCCTTCGTCAGCTCCCGCCATTGGCCGGGGTTAAGGCCCTGAAGCGTCACCGGGCCTATGGCCTGCCGTATAAGCCTTAAAACAGGGAACCCGACGCTTGCCAGCATTCTTCGTACCTGGCGGTTGCGCCCTTCTTTGAGTTCTATCTCAACCCAGGAAACGGGCACGGTTTTCCTGAACCGTATCGGCGGCTCTCTTGGCGGCAGCGCCGGTTCTTCTATCGGCCGGGCCCGGCACGGCAAAGCCGGGCCGTCGTTTAAAACCACGCCCTTCTTTAGTTTTTCCAGCGCCGCGGCGCTGATAACGCGCTCCACCTGCGCCAGATAGATCTTGGGCGTCTTATGCTTCGGCTCCGAGATAAAGCTCTGGAAGCTTCCGTCCGAGGTCAGCAAAAGCAGCCCTTCGCTGTCCGCGTCCAGCCTTCCCGCCGGGTAGACCCCTTTGGGAAAACCGAAATCGGCCAGCGATCTATGCCCGTGCGCGGGGGTAAACTGGGACAGGACGCCGTAAGGCTTGTAGAAAATTATATAACGCATAACAATGCCATATGCCGTATGCCAGAGGCCATATGCCAGAAGCCAGATGCCATATGCTTTATGCCAAAGCCATAGGCCGTAAGTTTTTGATACGGCTATTGCCATAGGCTATATGCCGTAAGCTATACGCAGAAACCGATTATGGCAGTCTTTCTGCCTATGGCTTATGGCGGGCGCGGCGCCCTTATGGCCTATGGCACAGCCGGCCTTCCCGAAGGCCGGTTGTAATATGTTATTATATTTTATATGCCCTACGTTTTTATAGACCGGCAGGCCGATTTCGACGCCCTTGTCACAAAGCTTTTGACGCATAAATACGTCTCCATAGACACCGAATCCAACAGCATGTACGTCTACAGGGAACAGCTTTGCCTGCTGCAGCTGGCCAGCGAGCACCTGAACGCCGTGGTGGATTCCCTGTCCGTGGATGTGCGGGGCCTGGCGCCGGTCTTCGCGAACAGGCACATTGAGAAGATTTTCCATTCGGCCGAAGCCGACATCAAGACTCTGAAGGCCTCTTTGCCCGTTAAATTCGAGAATATTTTTGACGTGATGATAGCCGCTAAATACCTCGGCCTTAAGCGCTGCGGTCTTGAAAATATGGTGAAAGAGCACATAGGAGTGGACCTGAATAAAAAATTCCAGAAGGCGGACTGGGGCCGCCGGCCGCTGATGAGGGAAATGCTTGATTACGCCGTAGGCGATGTGCTCTACCTCCATAAACTGCGCGTGATCTTCGCCGAAGAACTGCGCAAAAAAGGGCGACTGGAGGAGATACAGGGGCAGTTTGCGGAGATAGCGGCCCTTGAGCCCGGCAGGAACGCTTTTGACGAGAACGGCTTTTTCAGGGTGCACCAGGCAAGGCAGCTTAACGGCCGCGGGCTTGCGGTCCTGCGCGAACTTTATATAGCGCGCGAGAAAGCCGCTATGGAAAGAAATAAGCCGCCTTTCAAAATAATAAGCGAGGACCTGATGTTCCGCCTTGCCATAGCGCCCAAAGAAGCGCTTGAGAAGCTTTCGATCTTCAAAGGGGTGACGGGTTATGTCCTGATAAATCACGGACCCTGGATAAAAGACGCCGTACATGCCGGCATGAAAGCCCCCGAGGTGCAGTTCCCCAAACGCAATATCGCGCCTGAAAAGCGTCTGCATTTTGAGGGCATACGCGAAAGATTCAAACTCCTGAAGGCCTGGCGCCTTGAGACGGCCAATAAAAGGAATATGCTGCCCGAAGCGGTGCTCGGCAACGATCTGCTGGAAAAGGCGGCTTTAATAAACCCCAAGACCGCGGAAGAGCTCAGGGATATCAAGGGATTCGGGCTTGAGAAATTCTCGCTATACGCCGAAGAGATGATAAAAGCGCTGCGCCGCAAGCAAACAAAATAAAAGGGCGTAGCGTAGAGGGGCTAGCGTATAGGGTTAACAGATCCTGCCCTTTACTCTCTTGCTTTACCCTAGCCCCTATACGCTCGTCCCTGGCCCCTAGAG
>JAHJSU010000346.1 GCA_018829985.1 Elusimicrobiota bacterium | reverse complement strand
TTGCGAGGAAGAGTGTCCTATCCGACGCAAGCCGCGCCCTTAAGACCGTCGGTAAGCCGTGTGCGGGAAATCCGCATGCACGGTTTGAAAGGAGGATTTGGAATCGGGCTGAACTAGCCCGCGCCAATTTCTACCAATGACTATTCTTTCAAGACTTTTTGCGGTGTGTTTGTGCGCCTTTCCGGCCGCCCGCGCGGGCGCGGCCATGTCCGATGAGGATTTGCGCCAGACGGCGGAGTACGGCTTGGAGGCGGCGCTTCAGGCCGGGGCGCTTGAAATAGAGCCGCCTTCCGCGACGCCCGCCGCGGGAGCCGCCGGTTTCTCCGGGGCCGCGGAATGTTATAAAGCGGCAAGTCCGCTCACGCATTACCCGCCCCTGCTCTGCGCCGGCGCCGGTTCCACGGCCCCGGCCGATTGTTTTTCCGCCGCCAAGGAGCTGACCAGCTATCCCGCCATGCTTTGTTCCGGCGCCGTCTCCAACGCTCCCGCGGATTGCTTTACGGCCGCCAAGGATCTGACCCGGTTCCCGGCGCTGCTTTGCGCCGGGGCACGCGACTCCGCTGCTCCCGTCTCCTGCTTTAAAGCGGCCGGGAACATAACGCATTATCCGGCCCTTCTCTGTCTGGGTGCGTCCTCCAACGCCCCGATAGACTGTTTCCGCGCGGCGGAGAAGCTGACGCACTATCCGGCGCTGCTCTGCGCCAAAGCGGCAAGCCCCGCGCCGGTAGACTGTTTCAACGCCGCCAAGGGTTTGACGAACTACCCGGCCCTTTTGTGCTCGGGCGCGGAAACGCTTGCGCCGGTCGAATGTTTCAAAGCCGCAAAGGGCCTGGCAAGATATCCGGCGCTGTTGTGTTCCGGCGCCGCCTCCAACGCTCCGGTTGCCTGTCTTAATGAGGTCAAGGGTCTGACGAAGAACCCCGAGCTGCTCTGTTCGCCCAACGGCGTTCTTAAGGGCGTTACGCACCACAATATCGACGCGTCCTATCACCACCCGTATCCGTTCCCTTATCCCAATCCGTATCCGTTCTGGTTCCCGTTCCCGGACCCCGGCCACGATCCCAGCCAGCCTCCGCCCCAGCCCGCAAATCAGGATAAGGCGGCGGGCGCGAAGAGCGTCCCCTGAACCGGTCCGGTTACAGGCAAAAAATACCCCGGCAGATGAGTGCCGGGGTATTTTGCTTTTCAAGGCGGCGGGCGCCTTTTTTATATTACCAGTCGCGGTCTTCGTAGGGGATCAGGTGATAGCCGGGGTCGTCTATCAGCGAATTGACATAATCCATCATGTACTGCCTGGCCTTTATCTCGGTCAGAACTTTAACCTGCAGGCGCAGGCATTCCCTCTCGGCTTCCGTCCCGGTCCAGGCCTCCGCCGGCGGTTCCTGGGCGAGGGCGGCTTTGGCGGTATGATAATGCAGCGAATGCATGCCGTCATGGGCTATGGCGCCGGCATACCATTGCGCGGAATGCTTCCAGGTGGCGTTCCCGACCTCAAAAACCGGTTTGGCGGTCCAGGCGACCATGCCGCTGCGGTCCGCCTGCTCAATAACGCTGATATAGGGGGCGATGACAGTGAAGGTGGTTGAGCCGCCGAGCAGGTCCAGGGCGGACTTTGTCGCGGCGATGAAAGTGGCGCTGCCCTGTATCTCGAAATTGCGGTAAACCGCCGTTTCGCGCGGGCCGTCCGCCGTCTGCGCCGGCGGCGCCGGCACGACCGCCGGGACGGGCGCGGACGTCGTTAGCTCCCGGGCGGTTACGGCATTAATGGGAAAATCGGGGGACGCGCCCGCAAAGGAAGGGGCGGCGGCCAGAAGCAGGACAGCCAGCAATTTACGCATAAGATAATTTAGCAGCCGCCGGCGCCGGAATCAAGGCCAAAAGGCCCGTTTCAGCCGGTCCTTTTGGCCTTACAATTTAAAATCGCGAAGCGATTTTAGAAGCAAAGAGGTAATGAAATAAGGAAGTAAAGAGGGGGATTACCTCTCTTTTGATTACCCCTCTTTTTGAAAGAGGGGCCAGGGGAGATTTTTACAACTTTTATTTTAAGAGCAGCTAAAAATGAAAAATAAAACAGGCATTCCGCCGCATTTTTTATTTGTAGGAAACATAAGGTAGAGCGTTCAAGGCAGATTATCGTAAGTTGACGCCCCTCGACCGCCCCTCGATTTTTGCCGGAACCGCGCGGTAAAGGAATAATAACAAAAAACCGGCCGGGGAGTCAGTCCAACGGGGTTTCTGGCAATGCTGCCGCTGCCCCGCCAATACAGCGCGGCGGGCAGGCGGGCGGGGGGAATTAACCTGGCGGGATAGGCCTGCCGCGCATTGCCGGGTTTGTGTTTGAATTTATTCCAGGTATTTTAGACATAAATTCTCTTGTTCCCAAAGTTAGTCAACTAACTACGCTACGTCCCCTACCCGTCCCGTCCCCTACCCGTCCCCGTCCCGCCGCGGGGTCCAATACTTGCGCAGGCGTCCGCCTTAGGCGGATGTCCATCAGACGGCCAACTGGCAGCCGTCGTCCGGCGGGCCGTTCGCTTGGTGAGAGTATTTAGATGTAATTTTGCCGGGGACAGGCAGAAATTTGGGGAAATCGGCCGAAATGCTTTAGATAATTTGAAATGCGGGGGACATGTAAAAAAATATGCAGACAATGATCAGCGGACATAACAAAACGGGTTTTATTAAGCTGGCCGCGCTATCGTTGCTGCTGGGCTCCCTGGCGAGCGGGGGATACGCCCAGGGCCAGAGCGGTAAGAATGAACAGAAGATCAGGGAATACATCGAGATATTCAAGGTAAATGACCACAATTATTGCGTGGGCGTATTCAGGAATTTGCGGGCTTTCGGCAATGAGATCGTGCCGATCGCGCTTGAAATATATAAGGAAAGCGTGAATGACAGGCAAAAGGAGCGGATCGTGCTCGCTTTTGGCGGGCTGCAGGACGAAAGGGCGGTGGCGTTCCTGATAGAGAGACTGGAGCAGGGCGATCACGCCGCGCCTCCCGCGCTGAGGGACACTGGCGCGTTCGCGGCCCCCGCCCTGAGCAAGGTCCTGCGGAGCCACAATAAAGAGGCGAGAGCGGAGGCCGCCGTCCTGCTCGGCAAATGGGGAAGCGGCGAGGGCCTGCCGGTCCTGCTGGAAGGTTTAAAGGAAGAGCCCGGGAAATTCAAATATTCGGGCATTCCCGACGGTTTTTCATTCATAGGCGAGCCCGCCGTTCCGCGCCTGACCAGGGCGTTGGGCGACGAAAACGCCCGGGTAAGGGAAAATGCCAAATACGCCTTGAATTACATGGGAAGGGGCGAACTGGTCGTTTCTTCTGCCGCGGACCGGAAAAAAGACAAAACCGGCCCGACGAAAGAAGCCTGGCGGCCCAAAAAGCTCGGCGTCGTTCTGCGGAACGTTACCAGCCTGTCCCCGAACAGGAAGGAGTATGACCCGAAAGTCTGGAACTTTACTATCTCGCCGGACGGCGGCAGAATCGCTTATTCCCTGGCTTACGGGGGCTCCGGCCTGTGGGTCATGAACAGCGACGGCGGCAGGAAATCCCTGGTCACGAGAAAGGTCAACCCGGCCGGCGATTTCGCCTGGTCTTCCGGCGGACGGCTGGCTTTTGAAGAATATGAGTCGGGGAACTATCTGGAAGGGCTCGGCGTCGCGGAATTCGACGGGGAGAACCGGCCGGCCGTTAAAAAAGTGCGGAAAAAGCTCTACCCCTGGATAGAAGAGGAAAGCAAAAAAGGCCCTGTCTCGGTATGCAAAAGGCTGGACAGCGAAAGGAAGGGAAGGCAAAATAAGATATATTCTCCCGGCAGGAGCCGCTACGTATATATCGAAGATAACAATATCTGGCTGGGCTATCCGGGCCGGGCCGCGGCGGAGCTCATCACGCGGAACCCCAAAACGGGCGACCACTATTTCGGCAATATAATATGGTCGCCGGATTCCGGACTTATCGCTTATACCCTTTCCGTGCAGGCGCAAAAGCCTTTAGTCGCGATGTGGGGCGGCCTCGATAAATATCTTTGCGTGCTGGACGTACGGAAAAAGCTGGAAGAGAGGGTGCCGGCCCCGCTCGGGGCCGTCTTCCGGGGCCTGGAATGGAGTCCTAAAGGCAAAAAGCTGTACTATGCCGTGGACGATATCTATCTGCTCGATTTTAAGGATTGACCCCGCGCGCCCGGCGGGGAGGGGAGAGGGGAGGCTCGCAATTCGGTGAGATACGGCTTTTTTTTCCGGCTGCCCGGGCCGATATGGGTCGTATGTCACCGGAACCCACACTGAAATACCCTTCACCGGAAACGATAATGGCCGGGCCGCAGGCGGGGGCTTTTTTTGAGAACATGGTGGTTATCGAGACGCTAAAGCGGAAATTCAACCGCGGCCTGCTGTACGAACTGTATTTCTACCGCGATTCCAATCACAACGATATAGACCTGGTGCTGGATTTCGGGCGGAAATTCGTCCTGGTGGAAGTTAAAAGCACGAAGAACATAACCGCCAAACTGGCGGACTTCGCCGGGCGCGCGCCGTTCAAGGACAGGCCGGCCTATGTGGTCACCTTCTCGGAG
>JAHJSU010000345.1 GCA_018829985.1 Elusimicrobiota bacterium | reverse complement strand
CCGCACCCTTTTAAATTCATAAAATTAACCTTGCTGGTCCTGGATTCCGGCTTTCGCCGGAATGACTGGAATTTTCAGATTACGAAGGAGCCACTATGCCTAAAGTTGCGATAATCATGGGAAGCGATTCGGACCTGCCGGTTATGAAGGCGGCGGCCGAAATACTGGAAAAATTTTCCGTAAGTTTTGAGATGAAGATACTGTCGGCGCACCGGACGCCCAAAGAAACCGCGGCCTACGTTGAAAAAGCTCCGGGCCGGGGGGTGGAAGTCTTTATCGCCGGCGCCGGCGGGGCCGCCCACCTGCCGGGCGTGATAGCAGCCTACACTATCCTGCCGGTGATCGGAGTGCCGGTGAAAGGCTCGCTGGAAGGCCTGGACGCGCTGCTCTCCATAGTGCAGATGCCGCCCGGCATCCCGGTGGCCTCGGTGGGGATCAATAACGCGAAAAACGCGGCGCTGCTCGCCCTGGAAATAATGGCCGTCAAGGATAAGGAATTATCCCGCCGCCTGGCGGCCTATCGCAAAGAGATGAGGAAGGAAGTCCTTGCCAAGTCCGGCAAAGTCTCCGGCCTGGGCTGGAAAAAATATCTTGAGGCCGTGAAGAAGTGATCTTTTTAAAAGCGACGCCGGCCGCCGTCAAAAAAGCCGCCGCTTCGATACGAAAAGGCGGGACGGTCGTCTTCCCCACCGAAACCGTTTACGGGCTGGGCGCCGACGCGCTGAACCCCCTGGCGGTCGCCAGGATATTTGAAATTAAAAAAAGGCCGGAATTCGACCCGCTGATAGTGCATGTGGCCTCCATCAGGCAGGCCAAGGCGCTGGCGTTTGTCACCCCGAAAGCCGAAGCCCTGATGAAGAAGTTCTGGCCCGGACCGCTCACGCTGGTCCTGCCGAAGAAAAAAAAGGTCCCGGACCTGGTAACGGCCGGGCTTGATACCGTCGCCTTAAGAATGCCGGCCGACCCGGTGGCGCTGGCCCTTATAAAGCGCGCGCGCACCCCGGTGGCCGCGCCGAGCGCCAACCGCTTCGGCCGCTTAAGCCCCACCACGGCCGCGCACGCGAAGAAACAGCTCAAGAACGGGCCCGATGTTATTCTGGACGGGGGAAAAACGCGCATCGGCGTTGAATCCGCGGTGCTTTTATTGAAAGGCCGGAGAGCATCTCTCCTGCGCCACGGCGGCCTGACGCTGGAAGAAATAGAAAAAGCGACCGGGCCTCTGGCCGCCGGGCCGGACGGCGGAAAAAAGCCGCGCTCTCCCGGCCGGCTTGCCGGCCATTATTCCCCGTCGGCGAAGCTGGTCCTGCTCGGCAAAAGAAAATTCAGATTTAAAAAAGGCCTGCGTTACGGCTACCTGGCTTTTACCAAAAAGCCGGCCTTAAAAATAAAATGCGCGGCCGTACTCTCGCCTTCCGGGAGCCTGCAGGAAGCGGCGGCCGGCCTTTTCTCGCATCTGCACAGGCTTGACGAAGCGGGGGTGGACGTCATACTGGCCGAACCGGTGCCTCAACGCGGGTTGGGCCGGGCTATAATGGACAGGCTTAAGCGGGCGGCCGGGAAACCTTTAAAATGAACAAAAAAAACGCGGCGCTGGAAATAGTAAAAAAATTCATACAAAGCGACCCTTTGCAATCGGCGCAGGTGCTTGAGACGCTGGCTTCGGCCGACGCGGCCCAGGTCCTAAAAAGCCTGCCCGTCTCCGTGGCCGCCCAGGGCATAGAAAACCTCGCGCCGCTGGCCGCGGCGCAGATGCTGGAGCGCCTGTCCAGGCAGGAAGCCGCGGTAATCCTGCTGAAAGTCGGCAAACACCACGTCGCCGACATTTTCAGGCGCCTGCGCCCTGGTTTTTCCAAAGCCGTCATCCCGCTGCTCCCCGAAGATTTCGCAAAAGACATGGCGGAGATACTCGCCTACCCCAAAGAAAGCGCCGGACGGATGATGCACACCGATTTCCTGACTTTCCGCAAAGAGATGCGGGTAAAGGAAGTTATACTGAAGCTCCGCGCGATGGCGAAAAAAAACATCCCGGCCACTTACTGCTACGTGGTGGGGGACGAGAACACCCTGTTGGGCGTGCTGAACATGCGCGACCTCCTGCTGGCCTCCCCGGATTCCCAGGTGGAAACGATAATGATAAAAGAAGTGATCAGGGTTTCGCCTTTCATCGACAGGGAAGAGCTGGTGAATATTATTTCAAAAAAGCATTACCTGGCGGTGCCGGTGATAAGCGCGGCCGGCCGGCTTATAGGCATAGTGAACACCAAAAACATCATCGCCTCAAGCGAAGAAGAGGCCACCGAGGACCTGCAGATACTTTTCGGCGCCAGCCCCGAGGAGCGCGTTTATTCGCCGGCATGGTTTAAGATCAAAAAGCGCCTGCCCTGGCTGCACGTGAACCTGGCCACGGTATTCCTGGCCGGCGCCGTGGTGGCTTTATTTGAAGACCTGATAGTAAAAGTAGCGGCGCTCGCGGCCATACTGCCCATCGTGGCCGGGCAGGGCGGCAACGCCGGCACGCAGACGCTGGCGGTGGTTCTGCGCGGCATGATCATGCGCGAAATAGAGCCCAAAAGCGCGCTTAGACTGGTGCTGACGGAGGTCTGGGTGGGATTTGTGAACGGCGCGATTACCGGACTTGTGACCGCCGTCCTGGTCTGGCTTTGGAAAGGCAACCCCTATCTAGGACTGGTGGTGGGCCTGGCAATGGTGATAAACCTTATAGCTTCGGGCCTGAGCGGCGCGCTTATCCCTCTTACCATGAAAAAGCTCGGCTTCGACCCGGCCCATTCCTCCGGCATCTTCCTGACCACCGTAACGGACGTGGTGGGCTTTTTCTCCCTCCTGGGGCTGGCCTGGCTGATGCGGGGAAAGCTGATGTAGAGACTAGGGGTGGAGGGTTAACCTTTGTATATTTTAAAGACCTGCGCCATAAACAGGAACTGGGCCGCCCTGGCGCCGGCCGCGGCCGGCAGGGAGATCTTTATGCGGGATTTGTAGGCTTTAAGCTTTTCGCAGATGTCTTCGGCGGCGGCTTTTTCCATGGACTTCACCCTGGCCATATCCAGCACCAGTCTGCCTTTGGTTTCTTTGAGGTAGGCTTCCAGCCGCGTTGAAAGCTCGGCGCCGTAGGCGCGCTCCAGTATGCCTTCCAGCCGCACCAGAAGTTCGCGCCGGCGGGGATCCTCGTAAACCTTGACCGAGAGTCTCTTCCAGTCCTGCGCAAACCGCTCTTTAAGCCACGCCGGGATAAAGCCTTCGGGCGGCATGCGGTAGGAGTTGCGCTCAAGCCGGGGATGCTGGAAAATATTAAACCGCAGTTTCAGTCCGGTCCATACGGCCGCCGCGGCCGCGGCCAGGGCCAGCGCTTTTTCACGCAGGGTCGGGGGCCCGAATTCCGCGTGCAGCTTTTTTTTCAGCGCCGAAGTCCGGCGGCGAGCCTCGGCGTTCGGGCCGAACAGCTGGCCGGGAAGGAAGACGGGGTAGCTGTTCCTGAGCTCTTTGGCCAGGCGCATGGCCTTCATGCGCAGAAACGCGCTGGGGGAATCCTTGTGCGCCAGGTAGCCGTTGAGCATGGTCTCGGTCACGCGGTAGATCGAGGGGCCGAGGCGCTGGAAATCGGTTTCAAAACATTTTTTCTGCGCCGCCTCTATTTCCCCGGCGCTCATATTCGGATGCTTGAGCAGGGATTTAAAGCCGCTCGCGACCTTCCAGTAAAGGGCGGGGTTTTCCTTGTATTGCGGCCTCAGCAGGTCTTCGGCCACGACCCTTTCGTAAAGCGGGGTGCCGGGATTGGGATTGTAGATTGTGAACTGGCAGAGGTCCGGCTTCATGCCCAGCAGGTTCTTCAGCTCGGACTCTATGACCGAAGGCGTCTGGTAGTCGAAGCCCACTATCATCGACGCCAGTATCGTCACGCCGTTCTCCTTCAGTTCCCGGAAAATACGGTCTATGGCCCTGCCCGAACGCTTGTCGTAGCCCGAATGTTCGCCTTCAAAGCCTATCCACACTCCGTCCACTCCCATCTCGATAAGCTCGCGCGGCTCGTAGAGGCTGAGCGCCTTTACGCTGGCGAACACGAATATGGAAAGGGGCCGGCCGCCTTCCATCACCTTGTCCCTGAATTCCAGCGCGCGCTTGCGGTCAAGCAGAAATTCCTCGTCCAGGATGGTGAACTGCGCGTCCGGGTTTATTTCGAGATGTTTCCTGACCACGTTATAGACGTCCGCGCCGGTGGAAAGAAGGCGTAAATGTTGCCGCCGGAAGAAATGCGACGTCGAGCAGAAATCGCAGCCGTTCGGGCAGCCGAGGCCCGCGAAGATCATGCCGGTATACGAGACGGTCTTTGAAAATACTTCAAGGTTGCTTTCAAGAACCGGGTGCTTATGCCGCTGGAGCGGCTGCTGGCCCAGCAGTTCCCTCATGAAAGCCACGCCTTCGCCGCGGCAGATATGATCGCACCACGGCTTCAGGGCTTCGTCCGGCAGCACGGCGCCGTAGCCGCCCAGTATTATTTTGCTCTTCGGGGAATATTTCCGGATTAGTCCGGAAACTTCCTTCATCCGGTGCCAGGTGACGACTATGAAGGAGATGCCGACGTAATCATAGCCTTTTTTGATTTCTTTAATGAACTCTTTTTTGGAAGGGTAATGGAGAACCACGGCAGGATTGTCGAGATTTTCGGCTATGTAGTCCAGCGAGAACTGTTTATGGACCGCGCGCGGGCTGAACAGGCCCTGGGCGCGGGTCACCTGCGCGTGAAGGAGTTCGTAGCCTACGCTTTCGGCGTCGCCGTAAGCCGGGCCGAGAGGCTTCATTACGCTGGTAAGTAAAAGTCGGGGTTCACGCTTCACAGTGTAGTTTACAGTCCAGAGTCTAAAGTGTAGTGTGTAGAGTAATGGAGTTTCCTTATAATCTCTACTACTATCTACTACCTACTATTTACTATCTACTACAAATTATACCGTATTGCCGGAAATTTAACGAGGGTTTTTTGCGTTATTTCGCAACTGCTCAGGTTATTAGGTTCAGGGTTCAAGGTTTAAGGTTATTTTTTTCCACGCTCTTCTTGTGTTCTCTGGTTTTTAACCGTTGAACCGCTGAACCGT
>JAHJSU010000344.1 GCA_018829985.1 Elusimicrobiota bacterium | reverse complement strand
GTTCTACAGCCGCACTTTGCTTCTGTAGTGGCAAAGCTTGCTTTGCCTTTTACGCAGAGCAAGCTCTGCAACTACGCAGATACGTGAAAGAGACATGGGTTCACCGAATATTACCTCGTAAAGTGCGGCTGTAGAAGTAGGTAGTAGATAGGTTAATGAGATCCGCATTTCCTTCCCCACCTACTACCTACCACCTCAACCTACAATCTACTCTCCTTACACACCACCTGCTATCTACTACCTACTACCCGATGCCAGCTTCAAAATGCGTCTATAGTTCTCTTTTGTGGCTCTGAAATTTATTTTTATCTGTTCCGGGTCGTAGACCGCGCTTTTGACCATGGCGCTTTTATAGATCTCGGAGAGAAGTTTCTGCCTGGCCGCCGGCAGGGCCAGCTCGTAGTCCCCCCATCTGGAGTTAAGGATCGTTTCCACCCGGGCCAGCAGCTCACGGATACCCTCCCCGGTGAGGGCGGAAACGAAGACCGGGCGCAGGCGCCGCAGGGTCTCCGAGCGGAGACGGTAGCCGGGCACGGCGTCTATCTTGTTGTAAACGTTGATCACCGGTATCCCGGCCAGGTTCAGGTCTTTAAGCGTTTTCCTGACAGCCTCGTGCTGGAGCTTCATCTGGGGCGAGGCCAGGTCATGGAGGTGCAGGATGAGGTCGGCGTATGCCGTTTCCTCCAGCGTGGAACGGAAGGCCGCCACCAGGTTGTGAGGCAGCTTCTGGATAAAGCCCACCGTGTCGGTGAAAAGGGCCCAGCCGCCTCCGGGCAGGCGCACGCGCTTGGTGGTGGGGTCAAGCGTCGCGAAGAGCTTGTCGTCCGCGTAGATGGCGTGTTTCTGCGCGGTCAGGAAGTTGAGCAGGGTGGATTTGCCGGAGTTGGTGTAGCCCACGATGGCCGCCTGGGGCATGGGAACGGCGTCCCTGTTCCTGCGCTGGATGGTCCGTTCATTCCTGATGGAATCCAGCGCTTTCTTCAGCCCGGTTATCTTGTCGCGCAGGGTGCGTCTGTCATATTCCAGCTGGCGCTCGCCGGGGCCGCGGGTGCCTATCATGCCATGCTGCTGTCCCATGGCCGCGCCTTTGCCGGTCAGGTGCGACAGTTCATAAGAAAACCGGGCCAGCCTGACCTGCAATTTGCCTTCCCGGGTCCGGGCGCGCCTGGAAAAGATCTCAAGTATCAGGTAGGTGCGGTCTATCACCGGCACGCCCAGCGCGCGCTCAAGGTTCCGCTGCTGGGCGGGCGTAAGTTCGTCGTCGAAGATAAGCAGGCCGGGTTTCGCGTCCGCCACGTGCCTGGCGAGCTCGGCCACTTTGCCGGAGCCGATAAGCGTGGCCGGGTTATAGCGCGCCGTCCGGATCAGGAACTTCTCAAGCACTTCCAAATCTGCCGTCTCGGCCAGCCGGACCAGCTCTTCCAGCGCCACCGCCGGGTCGCAATAGTCTTCGGCCGTCTGCCGGCCGCAGGCCCCCCCAAAAGCTTGGGGGGGGCACGGCTTTGATACTGCGCCCGCGCGGGCGCCGCGTTTTCTCTTAAGCGCGACGGCTATAAGCGTTGCTTTCAAGATGGTCGGTCGGCCTGTATTATTTTTTCCGATAAGAACTCCGTATCGTAATCGGCAAAAGTCTCAAATTCAAGCTTAAGGGCGTTTTTATACCTGGCGAACCAGGTGTTCTGGCGCTTGGCGTAAGCCATGGAAAGCGTGACAATGGCGTGTATGGCTTCCGCCCTTGATATTTTGTTTGAAAGGAAATCCAGCATCTGCGGATATCCGAGCGATTTAAGGCCCGGCGCGTCCGAAGGGTACCCGCGCTTGATCAGCGCCGCCGTCTCGTCGGCCCAGGCGTCGAAAACCGCCGCGGTGCGGCTCTTTATCTTCTCGTTCAAGAGTTCCTTCCTCCACTTTATAAAGACAAATTTCCCCAGATGGACCGGCAGCGCGTTGAAAAAACTGCCGGACCATAATTGGGATACCGGCCTGCCCGCCAGTTTTGTTATCTCTATGGCCCTCATAACACGCTGTATATTGCCGGGCGGTATCATGGCGGCGGCTTTGGGGTCAAGGGCGGCGAGCTCCGCGTGCAGCGCCTCTTTGCCTTTTTTACGGGCGGTCTCGGCCAGGGTTTTTCTCAAGGAAGCGTCCGCGCCCGGCAATGGGTCAAGGCCATTCCACAGCGCCTGGATATACATGCCGGTGCCGCCCACTACTATGGGCGTTTTGCCGGCGGCGCTTATCCGGGCCAGCAGGCTTTTGGCGTCCTTGACGAAAGCCCCCGCGTCGTAGGAGCTTCTGGGGTCCATGGTGTCCACCAGGTGATAGGGCACTCCGTCCACAAGATAGGCCTTTCCGCCCGCGGTTTGCGTCCACTGCCCCCTGGGCTTGGACGTTCCGGCCGCAAGGTATTTATAGATCTGTTTTGAATCCGCGGAGACAAGCTCTCCCCGGATCTTTTTGGCGAGGTGAAGGGCAAGTTCGGTTTTGCCGGAGGCGTTGGCCCCCATCAGGGTAATGGGTTTGATTTGTGGTTGGAACATCTGTATAAAATAGCGTATAGCGTCTAGGGGATAGGGGCCAGGGAATAAGGCAGCGTATAGCGAATAGGGGCCAGGGAACAACTATTATCTAAGGAGATTATTCCCGATTTCCTCATCCCTATACGCTAGACGCTCGCCTCTATACGCTTTACGTTACTTTCTTTTAAACATCAATTCGTCTTTCTGCGGCTTATTGCAAAGGCCGTGGGCCTTGCAGGTCTTCACGCAGACTTCCGGCAGTTTAAGGGCCATGCGGGTGTCGCAATCGGCGTAATCCTCGGCCATCTCGTTGATGCATTTTTTGGCTTCATGGCTGATGCCGGCAAACGTGATGCCGTTCATGAACACGCCGCCCTTTTCCTTGACCCAGGAGATGCGGCCCGTGAGCGGTAGTTCCTTTACGCCGCTAAGCTTCAGGATGATGTTGAGTTCTTTGGAGTGCGGCGGCGCAAGGAAAGTAATAAGTCTCATGCCGCCGGCGGAAAGGTCGGAAAGGATGGCCGGCTGGGGCCTGGACCTGCCGGTGCTGTCTTTGGTGTAAAATTCCAGTTCCACCGGCTCCAGTATGCCGTGCAGCATGGGCAGCCGCACGTGCTCCCGCCTTTCTTTGAAAACCCTGCTTTTCTTCTTTGTCATGGTATTGGTCTTCCTTTTAAAACGTTCTTGTCGGCGCCGTAGATCTCCGCCCTCACCAGCCCCCCCGCTTTCAGCCCCGCCGCGGCGTCCAGCTTCACTTTGAAATCGGACGAGGTCCTGCCGGAATCCGCGGACTCAAGCAGCACTTCCTCCATTTTACCAATTCTTGAGTTCAAAATGTCACGCGAATTCTTTTTGACCTCGCACAGCAGTCGCTCCAGGCGCTCCTCGATCTCCTTCTCCGCCAGATCCGGCGCCAGGCCCTTCGCGTCCCCCCTCTGCGAATACTTGAAGCAGAAGGCGAAGGCGAAGCCCCCCTCCCGGGCGAGGGACAGCGTATCGCGGAAATCCTCTTCCGTTTCCCCGGGGTAGCCCACAATGAAATCCGTGGAGACCGCCGCGTCCGGCGCCGCGGCCCTGAGGTCCTTTAATATCCCCAGGTAGCGCGCGCGGTCGTAGCCGCGGCGCATGGCCTTCAGCAGCCTGTCGGAGCCGCTCTGCACCGGCAGGTGTATGTGGCGGGAGAGCTTGGGCTCCTCAGCGAAGGCCCGGAAAAAAGCGTCGTCGAAATAAAGCGGGTGCGGGCTCATGAACCGTATCCGCTTTACCTTGTCTGTTTCAGCCGCCCGCCTGAGCAGGCCCGCAAAATCCGTCTTCCCGTGCCGGTAGGAATTGACGGTCTGGCCCAGGAAAATGATCTCGCGCGCGCCGCCCCCGGCGCGGGCCTTTACCTCGCCGAGTATTTCCTCCGCGGGCAGGTAGGCGGCCTCGCCCCTGACCGAGGGCACCACGCAGTAGGAGCATTTCAGCGGGCAGCCGCGCATGATGGTGACGTAGGCCGAGACCGGGGAAGTGAACAGGCTTTCCGCCGGCGCCTCGCGGAGGCCCGCGCCGAAATACCCCTCCAGGACCTCGTCCGCCCCGGCTATGCTTTTGGAGCCGATCACCGCGTCCACGAACGGGAACTTCTTCATGATGAACTTCCCGCCCAGCTTCTCCGCGGCGCAGCCCACCACGAACAGCTTCCCGTGCGGCCGCTCCCGCTTCCACTTGCGCAGGCGGCCTATCTGGGACAGGGCCTTATCCTCGGCTTTCTGCCGCACGGTGCAGGTGTTCACCACCACGGCGTCCGCCTTCTTCAGCTCGCCCGTCAGCTCAAAGCCGCGCCGCCTGAAAGAGACGGCGATATCCTCCGAGTCCGCCTCGTTCATCTGGCAGCCGAAAGTAACAATGCAGACTCTTTTCCGCGCGCGCAGAGAAGAATGTTCGGATTCCGAGTTGTTTGATTTTTGCATTTTTTTTGCGCTTCAAGAAATAAAAAATGGCTCATGGCACGTTACTGTGGGCTGAAGTGGTTCCTTTCCTCCCCCCTTGTGGGGGAGGATTAAGGTGGGGGGATAGCTCTTTCCAAATGGCTTCCAAAACGGACCCCGTCTCATGCAGAACCTCTGTGTCCCAGAAACGGAGAACCCTGAAGCCTTGACTGTTGAGCCAAGAGGTTCTCCGGGAGTCTTTCGCCTCCTGCTTGGCATGCTGCCCTCCATCCACCTCGATGATGAGCTTAGCCTCAAGGGAAACGAAGTCTACTATGTAAGGACCGATAGGCGCTTGACGGCGGAACTTGAAGCCCTGGATCTGGCGCATCCGGAGATGTTTCCAGAGCAGTCTCTCCGTATCCGTCGTATTGGCCCTGAGATGCTTTGCTTTATCCTTCACCGTTCCCCCATCAGGGCGGTGTGCTTCCCCCTTGCGGTAATGACCTTGTCCGGCGGGTTCTTTACGTATTTATAGCCCTTTGGGGTCTTCTTGGTCTTGTCGTAGTGGTGGGTATTCCATGGGGGTTTCCATCCAGGCCGCACAGACTCAAACCACGACGATGTTACGGCACTGAAATTGGGTATAATTAAGAGAAAACTTTTCGAGATGTGCGGAATGTACGTTGCAGGGAGTAACCCGCGTTTATTGTGGACTGGCTCCTTGCGGAGCTTTCCACTAATTTTACCAATAACTACGGGGGCTGTCGGTTCGTTCATTTTATCTAGGAATACATACAGCGATTCCTCTGGTTTTGTGAAGTTGCTCTAAGGTGGTATCTCCAAAAATTCGGCTTAAGGCTGAGCGGAGGATATGGTTGCTATTGGACGCTTTTGACCTATTTCGTACGCACCATTTAAAAAATCTGAAGCGGTGGTCCTTGTGCGGCATTGGGTCGACAAAAATCTGAGGGCCTTCCTTGCGGTATAATGACGTGATTTCTGAAATCGGAACCCCTTTGGCGAGAGCACAGGCTAGGATTCCTCCAGTGCTTGTCCCAACTATTAAATCGAATCCTTTCCCTATGTCGAGAGGCTTGGTGTTTCTTTGTTGGGCGAATCTGCTGCTGAGATGATCTAGCAGGCAGGCTGTATAAAGGCCCCTCATTCCGCCACCATCAAGAGAAAGGACGCGGAAAGGTCTTTTGCTTTTTAGTAAAGAGTCATTCGCTAATGGCATTCTCTCTCCCAAAACTGTTGGAGTGTATCGTGACGCTAATTAAAATAGTCCGCAAATCCGGTTCCCTCTGCCGCCAAGCCTGTAAACAGTGTTCAACGCTTGGGAAGCTGCCCGCCAAGCAATTGCCGTGTCATCGTTCCAAGGGGCGACATTTATCTCAAACCCGCCAGCATGGCGGCGGAATAAGACAGCGGTATTTCTATACTCAAAGCCTCCCTGTGTGGCGGTCGGGAGGTTGAGCCTTTCCATCTTATTGTTGCCATGCCAGGTTAACGGTCGGTCTGTCCAGGTATTTCTGCGAAGCGTTAATTGCGGCAAGCCGATTGTTACATGTGCCGCGCCATATACGCTGTGATTGAATCCAAAAAACCGGTTTGCGCCTCTTGGAAGTTCTAACTGATTATGCGAGCCGCCAGAAGACATCAACCCAGCTTCAACCCAGAAGTGATTGAATGTCGTAGGTGCAAGGGTGCCCGCTGCAATAACATCCCAAAAGACAGCTTTTTCACCAGGTCTGATGGTCGGAGCCGGCGGTCGCGGGTCGGGTTCAACAAGGCGTCTTCTGGGGCGCCGCCAGCTTCTTCGGTAATCACCTAATATTGTGGGGGTAAGCGGCGTTGTATCAATACGAAGTTCTGTCCAGATATCATTCCAGGTGGAATTTTGTGGCGTTTCTTCACCTACAGCGACAACCTCAGTGTTTGAGATGAGTGCGCTATTTGTCAGGTTTGCCGAACCTACTACATAACCGGAGTGATCTGCCTCGTCGAATAAATAGATTTTCGGGTGATATGCTTTGCTGGGCTGGAATCTTGGCCTATTGGCAACCTCGGGATTTGCAATATAGACGGTGCTTCCCGGCAGGCCAGAAAGAAACTCAAGTGCCCCTGGATCAGTTAGACCGAAATCGAGGGAGGTAATGAACTGCTTTTGAATCCTGTCCCATTGGGCTCTTCCAATCCGGTTTAAAATTCTCTCAACAAGACGGACACAGCCACTCCTGGTAGAATAGGCGACTGCCCAGCGGACTTGTTGTACGCTTGGTCTGGCGACCTCGTCGAAGGCAAATAATACCTGGCTAGGACAGCGACTGTTCTGAACAAAAAGATTCATTCCCCCTCCTCCGCTGAGATCTTGTCCGCTACAGGCTTCGCGCGTCGATGGCGGCAAAGCGCTGGGTTACTTTTGTAGTCTCTTGGCTAACTGTGCGCACTGGAGCGATTGTAGTTCTGAAAGTTTCTTTTGTGCCTTTTTTTTACCGACGATAGCTTCTATAATGAAAATGTCAATTGCTTCTTGAGTCTCTTCATGGGAACCGCGATTCTGTGCAAGTTGCTGGCCGAGAAGTGATAACTTCTGCCATTGATTGGGAGAGAATTTAGGGATTGGCAGTTTTCTCAAATGTGCGGCTTCAACTTTTAATGCTCCGCCTCCAAGTACGGCGGCAGAAAACTCAAGAATTGTGGTGGACCAAGAACTGTTTAATAGTGCCAAAGCGGCATGTTTATTTACAGCATTATTGTCATCGAACCAAATGGTGGAAAAATTAGCATCGATAAGTGCCCGACGTCCCTTGTTGATGAATGCCTTAATCTCTCTGCCGTTAACCCTAGGAATCAGGAGATCTGGAGAATGACGCTTTGCAAAAGCTGGCAGCATGTACCAAAAACGTGGCACCGCATTTGCATCTAGGGGGTTAGCCTCACGGACATTCGGGGCCACAGCAGAGAGTGTTGGGATGAGTTTGTTGTCAGCAGTCTTCGTTCTGGCAGCAAGTCGTAAAAAGTCTGCAACTGTGGTATTCAGCGGGGTATAGTTGCGCACCGAAAATGATTTACTGCAACGCTGGATATCTTCTGGAAGGGCAAACTCGTGAAATACTAAGACGCGACCAGGTAGTGAGTTGTGATCAATCTCAAAGTCCTTGGGCAATTCTGCCTGCTTGCGTAGAACGGGGCGGGTGCAACCCCGGGGAAGTTCAACCCCGGGTAAGTTGAATATTCTCGACGGGGCAACAATTTCCGTCTTTGTCTTCGTTTTTACTGCATCCGTATAGAAAAAAAGGTTTGCACCAGTTCTTAACCCCTGGCCAATTTTTGCACCGAAAGTCTCTAGGGTTGTAAAAGAGGTTTCCTCGAATGTTTCTAACCAAGAGGCAATACGTGACGGAAGATGAATGCGAGAATCACTGAAATTAGTCTGTGGTTCCAGCTTCTGAAGCCAGTTCAGGTTATGGGTGGCACGGCTTACATTGCCAGAGAGCTGCTTAAAGGGGACTGCTTCTGTGGTCACAGGCAATTTGGAAACTGGAAGTTTTCCGGAAAGTCCTTGCTTCAGAAGTGCCGCTAAGTCCGACTCGGCTTTTTGTGAGTTCGGGAAGATGCGCCCAACAATGCTGTTACAATTAATAGCACTGGAAGGCAATGAGATATGAAGATAATTCTCTTCAAGTGAAGCAAATGCTGAGCTTCTTCGCGGAATCCTTTTGGCGACTAATAGAGTGGTTTTCACAAGTGCTTCTGGGAACCACGCGGCATTGGCATCCTCAACGATGTACTGGATTTTAAACCAGCGTAAAAGCAGATACTGCACCACTACAGCATACTCACGGCTAAGCCAGGATTCTGGTACAACCATGGCCAAGGTCCCCCCTGGCTTAACAAGAGCCGCACATAGAAGCCAGGAGGGTACAGCTAAATCAGCAAGCCCGGAGTAATTTTTAGCCAGTTCAGTAAAGAGCCGCTTGTCCTCCGTGTCTAAGTTTGGAAGTAATTCTAGTACTCTAAGCAGACCTGCTCTAACCTGTGAGGCGCTGGGGGTTTGTAGACTACTTAATTCCCCAACCCCCGTCAGGCTTTGGTAGCGAACATAGGGAGGATTAGTAATAACTAAATCCCACGAAAGCGAGGGTAGCTTTTGAAGAGTCTTGATGTCGAAGGCACTCCCCAAGAGCAGTGAAGGACTTTTGAGAGGGTAGTCTGCAAATTTAGCTCGGCAAGTCTGATGCGCAGAGGGATCAATGTCAATTGCGCCAAGCGTGTGCGGGAGAGCCCCCTCTAAAAGGCTACCTTCTAACATGTCGCCACATCCAGACATGGGATCGATTATCGAGTTTGCTGTGCGCGCCCCGGCAAGTGCCGCAAGAAGTCTCGCGAGTTTAATTCCCGTGAAGTATTGTCCCAGCCGTTTTTTTTCGCTGCGGGTGGGAAGGGCTGGGTGTTCTAAAAGTTCAGTGGGTATCATTTGAGCCCCAAAGTAACGCGTATGCGTTTGTAAAATTCGTCCGCATTTATCTTTACCGGAACTCCTAATTCAAGACATCTTGTGATGTATCGTGAATATAGCCGAGCGGGCATCTGTTCCTCTTTGAGTTGTTTTGCAGAGGCACACGCCAATACTTCATTATAAATCTTCTCAAAAGAACTGTCTCCTGCCATTTGTTCTATCCGGCCTTTTATTAATAGTAGGAGGGGAGCACCTTTAACGGTATCTCTTGAAACTACTTGTTTAAAACTTGCCTGAACTTTGTCTAATACACTGCTAGCTGCAACTCGAAGACCGGCTTGTCCATAGGCGGCAGTCAAGGCGTGCCAGACTTCTGCCTTTGCTGAGTGAAAAACAACGGTGGCTTTCCCAGAAGGTTTAAGAACTCTGCTTATCTCCTTGAAAACTCTAAGCATTGTTGATTGATAGGTTCCGAGGGTCTTCCCTTGGGCGACGCTCATAATCGCTTCTTCAGTGCGATTGGTGGTTTTCCCTAGCCAGGCTTCGTTTATCTGGTTGATTTCCGCATAAGGGATGTAATCTCCGAATGGTGGGTCTGTGAACACATAATCTATAGAGGAATTCGCCAGTTTAAGCCTTGTGCTGCTTTTATTAAGAACCTTGACCGAGCTGTGACTGTGTGAAATTAATAAAAAAGCTTCTTTGTACGCCTTGATTTTGCGTCTAATCCCGATGAAAACATTTTTTTCAATTGGTAAACTGCTGATATAAAGGACGCCGGATTGAGCTCCTGTAATGACGAAGTCCTGTAGGCCTTTTTTTGCGACTATACGAGTCATCAAGGTGGAATGGGACGCGTTGTAGCTTAGTATTAACAACCTTAACGCTTTTTGTAAGGCAGGCGGGAACTGCTCAACCTTGGCCCAAAGACTTGCAATAGCTAAAAAGTTCCTCCGGGTATAAAAATGGTGTAGATGTGAAATGCCTTTATGATAACCAGAGCGATAGAGATCGCCCCAAAATATCTCCGCTTTAGGTTCTGATTTTAGCGGAAGGTGCTTATTCGCTTTTTCAATGAGTTTGAGGTCTGAGAGTAGAGGTGCTCTCTGCCATGTCCTTGTGCCAGTCCGCCCATGGATGCGTATAGGAATCCGTTTCTTTCTGGTTAACTGGCGGTTTAATAAGGGGTCAAAATAGGTTTCAAGGGGCCGCTCTGCCCCAGCTAGAGGAATTGCGTTCCCGCAATTTGGACACTTGGCGGAAGTTAAAAGTCGTGCCGGCTTAACTCTTACGGAAGTATCCCAAAAAGAGACTTCTTTTTTACATTGTGGGCAAAGCAAAACGTCAGACCAGATAACATGACGTATTTCTCCCTCCTTGCCGGAGGGATCAGCGGCTTTCCAAAGCCACCCAAATTCCTCTTCCGCCTGGTCCAGTAACGAATTTGCAGCTTTCTCAAATTCTATGGGATTTGGGGGAGAACAGAGAGTTTCTGAAATGAAAGCCCCAATAACACTTAACTCATACAGGACTGCTTTCCTGGGGCCCCAAACGGGATTAAGCCCAAGTCCTATGGCTGTCTGCTTCATGCCTTCGGTCGGTTTGTCACAAAGTAGTGTTGCCAGGCCAGTTGTTCCACTACCCGCAAAAGTGTCTAAGATGGTCGCGCCAGGTTTGGTATGCGTTGCGATATAAATTGCAATGGCTTCCGGAGATATTTTTGTGGGATAAGAAAAGGCATTATATAGCGGACCTGTGCGAGTTGCAGGCAAAGGGTCGGCATAGAGAGCGATAAGCTCTTTCAATTGTTCTGGTGACTGTCCTTCACAACATTTCTGCGGCATATGAAAACCTAGTTGCTTATGTCCCATTGAATTGCATGGGCTTTTGTTATTTCACGAAAGAATTTAACGGGTTGCCCTTTAGTGTTTGTGACCCTCCAGCACCTGGAGGGATGTTTGTAGTTAAAATATATTTTGTGATGCGGCGCTATTAGTGGAAGTAAATTTTTTGCGCGCTTGCAGGTCAATACATAACTAACAGACTCTTTTTTTGCATTTAATGCGAGTATCACTGCTGCCAGAAATCCACGCCATATCCGATCATGCGCTCCGGGTGTGCCCCGTTTTGTGGTAAGCGAAGAATTTAACAATAAGACGCCTTGCTGTGCCCAAGTGGTCAAGGTTGTATCTGTGGGGCAGTTCCCGAGTTCATTAGTCAGTGCTTTAAAAATGCTACGTAAACTCTTTCCACCTTTTAAGCGGTGTAGCTCGGTGTCTTTTAAAATCTTTGGATTAAGTGCAAAAGCTAAGCCCGTGGCATAGGGCTCTTTCCCTTTTGCTTGATAATAGGGGTCCTGCCCTAAAAAAACAACTTTTACCTTTTCAAAAGGAACCAGCTCTAAAGCTTTATATACATTCTTGGCATGGGGAACAGTGCTTTTCGTTTTCAGCACAGGGGAAATAGTTTTACTTTTGTATGCACTAAAGGAGATCGGAGAAAAAGCATTAAAAGTCTTTTGAATTCTTTCAGTCCATTCTTGTTTGGCGGTCATATTCATAATATTATTTCATAAATTCCCTGTCTAAATTGTACAAAATACCTGAAATGTAAGGTTTTTTATATACATCTTCAAAAATAGTATAGCAGACCAACGCGACAGCGTCATGTCGCGATGAAAAAGGTTGTTTTTCGTTATTTTTAGCAAAAACCGGGTGGGTTGAAGACTGTATCATGAGAGGGGCGGGGAAAAATGAAGAGGGCCAAGGCCGGGTCTGGACGGCCCCTATACGGCCAGGCCAGTCCCGGCCTTGGCTTTCATTATTGGGTTTGTGGTTTCCCCCCTCCCCGCCGGGGGCGACATATTAATATCAGAAAATACCGCCCGGGCGAACGGAGCGAGCCGGGGCGGTGTTTTATTCAGCCGGTGGCCCCCGGCTTAAATTCTTTCTGCTCGGGTGGCCATAAAACAAAAAATAATAAAAAAATTTCCGCCTAACAACTTGGCGGACCCGCCGGAATGTTTGGCGGGAAATGCGGGGCCGTACGGCCTGCCTCTGGCAGGCCGGGAGCGGCTGGCCGCCAGCCGCGCATAGGAGGTGATTATAAGATGCAGCTTACCGCTGGAGCAGTGCGAGGCGCAACGTGCCGAAGCCTGCGAACCTTCTTTCCTGCGGAAAGCATGGGAGGCCGCGCCGCGTGGCCGACCGTGCGGCTATCGTGCGGTGCAGGGGAGCGGTGCGGGGCCGCGCATCGTGGCCACGCCCGCGACGACATCTTCGTGGTCTTAGAGGTTGTATAGGGCTTTTAGGAATTGATAGAGAGTGCGGTAAAACCGAGTCCAAAGTTCATCCGAAAGTGACGATGTGGACTTTTTTCATGGATATCCGTCATTCCTGCATGTCGTTGGCAGGAATCCATAATCCCATCTGCTATCAAAGTGCGGCAAGCGCGGGCCGCCTGTCCGAAGTGTACCCGCTAATGCCGTCGTCCGAGTAAATCTGGTAAACTTCAAGGCCTTCCCGCTTGGCAAAAGCCTCAAGGGTTTCCCTTTGCACTTCAAGGGAATAGCCTTCCTTAGCTTGGTTGAATTGATTTTTTGCTTTCGCAACATTATTTCGGTTATTCTTAATTACCTTGATTTAAATTCTTTAAGTCTAGTGTGGTTAATTAACTTGTCTAAAGTTTTTAGCGTAAACACTTTACCCCTGGTGGCCTCGAGCATTTTGCGCATGTCTTCACGCCGAACTCCAAACCCTCGGCCCCCGATACAGGCAAGGACTTCAAACTTGGGTTTTCCGTCTTTCTGGCCTTTTGTGCTGAGCTCTCCGAGGTGTTGTATTCGCGTAACTTTATCACGGGCTGTCCCGTCATCTTCGGTTAATTTGGCTTCAATCACTATTTGCGGGTTAAATTCGCTTGGAATAATAAAATCAGGCGTTTGATCAAAGCCTTCAATTCTTTCTGCTCTTTTTGTTTTCCTAAAACTGATGCCAGCGTTAGTTAAAACCTACATTCCGCTTATAAGAGTATACACTTTTCCTGAATTATTTTGGCCGGTTTGGGCCTCAGCGCTTAACTATATGCCTCTACGGGCACCTCTAACAATTCCAACAGAAGTTTCTGCGTCGT
>JAHJSU010000343.1 GCA_018829985.1 Elusimicrobiota bacterium | reverse complement strand
TTGCCAGCGGCGAATTCCAGCTTATCCTGCCGGCCGGCGCGTCCGCCTCGTCGATCCCGACTATCGCGAAGCGGTGGTTCCGGCCCCGGTCATCGTCGGCTTCGATTACGGCGCCGAAAAGGATCTCGCCGGGAGGATTTTTGGAGTTGTCCACCACCACCGCCGAGCCCAGCCGCTTTTCATAATAGCGGAAATCGCGCTCAAAGCGTTTGCGGCGCTCCTTGGCTTCGGGGTTGTCGGTCAGGATCGGGATGGCCGAGATCTGTTCCGCAAGGGCTCGGAGCGCGTCTTCCAGGGCCTTCTTCCCCGAAGGCGTGACATAGTTCGGCCCGGGACTCACCGGCCTGTCGGGGAGGCTGTCATTGTCCTGGCCGGCCCCGTCCTCTTTAATGAATGCGCGGCTCATAGATTTTGTTTTAGGCCTTTGCGCCTCAAACCCTTAAACCCTGTTGTCGTTCTTGGTCATCCCGTCCACGAATACGCTGAAATGGACGGCTTTGGCCGAAGGGTATTTTTCCTTCAGGCCCGCGTTTATCTGGAGCAGGCAGGAAGTGGCGCCGACCACCACCGTCCCGGCCCGGATGGAGGCGATATTCCGGATCTTCCTGTCGAGAACGCCGCGCGAAAGAGCGGGCTGGGTGAACGCATAGGCGCCGGCTCCGCCGCAGCACCAGTCGCTTTCGGGCAGTTCGGCGAAATCTTCGCCGGCGAGTTTCTTTATCACCGCCCTGGGCTCTTTCCTGATGTCCTGCCCGTGGCAGGCCCGGCAGGAATCATGGTACGTGGTCCTCCCGGCGGCGCCGCGGCGCGTTACCTGTTCCGCGTCAATGACTTCCAGTATGTCTTTGACGGCTCCGGCGAAGGCCGCGGCCCTGGGCCGCCAGTTTTCGTCGTCGGTAAAAAGCTGTTCGTAGGCCTTCATGAACGCCGCGCAGGACGAGCAGTCCGCCGCCACGTCAAAATCTCCGAAAGCGGTTTTCAGCTCTTCAAATCTGAGGATGTTCTTTTTGGCGAATTCCCTGGCCTCGGTTATGCGGCCGTAATTATACGCGATAAGCCCGCAGCAGAAATTATCCGCGAAGACGCCTTCGCCGCGGAACCTTTTGAGCAGCGCCACGCTGGCCAGGCCCACCTCGGGGAAGATGTAATTGGGACCGCAGGGCGCGAAATAGGCCCATGAGATCGTTTTTTTTCCTTTCGGGCTTAAGGCCTGGTCCTCGTTGAAAATATCCCTTAAAAATTTAAGCGGCGCGCTCTCAAGCGCCCCCTGGGCCGCGTTAAGCGCCGGCAGGCCCAGGAAATCGTAAAGGCCGGCCAGTCCGGCCAGCCTGGCAAAGCCGAGCTTTTTTAACAGGAAAGCCGCCTTCAGCCAGAACTCAAAAAAGGCCCGGTTGTTCAGCAGCAGGTTGACGGCGACTCCGGCCATGAAGTTCCTGCCGTAGCCGTCCCGGCTTCTCCTGCCCTCAAGCACCAAATCCGGAGTGGGAACTTTAGCGTAACAGGCGGAGGAGCAGGCCCCGCATAAAAGGCAGGTGCCGAACGATTCCACGGCGATTTCAGCGTCCCGGACCCTGCCTTCTATAAGCATTCTCAGGAACTGGTTCCTGCCCCTGGCGGAAATGGTTTCGCGTCCGGTCAGCATGTAAGTGGGGCAGACGGTCTCGCAATAGCCGCAGCGGTTGCACTGGGCCGCCGCGTCGTAGACGCTTCTCTCGCCCAGATCGGTGAGCAGGTTTTTAAGGTGGAAAGCGCCTTGCGTGTGGTCGTAAAGTTCGTTTATCTCGTATTTGCTCATAAAATCCAGGGTTTTAGGTTTTAAGGGTCTTAGGGTCTAAGGGACGGAAATTTTTCAAAACAACAATCCCTTAAACCCTTAACGCCTCAAACCCTTAGACCCTTCCCCGGTAGATCCACGGGTTCAGGAGATTCCGGGGGTCAAAGGCTTTTTTTAGGCGGATATGGTATTCGTCCGGTTCAAAACCGGGTTCAAAAGCGGCCGCGCCGCCGGATGGAATATCAGTTCCCAACACCGTCCTCAGGGTGACGGTGAGTATGACGGCGTAAGCGCCCATGGACCCGCACAGGAGCTTAAGCGCGTCGTAGCCGGCCACGTTCTTAACGATTTTGCCGCCCAGCGTTACGACCGCGCCGTCGGCCAGCGCTATGTCC
>JAHJSU010000342.1 GCA_018829985.1 Elusimicrobiota bacterium | reverse complement strand
GGTTCACGGTTCAGGGTTCACGGTTATCCTTTGCATAGACGTTTTTCAAGGCTATGCCAGTGCCGTAACAAGAGCTATGCTCCTCAGACGGCCAACCTCTGAACCGTTGAACCCCTGAACTGTGAACCTGAGCAGTTACAAGAAGCACTGGTAACTGCCCGCCGGTTGGTTGCGCTTCTTTTGATTTTGCTTTCTTTTGCCTTCTGTTGCTATAATATATTGAAGATTTCGCCCAGTTGGCGCAGCTGGCTAGCGCGTTCCCTTGACATGGGAAAGGTCATAGGTTCAAATCCTATACTGGGCACCAGTTTAACAGCAGGGTAGAGGGGATAGGGTAGAGGGTAGAGGGTTAGAGAAATAAGGAACTCCTGACCCTAAACCCTATACCCTGAACCCAATACCCTTGTTTTATTTATGTCCGAAGAAACACAGGCTAATCATCTCGAAACGATGAGGCATTCGCTGGCGCACGTGATGGCGCAGGCCGTGCTGGAGCTTTTCCCTGGCGCCAAGCTGGCTATCGGCCCGGCCATAGACAACGGCTTCTATTACGATTTTGATTTGGAACACCATTTTGTCCCCGAGGACCTGCCCAAAATCGAAAAGAAGATGAAGCATCTCATCGCGCAGGCCCAGAAGTTCGAACGGTTTGAAATGCCGCGCGCCGAGGCCCTTAAGCGCTTCGGCGAAAAGGGAGAGAAGTATAAAGTGGAGCTTATCACCGACCTGCCCGAGGACAGCGTCATCAGCATTTACCGCAACGGCCCGTTCGAAGACCTCTGCAAGGGCCCCCACGTGGAGCACACCGGCAAAGTAAAAGCCTTCAAGCTCGCCTCAATAGCCGGCGCCTACTGGCGCGGCGACGAGAAAAGGCCGATGCTCCAGCGCATTTACGCGGTGGCCTTTGAGACGAAAGAGGAGTTGGACGCTTACCTCAAAGCTCAGGAAGAGGCCGCCAGGCGCGACCACCGCAAACTCGGCAGGCAGCTTGATCTTTACAGCATAAATGAAACCGTCGGCCCGGGCCTCGTGCTTTGGCACCCCAACGGAGCGCGCATACGACACGCTATTGAAACCTACTGGAAGGAAGAGCATTTCAAGGGCGGCTATGACCTGATCAATACGCCGCACCTCGGCCGCGAGAACCTCTGGGCCACCTCCGGCCACCTGGACTTCTACAGGGAGTCCATGTACGCCCCCATGGACATAGACGGCATTAACTATTACGCAAAGCCGATGAACTGCCCGTTCCACATACAGATTTACCAGAGCTCCGGCCACTCCTACCGCGATCTGCCGCTGCGCTGGGCGGAGCTGGGCACGGTATACCGGTTTGAGAAGGCCGGCGTGCTGCACGGCCTTCTGCGCGTGCGCGGCTTCACACAGGACGACGCCCACATAATCTGCACGCCCGAACAGATAGAGGCGGAGACCATAGAGGCGCTGCGCTTCAGCCTGAACATCTGGAAAACTTTCGGCTTCACCGAAATCAAGGCTTACCTGGCCACCCGGCCCGAGGGAGCCGTGGGCGACCCGGCCCGCTGGGAAGAAGCCCAGAAGAGCCTGCTTGCCGCCGCAAACAAGGAAGGCGTCAAGGTTGAGCTCGACTCGGGCGGAGGCGTCTTCTACGGCCCCAAGATCGACCTGAAGGTTAAAGACACGCTGGGCCGCCAATGGCAGACCACCACCATACAGTTCGACTTCAATCTGCCCGAGCGCTTTAAGATGGAATACACCGGCGCCGACGGCCGCAAACACCAGCCCTATATGGTGCACAGGGCGCTGCTGGGTTCGCTTGAACGCTTCTTCGGCATACTGATAGAGCATTTCGCCGGCCATTTCCCATTGTGGCTCGCTCCCGTGCAGGCGAAGGCGCTGAACATCACCATGCTTGAGGAAGACTACGCCGCCCAGGTCTGCGCCAGGCTTAAAAGTGCGGGCTTACGGGTTTCCGCCGATCTCCGCTCCGACACCATCTCCGCCAAGGTCAGGGACGCCTCCCTGGAGAAAATTCCCTATCTGGTTATACTCGGCAAGAAAGAAAAGGAAAGCTCCACCGTCTCCCTGCGCCTGAGAGGCGGCAAAAACCTCTTCGGCCTGAACCTGGACGAAGTCATAGCGAACCTGAAAAAAGAAGCGGACGAAAGGCGGCTCAACGCTTTCTATACTTAAAATGGCTTCAATCCCCGCGACTTTCAGCCTCTCCGGCTCCAAGATTCTAAGACTCCTGACGCTTTTACTCTGCTTTCCGCTGTTCCCCGCCGGCGTTTCAGCCCGGCAGTCCGGCTTAAGCGAAGATGAGGCCGTTTTTCAGAACCTTTCCCAGCTCTACCGTGAAGAGGCCGACCGGACGGCCATAATAGACGCTTTTGACAAATTCATCAAAATGTACCCCAACAGTCCGCGCGCGCCGGACGCCCAGTTCATGAAGGGCGAGGCCTATATGGCCAAAGGGCTCGAACTTCAAGCGCGGACCGGGAAGCCCGTAAAAACATCCCCCGCCGCGGGCGCCGGCTCCGCGGCCGCGGCGGAGCTGAAGAACGCCGTCAAGGCCTACCGGGACGTGATAGGCGATTATGAACAATCAGGCCTTGAGCCCAGCGCCCAGTACCGCACGGGAGAAGCCTTTTACAACATGGGCGACTGGCGGCGCGCCATAAAAGAATTCGCCAGGGTGGAGAAAAAATATCCCAAAAGCTACGCGGTTCCGGAAAGCCTGCTCGGGAGAGCCTGCGCCTACATCGCCCTGAACGATTTCCCGGCCGCCCGGGCGGTTATGGCCCGCCTTGAGGAAACTTATCCGCCCTACGCGCAGGACCCGGCGGCGGTATTCGCCAAGGCCGTCCTGGAACTGGACAATAAAAATTACCCGGCCAGCCGGAAACTGTTCTCCCGGCTTGACACGCCCCAGGCCAGGTTCTTCCTGGGCAAGGCCTATAGCTGCGAGGGCAAAACCTACATAGCGGCCGGCGTCTTTGAGGCGCTGCTTAAAGACTATCCCGCCACCGAACTGAAGGAGGAGGTGGAATTCCTCGGCGCCGACTCTTTCTTCTACGCCAGGGATTACGACGGGGCCATCGTGAAATACCGGGATTTTCTCAAAAACTACCCGGCTTCCAAACTTAAGAACGCGGCTGTCTTCCGCATCGGGGCCGCGCTGTTCAGTAAAAGAGAATACGCCGACGCCCAGGCCAATTTCCAGAACATAATAGACCGGAGCC
>JAHJSU010000341.1 GCA_018829985.1 Elusimicrobiota bacterium | reverse complement strand
TAGAATATAGAACGCTGATAACGCTGATTTTTAGTAATTACTCAGCCACTAAGACACCAAGGCACAAAGAAAGTTTATGGATCAAACGGTTTGTTGTCTGATTTCTTTCGTGTCTTTGTGACTTTGTGGCTGAGTAGTAATCATTATTCTTCTAAATCCTTAAGCTATAAACCGCACTTGTTATTTAGGGTTTTAGGGGTTAAGGTGTTTAGGGTCTAAGGGACGGAACACTGAAAAATGTTATTCCCTTAAACCCTTAACCCCTAAGACCCTTAGACCCATTCATTTTCGCCTGTATCGCTTCCGCCGCCGCTTCCCTGTCGTCAAAATGTATGGTGCGGTCCTTCAGTATCTGATAGTCTTCGTGCCCTTTGCCGGCGATAAGCACTATATCGCCCCGTGCGGCGGTTTGGACCGCTTTTAAAATAGCCTCTTTTCTGTCCGGGATAACGACATAGTTTAAGAACGCGCCTTTCAGGCCCGCTTCAATGTCGGCGAAGATTTGGGCGGGGTCTTCCGAACGGGGATTATCGCTGGTCACTATGGCCAGATCGCTCGCGGCTGCCGCCGCCAGCCCCATGGGCGCTCTTTTGGTGCGGTCCCGGTCCCCGCCGCAGCCGAAGACCGTTATGAGTTTTTTATGCGGCAGTTTCCTGAGGTTCGCCAGCACATTTTCAAGAGCGGTTTCCGTATGGGCGTAATCCACAAAAACGCCGAAATCCTGTCCCAGGGATATTTTTTCAAGCCGGCCGGGCACGTTTCTAAGCGTCTCAACGCCCTTTACGGCCGTTTCAAGGTCCACGCCTGCCGCGACCGCGGCCGCGATGGCCGACAGCGCGTTATAGATATTGTGCCGCCCCAGCAGTTTAAGCGTAATCGTCCGCGGGCCGCCCGGGCGCTTGAGCTCAAATACCGTGCGGTCCGCGAGTATCTCCGCCCTGTCGGCTTTAAAATCCGCGTCTTTGTCCATTCCGAAAGTGATAAGTTCCAGACGTCCTTTGACGGCGTTCATTATCTCGCCGGCTTTTTCATCGTCGGCGTTTATAACGCCTTTTTTGTTCTTTTTGGGAGAAGCCCCGGCCAGAGCGAATATTTTCATTTTGGCTTTAAAATAGTTCTCCCTGTCTTTATGGAAGTCCAGGTGGTCGCGCTGGATATTAGTGAATACCACCACGTCAAAGGCGGCCTCGTCCGCCCTGTTTAAGGCCAGCGCGTGGGAGGACACCTCCATTATGACGACTTTTGAACCGGCTTCCAGCATCCGGCTGAACAATGCGTGCAGCTCATGGGCGGGCGGGGTGGTGTTCGGAGCTTTTGAGATGATATCGCCGTTAACGCGGTAGTCTATGGTGCCGATGACGCCGGGTTTTGCGCCGGCCAGTTTATAGATGTTTTCAAGCAGATAGGCCGTGGTGGTCTTGCCGTTAGTGCCGGTGATGCCTATCAGCTTCAGGCGCTCCGAAGGCCTGCCGTAGAAGGCCGAGGCCGCTTTGGAAAGGACGCTTAAAATGTCGCCCGTCAGGACCCAGGACGCCGGCGGAAAAAAACGCGCCAGCCCCGCGTCCGGGCTGTGTTCGGCGACCACCGCCGCCGCGCCCTTTTCCAGGGCTTCTTTGATATAAATACTGCCGCTGGTTTTTTGGCCGGTAATGGCGAAAAAGATGTCGCCTTTTTTTACTTTCCGCGAGTCGTTGGCGAGCCCCGTGATAACGGCGGTTTCAGGACCGGAGATCCGGATACTTTCTTTGCAGTCTTTAAGTATTTCTCGCAAGACCATATTTATATGATAGAAAATTTAAGTAATTATTGCAAAACAGCGGACTAGAGATAGCAACTGAAAGCCGCGGAAAGCTACGGATAGCAACTGAAAGCTACGGAACGTTACGGAACGCCGCGGAAAGCAATTGAGCGACACTAAAAGTCTTTTGCATTTTTTCTTACTTTCCGTTGCCTTCTTTTGCCTTCCCTTGCTTTCTGTTGCTGTCAGCTAGTCCGTGACCGGGACCGGGGCCTCGGCCCTGCGCTCAAGGAGGGACTTTTCCGGCTTCAGGCCTCTCATGGTTATGATCTTTTTGGCTATTTCCTGAAAAGCCGGAGCGGCCGTCTCGCCGCCGTAATGAAGGACCTTCGGGTTATCCAGTATGACCAGTATGGTGTATTGCGGCTTGTCCGCCGGGAAAAAGCCGCAGAAGGAGGCCACGTTCTTGCCGGTCAGGTATTTGCCCGTCCCGGGGTCTATCTTTTTTGAAGTGCCTGTCTTGCCGGCTATGGAATAACCGGGTACGGCGGCGTTTATACCGGTGCCTTTTTCCACGACGTTTTTAAGCACTTCCTTTACGGCGTCGTCCGTGGCTTTGGAGATAACCCTGCGGATGGCGGAAGGTTCGTTGGCGAACACGGTTTTGCCGTCCGCAGTGGCGATCTTGTCCACAAGCCTGGTCTCCATAAGACGGCCGCCGTTGGCCACGGCGGAATAGGCGTTTATGACCTGTATGGGTGTCGCGGCTACGCCGTGACCGTAAGACCCGACGGCCAGGTCCACGGTGCGATACTTTTTAATAGGCCTCAGTATCCCGGATGACTCGCCGTAAAAACCCAGCCCGGTCTTGGTGCCGAAACCGAAAGACTTGACGTAAAAATAGAAGTTCTCAACACCCAGCTTAAGGCCGATCTTGGCGGCGCATATATTGGAAGAACGCTCTATTACGCCTGAAAGGGAGAGCGTGCCTTCGGGCTCATGATCATGTATGGTCACTTTGCTGTTCAGCGCCCAGGCGCCTTTTTCGCAAAAAAAACTGTCGGTAAGCGCGGCTGTCCCTTTTTCGAGCGCGGCGGAGAGCGTCACGGTCTTAAAAGTGGAGCCGGGCTCATAAACCCATTCCACCGGCTCCATCTTTATGAGGTCTTCCGGGTATGTGGCCAGGGCCAGTATCCGGCCCGTATCGGGGTCCTGGACCAGGGCCATGGCCAGATCCGAGCGGTTTTTGTCCGCGTATTTCTTTAAGACCTCCTGGGCGAAGAACTGTATGTTCTTGTCTATGGTCAGGTGGATGTCCAGCGGGGTCCGGCCGTCGTCCGTCTTGCTTTGGAATATTATTTTGCCGTCTTTGCTGCCGTCGCGGATTATTTCCCTGCTGCTGACATTGCCGCTCAGGACCTTGTCGTAAAGAAGCTCCACTCCCGTCAGGCCGCGGCCGTTCCCCACCAGCCCGAGGATATTCCTGGCCAGGTTGCCGGACGGGTAATATCTGTTCTGATGGGCGTCAAGCCGCACGCCGGCGAGTTTCAGGGCTTTGACTTTTTCGGCCGCCGCCTGGTCCAGGTTTTTTTTTACCGGCACGAAATTTTTGCCTTTGCGGTATCTGGCCCGGAGTTCTTTTCCGGGAAGATTTAAAACGGACGACAGGGTTTCAAGGTCCCGCGCGGGGTCCCGGAGCTCTTTTTTTAACAGGGCGCAGTCCCAGGTGACTATCGATTCCGCCAGGAGGCTGCCTGTCGCGTCGAATATCCTGCCCCTCGGGCCGACTTCCCTGACGGTCCTGTTGAATTCTTTTGAGGCGGTCTCCAGAAGATTTTCGTGCCTTATCGTCTGCAGATAGAATAAACGCAGGGCTATCGCCACGGCCGGCAGGGCGGCCAGAAACAGGCAGGCCTGAATTCTTGTTCTTACGGTTTTTGCGGTCATCGGTTTACGAATTACGCAAATAGAGAACGAATTACACGAATTGGACGCGATTCGCGGCATTCGCTGTCATTCGCGATATTTCTTCGTTAAAAGAGGCGGGCCAGCCAGCCTTTCGCGGGTTTGTCTGTCGCTTTTTCTTCCAGAAGGACTATGGAGTCCGGTTCAGGATACACGAGGCCGATCTTTACGGCTTCGGCCTGAAGCCGTTCGGGCGACATGAATGTCTGTATTTCTTTTTTAAGGTAGTTATTTCCGGTTTCAAGGTTCGCTATCTCTTTGCGCAGTTCCTCTATATTGTAGCCGAGCCTGGTCGCCTGCACGTTCCCCCACGCGAAAATGAAAAAAATCGTCCCGGCGGACAGGAGCGCCGCGTATTTTAAGGACCTTGGCTTTGTCATAAGTCAGGGTATAGGGTAGAGGGTTCAGGGTCTAGGGTAGGGTAAGGAGTTCCTTATTTCTACACCCTCTACTCTTGTATTATTCCATGCTGAAAAGTTCTATTCTTCTGATGCCGCGCTTTTCCCACAGGTAGAATATTTTGGTCGGACAGACGGCCGCTTTCAGGCTGTTCAGCCTGGCGCTTGCCGTCCTGGCGTTGAGGAACTTGTGCGCCTTGGAGCCGGTTTTAAGCATGTTTTCCGGATTCATTTTGCCTCCTGCGTTTTTTCTATTACCCTCAGTTTCGCGCTTCTGGCCCGGTTGTTGGCCTCTATTTCCATTTCAGAGGGCGCGACCGGTTTTTTGGTCACCAGCTTCCAGTTTCCCATTTTCGCCATAAACCGGAACGTTTCCTTCACTATTCTGTCTTCCAGCGAATGAAAAGTTATCACCCCCATTCTGGCCCCTTTGGCCAGGAAGGGCATTACTTTCTGTATGCCGCGGGTCAGATTGTCAAATTCGTAATTTACCGCCACCCTTAAGGCCAGGAAAGTCCTGGTGGCCGGGTGCGTTTTTTGGCCGTGATAGGGCGTCGCTTTTTCTATGATAGTCCGCAGTTCCGCGGTGGTTTCCACGGGCTTCGCCTGCCGTTTGTCCATTATTTCCCTGGCGATCCTGCCGGCGTGGCGCTCTCCGCATATCCTGATAAGGTGCTCGATCTGCTCGTACGGCCAGTGATTGATGATGCTGTAGGCCGTAAGCGGGTTCGCCGGGTTGATGCGCATGTCAAGCGGCCCGTCGTATTTCAGGCTGAATCCCCGCGAGGGTTTGTCAAAGTGGAGCGAAGAGATGCCCAGATCGAACAGGACGCCGGCGATGGTGTTTAAATGCTCTCCGGAAATAAGCTGGTCTATGTTGGCGAAGTTGCCCTGGACCACTTTTGCCCTGCTGCCGTAGGGCGCCAGGTTCCCGGCGGCCAGTCCGGCCATTTCCGGGTCCCAGTCTATGCCCAGCACCTTGCCTTTTTCATCGAGCGTCGAAAGAAGTTTTATGGCATGGCCGCCAAGGCCGAGCGTGGCGTCCACGTACACGCCGGTTTTATCCGTCACGAGCAACTCGGCCACTTCTCCGGCCAGCACCGGCTGGTGTATGTAGTTCCCGTCCATTAAATCGCATCCTTGGGAAGCGTATGGCGCCGAGACATTGCGTCCGCTCACCCCACCACCTCCTTCGGGCCGAAGGCCCGTCCGCCTTAGGCGGAGAGGTGGCGGGGTCATAAGTCGAAGAGCTTGCCGTACTTCGCGGACGACGGTCCCATGACGTCTTTTTTGTATCCGGACCAGTTCTGCGCATCCCATATTTCCGCCTTGTTTCCCACGCCCAGTATCATGATCCGCTTTTTGAGAGAGGCGTATTTTTTCTGATTCTGCGGCACAAGTATCCTGCCCTGCTCGTCCAGCTGGGCGTCCGCCGCGTTGCTGAAAAAAAATCTTTTGAACGCGCGTTCCTCTTCCTTGTTCTCCGATTTGAATATTTCCATGTTGTGGGCTATGAGTTCTTCCCATTTTGACGGCAGGAAAAGATACAGGCATTGATCGAGCCCGATGGAGAGCATGAAGTAATTCTTATCTTCTTTATGAAGCTCTTCGCGGAACCGCGCGGGAATGAACATGCGGTTCTTTGAGTCCAGAGCGTATGAGTATTCGCCGTAAAGTGTGCTCATTAAGGGATTATAAACCACTTGTTAACATTATTCACCACTTTAAACCACAGAGATTAGAGTATAGTCTATGCGTTGATGTTTGTCAATGCCTGATTTAAAATCAGTCAAAAAGCGCTTGATTGATAAGGATTTTTTTTATAAAAAACGCGTTTTGATGTTTTATTTTTTCCGCCGGGGTGGCGGCGCGCGTTGATGCCCGCCAATATAAAACGCGGCCCGCGCCTGTTTTTCCGTCGGGAGTCCTACAGGGGTTTACTGCGCCGCTGGGGCCTGCTTATGCCTCCGCCGAACAAAAACCTGATACGCTATTACGGCGCCTATGTAAGTATTGTATTATATGTTTGTTCAATCGCAGCGCGCCGGTTTTCGATGTGGCCCGGCATATTATTCGCCTTGCGGCAGTCGAGGCGGGGCGCATCATTGGTGAAAAGCGGGAATCACCGCCGGAAGTCGTAACGATTCATAAAGTTGTGGGAGGTGGTTGCTAATGAACGAATATTTCAAAAATATGAGCAAAGACAGGCTTCTCGCCATTCTCGGCGATTTTGCGGCGAATTGGCTGGCACATGACGGCGCGTGGTTTCTTGCCGCCGAAAAAGAGCATGGCATGGAGGAAGCGATTTCCCTTGACCGTGAGGCCTGGCGTGAATTCTCGCCCGTTGAAGCCCGCAGGATAATGAAGCGCCACGGCATTGCCGCCGGCGGAGGGCTTGACGCCCTGAAAAAGGCGCTCGGGCTTCGCATGTATGCCATGCTTAATGAGCAGGAAATCACCGATGAAACTCCGGAATCGTTCGTTTTTAAGATGGTGGATTGCCGTGTGCAAGCGGCTCGCAGGCGGAAGAATTTTCCCGATTTTCCCTGTAAGTCCGTGGGGATTGTGGAATATGCGGAATTCGCAAAGGCCGTTGATCCGAGGATAAAATGCGAATGCATCGCCTGTCCTCCCGACGAGGTCAAACGGGATTGCTTTTGTGCATGGAGATTTACTTTCACGGAATAACCAGTTGTCGCGTTAAGGAGAAAGATATTGAGTTGAGCGAGGCCGCAATTATCCGCCGGCCCATAGGTTTCATCCGCTTACGGATTGGATTCAGCGCGCTATGCCGGATAGCTTGCCGGTCTTCAGGTCGTAACGCCAGGCGTATTCAAGCGAAGAGAGCCTGTTGTAAGGCATGCCGTAAGCCTGGTAGAGCGCCCGGTGAGTGGGCATGCCCCCTTTGAGTTTTTTGCAGAACTGGTAAAAGGCGTCGCCGGCTTTCAGCTTTATCAGGAATCTTACCACGCTGTAAGACTGGGCGTACCAAAGCCGTACATTTTCCTCGTCCGCGCCCTGCATATTCTCTATGCGCACAAGATCCGAAAGTTTAAATCCCCCGCCCTTCTCAAGCATGGCCAGATTCCGGGCCAGCCAGTCGGGATTGGAATACCCTCTTTCGGACTGTATGTAAGTGGCGATGCCTTCGCTCAGCCACAGCGGACTTTGGATCTCCGAGGAGAAAAAACTGTCGAAATAGATATGGGTAAGCTCGTGAGCCAAGATCCCCATGGCTTCGTCGCTTTTAAAAAGATATATCTTTCTTTCGGTCAGAGACGCCGCGCCGGCCGACCAGGCGGGCCGGCCTGTCAGACGCTGGTAGGTGTCCTGGTTGCCCGTGAAAAAGACGAACACGCGCTTTTCCCTGCTCCAGGGCGAGAACGACACCAGGTCAAGCATGATGTTCCCATGCAGGCCCTCAACCGCGTCGAGGAGTTCCCGGGAAACTTCTTTACCCTCTTCATAGATCACGAAATGGCGGGTCTCCCGCATGGCAAAGCCCGGCGGCGCGAGCGGGTAGGCCTCCCCCTTTTTTCCCGCGCCGAGGCCCGCTGCGGTCTTCTCCTCGGCTGAATGCTCAGGCATTATTCCGGTGCCCGCGGGTATCGCTTTTATGTCCAGTCCTTTACTGAGGGGCTGGAGCATGTTCGTGGAGGTGTAGGTGCGTCCGGGCGTGGCAGTGTTGGGGCGCGCGGGGGCGGGCGGGAACCGCTTTTTGGAGATCTTGACATACGGCGGCGGACTTGGAAAAGGATTTTTAGAGAATCTTATCTTTGGCACAAGGGCCATGTCTTCACTTATGTACTGGTACATGAAAAGGCCCCAAAGGCCTATCACCAGCCCCCAGAAAATGATCCTTAGTCTGCCTAGGACATCCATAAAGTGTAGAGTGGATAGTGTAGAGTGTAGAGTGTAGAGTGTAGAGTAATGGAGTTCCTTATACTCTCTACACTATCCACTATCTACTTTCCCATCTCTACACTCACCTTTAACGGAGCGAGTCCCTGACTTTCAGTATCATCTCGGACATCGCGGCGACGAACATGGAAAAGAATATCACGAATATGGCTTGCACCGAGGCCATGGCCCATAATTGGGTCCCTAACGACTGTTCCAGGAGAAGGCTTTTGACGTAATAAACGCCCAGCATCGAGGCCGCCGACACAAAAGCGATGATAAATACCTGCAGTTTGTTCATGAACATGGCGCTCGTGGCCGGCGCGATAAGGAATAAAAGCCACATCGGCGCCCAGTAGGAGCCCAGCAGGTAAAACAGCACGGCGCTGGTTATCAGATACAGCCATACTATTATGCTTCTTATCTTCCGGGACCAGCGCATGAAACGGTAGGTGTTTTTTGAAAACCAGTAATTTACGGCGAATGACGCCGCGAGTATGGCGAAAGAAATCCATGTGACGCTTTTTTCCGGTTCCGAAAAATAGATGGCGAAAACGATAAGTATGACCGCGAACGGCGTGAAGTAGTAATTAAGGATATGCATGTTTTTTTCTCCGTAGCTAATCTAATTCTTTAGAAATCAGAGGTAAGAGGTCAGAAATCAGATTTTCACCGCAGAGACGCAGAGGACGCAGAGAGTAGCAATATGAAGAAATATTCTTCTCTGCGCTCTTTGCGCCTCTGCGGTGATACGCGGTGATCTGAGCCGTTACGTTTAATCTTACTTCTTACCTCTTACCTCAGTTTCCTGAATACCGCAATATATCTGTCTTTTTTCTCATGCGGCAGTCTGTAGGCGAATATTTCCTCCATCCGGGCGTCCGCCTTAGGCGGACGATCCGGCCGTTCTGAGCCCGGCAGCGAAGCAGCCGGGGCCGGACCGGCGGCCGGGCTCGAACTCTGCCAGGCAAGAAATATACCGCCCTCTTTTACCATATTTAAGCATTGAGGCAGGATATTATCAAGTGTTCCCATGGCTCTTTCCATGACAGCGTCGTATCTTGCGGTCTCCAGAGGCCCGCTCTGGCCTATGCGCCGATGGAAGGCCTGGGCGTTTTTGAGTCCGAGCCTGGATATCACCCAGGTAAGGAACATCTGCCTTTTAAGGCTTGAATCCCAGAGATCGAATTTAAGGTCTTCAAACGCTAACGCAAGCGGAATGCCCGGCAATCCCGCCCCGGCGCCGGCGTCGGCCACAGCGCTTCCGGCCCGGACTAACTTACGCATCAGCGGAACGGCGGCCAAAGCGTCCAGGATATGCCTGGGCCAGATCCGGCCGGCGTCGTTATCCGAGACCAGGTTGAACCGCGGGTTTTTCTCCAGCAGTTCCGTTTTGAAGAGCTCAAGTTTGCCCGACTGCTCCGCGGTCAATTCCACACCCCAGCTCTTGAGCGTTTCTTTTATCGGGTCAAGCATAAACAAAGTGTAGAGTCTAAAGTCGAAAGTCTAGAGTCTAGAGTCTAAAGTCTAGAGTCTAAAGTCTAGAGTCTAAAGTCTAGAGTCTAAAGTCGAAAGTCTAAAGTCGAAAGTTTAAAGTGTAGAGACATTAAGTTGTTTACTTTAGACTTCTGTTCTATTCACTTTAGACTTCTGTTTTACTTACTCTCCACTTTAGACTTCTGCATCCTCTCTATATGCACCCACAGCAGCTGTATGTCCGCCGGGGTGACGCCGGGTATCCTTGAGGCCTGGGCCAGAGTCCCGGGCCGCACTCTGATCAGTTTCTGTCTGGATTCAAGCAGAAGTCCTTTTAAAACCGCAAAGTCAAGGCCGGCCGGGATGGTCAGGTGTTCAAATCTTTTCAATTTCTCGGCCTCTTTGTTGTTCCTCGCGATATAGGCCGCGTAATCCATTTCCGTTGTTGCCGAGAGCTCCGCTTTTTCCCTGGTCCACGGAGCCATATCCCCGGCCGGGCGGCTGGACGGCTGGGCGGCTGGACGGCTGGACGGCTGGGCGGCCGGGCGGCTGGACGGCTGGACTGTCTCGCCGTCTGGCTGTCTAGCTGCCTCGCTGCCGGACTGTTTTTTGGCCTTAAGCTTTTCAACTGCGTCTTTATAAATTTCAAAAGGTAGTTTGAATTTTTCAGGCACGAGGCCGAGCTTAAGCCCATAATCCATAAGCCGCAGGTCTGCGTTATCCTGCCGGAGCAGCAGGCGGTACTCGGCCCTTGAGGTGAAAATGCGGTACGGCTCGTCTATGCCTTTGGAGATAAGGTCGTCTATCATCACTCCGATATAGGCTTCGTCCCTCCTTAAGATCAGCGGTTGGAGTTTTTTTATTTTAAGCGCCGCGTTTATGCCCGCCATAAGACCCTGGGCCGCCGCCTCTTCATAGCCGGTGGTCCCGTTTATCTGGCCGGCCATGAAAAGCCCCGGAACAGTCTTGGCCTGAAGCGAATAGTCCAGCTGCTGCGGCAGGGAATAATCGTATTCTATGGCGTAAGCCGCCCGGACGATCTCGGCTTTTTCCAGGCCCGCGACCGAGGCGCAAATCGCCGTCTGCACTTCTTCCGGCAGGCTGGTCGAAAGGCCGTTCACGTAATATTCCCCGGTTTCAAAGCCTTCCGGTTCCAGGAACAGGTGATGGGTCGGGTGGTGCGGGAATTTTACTATTTTATCCTCTATGGAGGGACAGTAGCGCGGTCCCGTTGATTTGATGCGGCCGCAGTAAAGCGGGGATTTGTCCAGGTTCGCGCGGATTATCGCGGCGGTCCCGGCGCCGGTGTGGGTTATCCAGCAAGGTAGGAGCTTGTTTTCGAGCCTCGCGGTAAAATGCGAGAACGGCGCCGGCGGGTCGTCGGGACGCTGCTCCGCGCATTTGGAAAAATCTATTGTGCGGCCGTTCAACCGCATCGGGGTGCCGGTTTTAAGCCTGCCGAGTTTAAAACCAAGTTCTTCAAGGCTAGGCGACAAACCGTCGCTGGGCGGGTGATTATAGCGGCCGCCTTTGAAAGATAACAGCCCTATATGTATCACGCCTTTAAGAAAAGTGCCGGTGGTCAGGATCACGCATTTGGAGCGGTAGCGGGTGTTCCTTAACGTGACGACGCCTTTGAGCCTGGAGCCTTCGGTCCAGACGCGGACCGCTTCGTCCTGGATAAGGGAAAGGTCGTTCCGGGCTTCAAGCCGGCGTTTCATGCCGGACTGGTAAAGTTTCTTGTCGCACTGCGCTCTTGGCGAATGGACGGCCGGCCCGCGGGAGGCGTTCAGCATATGCACGCTTAAAACCGCCCTGTCCGTGTTTTTTGCCATATGCCCGCCGAGGGCGTCTATCTCGCGCACTATCTGGCCTTTGCCTATGCCGCCTATGGAAGGGTTGCAGGACATCTGGGCGATGGTGTCCAGGTCCTGGGTCATTAAAAGCGTTTTCATGCCCAGGCCCGAGGCGGCCAAAGCGGCTTCCGCTCCGGCGTGCCCTCCGCCCACGACTATCACGTCAAAATCCCCGGGATGGTTGAAAAAAGTCATAAGGTGAACATCAGTTCATATATCTCTGGTGATATCACGCCGGCGCGGCAAAGCAGAAAAATAAAAAGTAAGGCGGAGCAAAGCCCGGCCCCCAGCGAGATCACGGCTTTCGGAATGCCCGCGCCGGTGAAAATCCCGGCCATTTTTATCAAAAGCAGGAGTATCCACAGGCCTGCCGCGAGTACAGCGACTATAAAGAGATTTTCCGACCTCAGATAAACCGCTGCGAATTCAAGCGGCAAAACGATCGCGCCTATCAGGTTTAAAGCCAGCGCCGCCTGAAAAAACCGCCACCAGGTTTTTTGTTCCGCGCGGATCACTCGGGCCATGAACAGCAGCATGACCGCCGACAATAATAAAAAGACCGGCGCCGACCGGGCATAAAAAGCCGCTGCGGTCAGCGCCGATACGGCTGCCGCGCAGACCAGGGCTTTTAAGAATATTTTCCCCGCGCTGAAAATCCTCAGGAAATACAGAAACAGCGCGGAAAAAGCGGCCGTGAAGATCGTGCACCACCATAGTTCCACTGAGAAATAAAAAATCCAGCTCTTTTCCCGGAGGCCCAGCGGCGCGAATTCGGCCGGAAAATCCGGCGGCTTTATCTCCATGAAAAGCGCGTTCGCAAGGATATAGACGATATAAATGACGATGGGTATGGCCGCCCTTGTCCCGCCGCCGGCTATTTCCCGCAACCGCAATTCCGGCTCCGCAATCAGGCCCTTTGAAAAAGACAGTAGCTCTTTGAATACGCCCATATTTTCCATTACTACTCAAGTGGACTTCCGGCATAAAATATAGAACGCTGATAACGCTGATTTTTTATGATTAAACGTAACTACTTAGCCACTAAGACACCAAGGCACAAAGAAAGTTTATGGATCAAACGGTTTATTGTCTGATTTCCTTCGTGTCTTTGTGACTTTGTGGCCATGATTTGTTCTTTTAAATTAGGCCCTTCGGGCTGACTTTTTTAGCCTTTGGCCGCAAAATGTAACTACAGGCCTGTCTTGTCTCGCGCAAAGCCGCAAAGCTCGCAAAGAAAAGCGGGCATGCATCTGTTTTTTTGCGCCTTTGCGCCTT
>JAHJSU010000340.1 GCA_018829985.1 Elusimicrobiota bacterium | reverse complement strand
TGTGGCGGAAAACAGCCGGCGGGCAAGCGGGTCCGCCGAGTAGTGTGGCGGAAAACAACCGGCGGGCAAACGGGCAAGCGGGGCCCCGCCAATACTGCCCGGCGGGCGCAGCGCCTCCGGCGGAAACTGCAATTTTCGGGTTAAATGGAATGCCGGTCACTTAAGCCCTGGAAGCAGACCTCCTCCCCCCTTGTGGGGGAGGATCAAGGTGGGGGGGGAAATAGGACAGCGCCCTGTTTCTCAGCGGGAAAAATAGTGTGGAAGCGGTAAAGGGGCCGGGCCTTGAGTTTTAGCGTTGCCTCCGGATAGAAAACCCCTGTTGATTTGTTTTTGCGGGCGGGGGGAGTGAAAAAGCGGGCAGTATATCGTATGATTTAGCATGGCCCTGGAACTGATTATAGGCGGTTTGCTCGTGCCCGTTGAAAAAGACGGGCCGGGGGAATACCTGAAAGCCGCCGCGCTCAGGCTCAAGGTTTCCGAAACGGAACTTGAGGCCGTCCGGATACTCTCCAAATCTCCGGTCTTCAGAGACCAACGGCAGTTTTACTACGAGATTTCGCTGGCCGTACGCGTCCCGGCCGGTTACGGGAATAAAGAGAATTTTCCTCTGTACGCCGCGAAACCAGCGGTTAGCTATAAGTCCGCGCCGGCCGGCCCGCGGCCTGTAATAATAGGATCCGGCCCGGCCGGGATATTTGCCGCGCTGGAACTTATGGAGTACGGGCTTAAACCCCTGATATTTGAAAGGGGTAAAAAGCTGGAAGAGCGCCATCTGGACGTGCAGAGGTTTATTAAAGATCGGACGCTGGACCCCGAATCCAATATACAGTTCGGTGAGGGCGGCGCCGGGGCTTATTCGGACGGGAAACTGTTTTCGCGGCATAACAATTCCGTTTACGCCGGCAAGGTGCTGGACACTTTTATTAAATTCGGCGCGCCGCCGGAAATAGGGTATGTAAGCAAGCCGCATTTGGGCACCGACGTTCTGCGCGGGATAGTGGCCAATATCAGGGGTTATGTTCTTGAGCGCGGCGGCGAAATACATTACGGCTCAAAAATGACGGATATTCTCATCTCCGGGGACAAGGTTTCGGGCGTGGTAATAAACGGTTCGGAGGAATACCCGGCCTCAAGGGTCTATCTGGCCGTCGGCAATTCCGCGCGGGACACTTTTGAGCTGCTGCACAAAAAAGGCGTCAGCCTTGAGCCCAAGCCGATCTCGGTGGGTGTCAGGATCGAGCACCCGGCTGCGACCATCAACCTTATCAGGTACGGGGAAAAGTACAGAAATTTTCCCGGCATAGGCGCCGCCGCCTACTCCTTCAACTATACCAACCGCAAAAGCGGCCGCGGCGCTTACACCTTCTGCATGTGCCCCGGCGGCGAGGTTATAAACGATTCCTCCGAAGAAGGCGGGCTTGCTCTCAACGGCATGAGTTATTCGGCCCGGGACTCCGCTTTCTCCAATTCCGCCATTGCCGTAACCTGCCGCGCGGCGGATTACGGGGCAGCCCACCCGCTGGCCGGACTTAAGTTCCAGAAGGAGATAGAGCGCAAAGCCTTCACGGCCGGCGGGGGAAACTGGCGGGTTCCCGCGCAAAACCTCAGGGATTTCCTGAAGGGCGGGCTTTCCGCCGCGTTAAATCCTAATTCCTATAAAATGGGGGCGCGGGGCGCGGACCTGAACGGCATCTTCCCCGCCTTCATAAGCGAAACGCTGCATTCCGCTTTTAATGAATGGGCCGTGGATTACCCGTTATTTATCGGGGACGACGCCATACTTATGGGCCCGGAAACCAGAACATCCGCGCCGGTCAGGATCAGGCGCGGGAAAAATTTTGAATCGGCGAACTTGCGCGGTCTCTATCCCATCGGAGAAGGGTCGGGGTACAGCGGAGGAATAACCAGCTCCGCCTCCGACGCCATAAAAGCCGTGGAGGCCGCGCAAAAAGGCTCCTAAGGGATTTTTAACTTTGATTTAAACCGTGTTGCCGCCGCCGGGAACGCCCGGCGGTTTTGCTTTTCCGGCTTAAAAGCCGGCGGAAAGTTCTTTCACCCGCGCAATTTCGGGAAGTCAGGCGTCCCAGTACGCTTCCTGCAGACTGTCTTCTCTTTCCGGCAGGGCGCGCATCAGGCGCGTGGAATTTTGCGCCAAAATTTCAAAGCTCACGCGGTTGGCGTACTTTGAGATCTGCGACAGCGACGAATAGCTTAAGGAATTGACCAGGTTCTTGGGGGAATTGGGAACTTTGGCCTGGTGATATTTCCTGGCGCTTAAATCGTGCAGGACGGCCGCGAGGGCGCCGTCGCCGGCCCCGTTGGTGTTTTTTATAATCCCCGGTCCGCCCATAAACGGGTTAATGTGGCTGTAGATTTTTATCGGCTTTACGCAGTCGCTCATTCGCATCGGGCGGCTGAACTCGTACTCGTTGTAATCCACAATGGATTTGATGTGGAGTTTGTGCGTGGTTCTCCTGGCGAACCGCTCGTCCACGTATCCGGCCAGATAAAGCCCGTGTTCCCCCACGGTCAAAAGGACAAGGTCGCAGAGTTCCAGGGTGTTTTGGGCGGCCAGGAGCGGGTCGTTTAAGCCGGTAAGGGCCAGGGCTTCAAGGTCGTTCATGGCCAGGCAGGTGACGTACTTCTCTATAAAACCGCTGAAAAAATCTTTTTTTGATTCGATCAGGAAACTGGCGCCGAGCGTCATCACCACGGGGACCTTCGCCTGCAAGGCGATTTCGCAGGCTTTAACCGTTGAAGCGCAGATCGGATCTTTTTCTTCGCGCAGGAGATAGGTGGAAATAAGCAGGGCGGAGGCTTTTTTAATTACGCCCTCCGGGATAAAATCAGGGGCCAGGTCGTTCATGCAGCCCTTGTTTATGCCGAAAGTCCTTTCCCCGCCGGGCGTAACAAAACACAAAGCCCGCCCCATAGGGTTTTCGGAGGGCTGGAGATAGGAAAGGTCCACTTTGGCGCTGGTGTTGCGGATATACTTGAAGGCGTAATCTCCCACCGTTATATTTTTTGTTATGGCGCCGAGGGCGACCGAACGCTCGTCCGAGAGCACCGAGTAATTATGCAGTGTGTTCCCCACGGAGCCGCCGGCGAATTCGCCGCGGATCTTGCCTTCAGCCTTTAATTCCCGGTATATGGTCTCGGCGGCCTGGCCGTTCAGAATCTGAGATTGGCCTTTTTTAAGGTTATGCCGGACCAGGAAATCCTGCTCCACAGCGCATTCTATGTCCACAAGAAGCTGGTCTATGCCGACCAGATAAAACGGTTCGGTTTGCAGAAAACCGGGTTCGGCGCTTTCCCTGCCCTTTTCGGTAACGGGGAAATAATGTTTGCTTTTTCTCTTTCCCGGGAATTTCATGGCGCCCTCCAAGGCCGGTCAACTGCTATTTCTTTCTGACGTATTTTAGTTTGCTGAGCTTGGCGCCGGGGAAGTAAAATTCCACTATCTCGCGGTAGGACTTGCCGTATTTGCCGGCCAGGCCCGCCGCGCCGGACTGGCACATCCCTATCCCGTGCCCCCAGCCGCCCCCGTAGATCCAGTAATTCCTGACCTTGCCGTTCTTGAACCTGTTGATCGCTATCATGAACAAGGTGCTTTTGATGGAGCTGAACCCCAGGATATTTCTTATCAGATGTTCCCTGTCCACCGTCACCGTTTTTTGGGAGCCCGCTATCTTTATGGAATTTACATTGCCCGAGCCGCTTCTATTTAAAGGGATAAGCTCGCGCAAGGTCCCTATCTTGTAATCGCGGTTGATGCGGTACTCCATGTCCTTGTGCTTTATGATGCGCAACCAGCGGAAATTGGCCGAGCGCACCATGCCGGGATAGTTGCAGTTGGTCTGCGGGCTGCCGGTTATCCACTGGTGGAATTTCCAGGGCGAGTCCACCGGCTTCTCTATTTCCGGCGGCGTGTCCTGATGCGTGACCAGATACGGCGAGCCGCCCCAGCCGGTGACTTCGCCCGAGGCCTGGATATAGCCGCCGCAGTTCGAATGATAAAAAGTATAGGCCGGTTTGCCATGATAAGTGAGTATTTCGCCCTCGGTCTCCAGCACTGCGCGGTTGGTGGTGTTGGCCTCGGCCAGGACGCCTTTATACGCCTGGCAATGCTGGCCGTCGCACATATGATAACCGCCCGCCTTATGCGTGCCGCCCCGGGCGCGCCGTATAATGGCCTGCGTGCGGGCCAGCACCGCCTGGGCTTTCAGCGATTCGTACGGCCACTGGGCGGGAACTTCGCTCGGCACTACGCCCAGCAGGTATACCTCCATGTCCACGATATTTACGATGCCCAGGCCCCTGCCGGCTATGGGGTAGAGCTCTATAGCGCCGCGATATTCGCGGTCGGAATATCTTATCCACGGGTTTTTGGAATTTTTAACGTTTTCAAATATAATCGCGCCGCTCTTGAAATTTTTGGACTTTAGCAGCACCGGCCTGGAGAATTTCCCCCAGACAAGGCCTTTCGGGTCTTTAATGACGGTCTTCCCGTCTTTAAAAAGCGCCGTCCATATCTCATCAGGGGCCGCGCTCGCGTATATTTTGCCGGTGGCCTTGCCGGTTATGGTAAAGCCCTGGAAAGATTTGAATTTCAGTATGTTGTTCCTGCCCTGTTTGCCGGTGTTGTTCGTGCCGAGGCCCACCCGCACCCTTACGGCTTTCGAAAGTTCCTCCAGGACTTTCACCGGTTCCATCTTCAGCGGTTTTGTTATCTTAAACGGCGGGATCAGCTCTTCGGGCTGTTTCGTAAGCCGCCCCTCGAGCACTTTCATCAGTTTGGACGCCACCGGATGATTGGGCGCGTAATTCAGCACCCGGTAGTACTGGTTCCAGGCCTCGTTGAATTTCCTGTCGCGCGCGTAGATGCCGGCCAGGGGAAGCCGGGCCTCTATGAAGGAAGGGTCTTTGCGGAGCGCTTCAATAAGGCTTTCCTCGGCTTCTTTATACATCTTGAAGTTCATATAATTCCAGGCGATGATATAGTCCACGCCCGCAAAATCGGGCCTTAACTGCCTGTAGCGCGCCAGGTATTCAAGCGTTTTTTCCCTGTCGCCCAGGTTCGAATAGACGCTGCCCAGGCCCAGTATGGCGCGCGGGTGCACGGATGAGAGTTTCAGCGCCCGCTCAAAATAGACGGCCGCGGTTTCATAATCGGCCTGGTGGAACTTCAGCCAGCCCAGTTCCGAGAGAATTTCCGTGTCGTAGGGTTCTATTTTAAGCGCGTTTTCGAGGGCCTTTGCGCTGTCCCGGTAGCGGCCCAGCTGTTTATAGACCATGGCCGCGTCCAGGAGCGGCTGGAGGCGGTCCGGTTTCACGGCGGCCAGGGCGAGGTAGGCCTCGGCGGCTTTTGACAGGTAGCCGTTAAGGTACAGCGCGTAAGCTTTAGCGCCTTCGTCCCCGGCGGCCGCGCGGGACCGGGGAGGCAGAATGCAGAACGCGAAATGCGCGGCGCAAAATAAGAGGGGGATAAAAATTGTTTTTCGCATCAGGGCCGATAAAAGATAAAATTAAATAATCATAACCGCTCAGGTTATCAGGTTCAGGGTTCAAGGTTCAGGGTTATTTTTTTCACGATCTTCTTGTGTTCTCCGGGTTTCAACCGTTGAACCGCTGAACTGTGAACCTGGAACCTGAGTAATTACGAATATCCGTAACTACTCAGGTCGCTATGAGATGGCGGAATAGAATATAGAACGCTGATAACGCTGATTTTTAGTAATTACTCAGCCACTAAGACACCAAGGCACAAAGAAAGTTTATGGATCAAACGGTTTGTTGTCTGATTTCT
>JAHJSU010000339.1 GCA_018829985.1 Elusimicrobiota bacterium | reverse complement strand
AAGGCGCAAAGGCGCAAAAAAACAGATGCATGCCCGCTTTTCTTTGCGAGCTTTGCGGCTTTGCGCGAGACAAGACAGGCCTGTAGTTACATTTTGCGGCCAAAGGCTAAAAAAGTCAGCCCGAAGGGCCTAATTTAAATGCTCAGGAAAGTCCGCCCGAAGGGCCTAATTTAATTTCCCGGGATTTGATCTGGCGTTTTTAGTCCACTTAATTTCTTCATTGCCGACCAGTTTAAGAATAAGCGGAGCGGCAAGTTTATCGGCTTCTTTCATTTCAGATTTGCTAAGTTTTGCGGAGACATTCTTAAATAACTCTTCAAAACGCGGCTGATATTCCTTTTTGGTAAGAACACTCAGCCACACGTAAGCCTGCATAGGATTAAACTGCATAATGTTTTTGCCCGAATACTCCTCGGCCTGAACATATGCCTTGGCTAAATAAAACATGGCCACAGTGCCGCCTTTCTCAGCTCCTTTTATCAACCATTCTCCCGCTTTGGAATAATCGCCCTTGTCTTCATATATCCCTGAAATATAGTGCGCCGCATCGGAATCGCCCATTTCAAAAGCCTTGGTAAACCACTTAAGAGCCTTTTCTTCATTCTTCTCAAAATGCTCTCCGCCTAAATAATAGAGCCTTGCAAGCTTAACCGAAGGCTCGCTGGTCACGGAACTGAGGGCCGCTTTTTCATACCACTTGGCGGCTTCAAAACAATTAGCTCCCAATTTAGACGAGCTTAAATACATATCCCCGAGTTTCTCCATGCCTTCGGCATTTTCAAGCCGAGCGGCTTTTAAGTACCAATCAAAGGCCTTTTTATCGTTTGCTGTGACGAAATGCCCTAATTTATACATATCTCCAAGCATAACACAGGCGGCCGCATTATTATTTTTTGCAGATTCCCTAAACCACTGATATGCCTTTTTATAATCCCTTTTTGCTCCGCCCAGCCCTTTATAAAAAGCAAAACCCGAGAGATATTGTTTCTCGGAATTCCCTTTTTCGGCTTCTTTAACCCATTTGGCATAGTCCAAGCCGCCGCCTGCGGACAACGCGCCGGCAAAGATCGTTATTACGCACACTGATAAAAACATGCTTGAGCATTTCATGATTAGCTACTTATCCCGTCCGAGTTCAAAGCACTGTTTCCCGACAAATTCGGGAAATGCGACCATTTCGCCGAATCTGAAATGGCTCCACGAATGGCTGTAATTTATATTAACATTTACGCTGCCTTCCGCAACAAGAGGAACGCCGACTTTTCCTCCGACAGATACGCCTCCGCCCAAGGAGTCGGAACTGCCCGCTTTGCCTTTTCTGAGTTTAGCGCTGGTCATAAACCAGCCTTTGCCGGGATCCTTATCTAAAGTGCATGTTACAATAACTTCCATGTCATATTGGTCCCTCTGAACCGATTTGTTCACGAACACTTCCGGAAAAGCCGGGGTCGGCGGCACATCAATCATTCTGGCTCTTTGCGGATAAATCTGATCGCCGCCATAACCATATGCAAGGTAATAATCCGGGACTTTAGCCCTTACCGGAACCTCGGCATATTCTACGCAGGCAGTCACATAAGATAATAGCAGCCAGCTCCATTTGCTTCCCCATCGCTTGCAAACTTTTTTCGTTATCTTTTTACCGTTGTCGTCATATAAATCTATATATGTGGAACCTTTAACAAGTTTTACATTATGTAAAAGTGAAGGGAAGGTTGCCTTGCCGTCGGCATAAAGCCTTTGACCTTCCCTGACATACCTGATGCATTCTCCGACCATTCTGTCATACTCCCGCCCCATCTTCTTCATGTCGGCCAAAACTTCCCGGGCTTTTTCTTCGCTGATATTTTCACTCAAAGCTATCCACAGGCCTCTTATATCTATCCTGAACTTATCAATTTTCCCGGCATTCTGGAGATACTTCCTATAAGGCCCCGCAAACTCCCCATAAACGGGGATTTGCCCCGGCCAGCCATCATAGCCGACCATGGTAAGCGGCGCGCCATAATTATCGTAAAGTATTCTGCCTTGCCGTCTAATGTCGCCGAGAACATCAGCGCTTGCGTTTATTTGCCCGTCTTTCCGCTCGCCGGCAAAAACCCCGCCGATATCAACCCCGGAGGAACCGGTAACGGCGCGAATTTCAGCAGCTTCATTGGTTCCTCCCGGCACGCCCGAATTGTAGCGGGAAACAGAAGCGGGATAATTATAAGCCGGCTCTTTATTGTTTTTGTCCACAATAATAAAAGACCCGTTTTTTGACAGTTGCGGATTGTAAAGATAAAAAATCCAGTTAGTCTTGGCGCTCTCGCCGCGATCAGCATTCTCAGATAAATCAAAGAGGAACAGCACAGTAGCGGCTCTATTAATTCTGGCTTTCAAAACCTTTTTAGAATCAGCGGTTTTAGCTTCAGCAAGTAAATTTTCAAAAGCCTTCCTCAGCGCCGCCTCAAAAGGAACGCCGTTTTTTATCGCTTTTTCCTGATGCGCCGCTTCTTCTGCAGCTATCAGGATATTAACCTTAGCGAAGCCTATTTCTTCAAGAACCTCTTTGAAAGGCTCGTAACGGGCAACGCTGATTTCATTATTGGCGAATTTGGCCGCCTCATTATTATCCGACGCTCCGCTTGTCCAGGTTTCCGAATGAAGCTGATTGATAGCGCCAGCGGAACAAACCGCGCAATCAGATAAAACTCCCAGAAAAATAGCGGTTAACACGGTTAAACTTGTCTTCATAAAGCCTCCCTGAAAAGTAGTACGGTTAAAATTTATCTGTCGTAATCCTCAGCGTACATAGATAGTGTAAGCGATGACCGTCTAAATAACAAGGAGCTATTGGGCCAAAAGGAAAGAGGAAAAAGACCTAGTCCCAATAGGTCTTTCGAACCCTGAAATATTGTTAGCGCTGGTCCAAAAGTGTGCCGTAGAGCAATTGACGACCCCGCCCCGGCTGACTGATTCCCTTATAAACAATCAATTTTGCCCGGGCGGTTTTCCCGCCTGACAGCGGAAGCATTGCTAAAAACCGCGCCGGACGGACTCTCCAGCCGCCTTTTTGGTATTATAGCCTTTAGCACGCGGATCCGGAAAAATAGGAATGGGGGTTTGAAGGTTTAACCGGATCATTGAATTGGTCGTTTGATGGGCATAGCCCTTGATACGACACCTGCGCAGGTATTGTGCTTCGCACCCGCGATAATAAGCTATGTTTCCTATCAGCTAACGGTAAGCAGTCAGGAGTTGACCCTATGGTGAAAAAAAAGTATGAAGTTCACGTGGTGTCTCACACTCACTGGGACAGGGAGTGGTATAAAACTTTTCAGGAATACAGGATCTGGCTGGTAAGCCTTGTGGATAAACTGCTTGAGATATTTAAAACGGAACCCGGGTATAAATATTTCGTATTTGACGGCCAGACAATCGTCCTTGAGGATTACCTTGAAATTCATCCTGAAAGGAGAAGGGAAATAGAAAAGCTTGTCAGAAAAGGCAAAATCCTGGTGGGGCCCTGGTATATACTTCCCGACGAATTTCTGATAAGCGGCGAGGCTATGATACGAAACCTCATTATCGGGCATAAAATTGCAAAAGAGTTCGGGAAAGTCATGAAGGTCGGCTATATGCCCGACCCGTTCGGCCATATTTCGCAGATGCCGCAAATACTGAAAGGTTTTGGCATAGATTCAATTATCTTCTCGCGCGGGCTGGGCGCAGAAGGGGAAAGACTTGGCTCTGAATTCATCTGGCAGGCGCCCGACGGCTCCGAGGTAATCGCCATACACCAGATAGGGGGTTACGGTAATGCAGGCGGACTGGGTTTCGCCGAAGGCGGGCAGGGATTGAAATTTGAGCAGGGCTATACCGGGACGGTCAAACTGATGTCCGAGTTGAAAAAATACGCAAGGACGGACCAGCTATTGTTTAACAACGGCGGCGACCACATGAAGCCCCTCAATGGGCTCCCCGCAATGCTGGATTATATAAATTCCAAAATAAACGACGGCAGGCTCATACACAGCACTTTCCCTGTTTACATCGATAAAGTCGTGAAATCCGGAAAGAAATTCTTAAAACATAAAGGCGAATTAAGGAAGGCGAAATACGCAAACCTGCTGCCCAGCGTCCTGTCCGCCAGGATGTATATAAAACAGAAAAATTATAGCGCGCAGAACCTCATGGAAAAATATGCCGAGCCCATCTCTGTTTTTGCATACCTTGAAGGAAAGGACTACCCGTCGGAACTTCTTGAAAAGGCGTGGAAATATATTATCCAGTCGCATCCTCATGACAGCATATGCGGATGCAGCATCGACGAGGTGCACCGCGACGTTGTACAGAGGTTCGAATGGGCGATGCAGATCTGCAACTCCGTAATACAGTCCAATTCTGACGATCTTACCGATAACGGCGGGGCACAGCATGACAACGGGGGAACCGCGGTGTTAAATACGCTTCCCTGGGCAAGAAAAGGGGAAATAGAAAATGACAATGACAGGTTTGAAGTCGAGGTTCCGGCTTGCGGATACAGGATTTATTCACGGGAAGAATTAAACGGAAGAAAAGTCGGCATTGCCGCCGCGGGAGACATGGCCCTGGAGAATGAATTTGTAAAAGTGGCTATAAACGATAACGGGACGCTGAAGCTGACCGACAGAGAATCAGGTTCCGTCTATGATAACCTGAATTTCTTTGAAGACACCGAAGACGCCGGCGACGAGTACAACTATTCCCACGCAAAAACTTCCGCCACGATCACGACTCTCGGACATAAACCCGTCATCCTGAGAAAAAATGATAAAATCGAAATCACCCATGATTTCCATATCCCAAAATCCATAAGAGAAGACCGCTCTTCCAGGGAAAGCGAAAAAGTCCTGTGCCCGCTGAAAACCACGGTAAGCCTTTCGGCGGCTTCTCGTGCGGTAAAAATCGAAACGGAGTTTGATAACAGGGCGCTCGACCACCGTCTCAGGGCGGGCTTCAAGCCGGAGATACGGACCGACCATACGATTGCCGAAGACCACTTCGATGTAATAAAAAGGGCTGCAAGTATAAATCCCGAAGACTGGACGACCAACGAACAGGCTTTAGGCGCAACTTATCCTCAGCAGAATTTTGTCCTGATTACGAATCAAAAGGACGGGCTGATACTGATTAACAGGGGGCTTCCCGAGTATGAATATAAAGAAGAAAAAGGCCTGTTTTTAACTCTTATACGGGGAGTCGGCTGGTTGAGCAGGGAGGACCTGCTGACGAGAAACGGGCATGCCGGGCCTGGGCTTGCCACGCCCGAAGCGCAGTGTCCCGGTCCCAACAGATATGAATATGCCCTTATGCCTTTTTCGGGCAACTGGGAGTCTAAACTTAAAGATATCTACGACTATGTCGTCCCCCTAAAGACGAACCGGGCGGATCAGCCCGTGGAAAAAGAAAAATCCTACTTGTCTTTTAAATCAGGCAGGTTAATTCTGTCAGCCGTAAAAAAATCGGAGAGAAACGAAAGCATCATAATAAGGGTTTTTAACCCGGCTAAAAAAACGATATCCGAAACCCTGACCCTGTTT
>JAHJSU010000338.1 GCA_018829985.1 Elusimicrobiota bacterium | reverse complement strand
GACCATATCGGCATTTATGTGGGGAAAGGGTTTTTCGTGCACGCCTCCTTCACAAACGGCATCCATATAGATTCCATCTCCAACCCGTACTACTTCCAGCGTCTAGTCAGCGTCAGAAAATACCGCGGATTCTGACATCATAGAAACAATATCCCGTAAAAATATTTCGCGGGTGAACATAATGGGCGGCGTCAATTTTTGGGTTTGCGGACGTCAGGAATCCGCCGGGGCCGGCTGCGCTTTAAATTTTTCATATTCCAGGGCCGGCAGTTTTCAGTTCCGTTTGACCGGCTTGTATTTTTTGGCCTGGTCCACCGGGCTGACATACGGGCCGTTCCAGGCCCGTTCAAAGATATCTTCAAGAACGGCGGCGCCCGCCGCGCCTTCCACGATCAGAGCCGCGCCCCTCGAATCCGTAAAGTAGTCGGGGGACCAGTTTGAAGTGCTAAGCATCGCCTTTTCCCCGTCGAACACCAGGTACTTGCTGTGATCCACCCGCGCGAACGGTATAAACCCGCCGCTGTGAGGCGGGAGCGACGTGATCTTCACGCTCACGTTCTTCGCCCGGGCAAGGGCTTTTATGTCCTTGTCGGATTTACCGCCCATGGACCAGTCCGCAAAGATCAGCTCCACCTTTACCCCTCTTTTGCCGGCGGCGCGAAATGCGCGGTCCAGCCCGTCCCACCTGGTCTTTTTCCCGTACGGGAAAAGGGAATAGGTCATGACCTGGGCGCGTATGTTCTTCTTTGCGCGTTTTATAAGTTTAAGCATCTCGCCGAGCTCGGTATTAAAGCCGGCCGGTATAAAACCGGAGGGGTTGAACGCCAGGCGGCAGCTGACCGCTGCCCCGCGCACCAGGGCGGCTTCGGGGTTTTTCGAATTAAGCGGTTTTTTCGGCTTTACGGAAAAAATATTTTTGGGATCCGCGCCGCCGGCCAGCGCCCAGTCGCCCTCAAAGACCAGGCTGAAATCCCGCGCCGCGCGCTCGCTCTTTACGCGCGCGCCGACTTCATGGATCTGGCTTAACGAGCGCCAGTCAAAATTCTGGCTGCCCACATAAACTTCCCGCCCGTCCACAATAAAAAACTTGGCGTGCTGTATGCCGCCGGCCGCCTTTTTAAAGTTGATCACGCGCGCTTCAATATTTTTTTCAGCCGTCAGGCCGGGCAGGGCTTTTGAAGTCTCTTTCATCATCGCTTTTTCCACTATAAATCTCACCTTTACGCCCCTGGCAGCGGCGGCTTTGACCGCCGCCAGAACCGGCTCCAGCGCCTCGCCGGGCTTGTCGGCTATGTAAAATTCCTCAAAATCCAGGGTCTTTACCGCCCCGTTTATCATGTCTATCCACATCCGGGCAGGGCGCGCGGCGAGAGTGGAGCCGTACACCGTCTCCTCCGGCACGCTTTCGGCGAACTCTATCTCCGCGGCCGTCAGGGCCGGGGCGCAGAACAAGATCAGGACCAATATAAATTTGCAACACATATTATCTCCTCTACAACTTAAAAATATTGATAGCAACTGAACGCTACAGAAAGCCACGGAAAGCCACTGAAGGTTTCGGAAAAAGGAGTTTCTTGCTTTCTGTTGCTTTCTATTGCATTCCTTTGCCTTCCGTTGCTATCATTCAAACTTATACAGGAATCTGACGGTCACCACGCCGCCCACTGCTGTCATGCGGGCGCTTTCGATCTTCAGCAACATATCGGCGCAGTTAGCGTGTTTGGACCCGGTAAAATAAGGCATGGCGGGGTGATTCTTCACGAACAGCCTCTTACTTAAATCGCCTTTATAGAACGCCGCGCCTTCCTCACCGGTCTGGACGCACCAGAGCGCGGCTCTATCCCTGTATTTATCCCCGGCGGCCAGGACCGTGTCGTAATCCAGCCCCAGGCTTTTAGCTTCCCTGAGAACGGGTTCTATTTCTTTAAGCATCTCGCGGTTCTTCGTAAAGGACGGATACAGGCTGACCAGCCAGTAAGCCAGGACGGCCAGGCCCGCCGCCGCGGCAAAAAATTTAATCCCGACAGCAACGACTTTCTTATCTTCCATAAAGCCTCTGTGAACGCTTTATTTTTTATTATACAAATTGCCTGCTTCATTAATCCGAATTCCTCGATTGAAATTTAAATTAGGCCCTTCGGGCTGACTTTTTTAGCCTTTGGCCGCAAAATGTAACTACAGGCCTGTCTTGTCTCGCGCAAAGCCGCAAAGCTCGCAAAGAAAAGCGGGCATGCATCTGTTTTTTTGCGCCTTTGCGCCTT
>JAHJSU010000337.1 GCA_018829985.1 Elusimicrobiota bacterium | reverse complement strand
TTAATCTGTAGGTACCAGTTATTGTGGGTTGTCCCCCCGCAACTGAAGCTTCCGGACGTGAAAAAATTTGCAAAAAGCAATCCGCTACCGCTATAATACTAAAAGCCGGGGCATTTTTCAAAAATTATAGAAAGTTCCCCGCGCCGGGCCTGTCCGCCTAAGGCGGACGATTGTCCGGGTGCGGCGAGCGGCGGGGAGTTGGTTGTTTCAGTCGTCAGCCGGGGCGGGGGCGTCAATTCTTTCACATAAATCGCCTGCCGGGTCCGCCCGCCAACACGGCGGGCGCCCGCTGAAATAGCGGGCGCAGCCGTCGTCAGGCGGGCCGTTCGCCTGCGGCGGACATTCGCGGACAAGGTTTTTGGGAACGGGACGGAATTTTGGAAATTCCACAGGCAGTTCAAGATACTTTAGCCTTTATTTCAAGAAAAAATAAAATAAAGAGAACGCTATGATCAGCTTGCCTATTTGGATGAATATTAGAAAACTCCAATTCATTTGTTTATGCAGGCTTTTATATACTTCGCCGACTTCTTTATTTTTTATCCGCTGTTTTTGCAACAGATAAGTGCCGACATGAAATTTAGTCGAGTGAATAGTACTACCGACTAGACAAACAACAAGCAGCCAACCTGAAATTTCTAATATCATGTACTCTCCTTAAAACGGGATATATTAATTTCTACTTTCCTTACACAACTGTCTGGTTGAAATTTAAGGGAACCCTCCGTTATGGTAAAATTATTTCCGCTGAAAAAGAAATTTACCGACGGAGGATTATTTATATCTCATTATAACACAATAATATACCAGTTTCTAACGCTTATTCCAGACATCTTTTCGAAAAGCAGGTCGTGGACATTGACACCAACCGCTACGTCAAGACATCCCCCATTTAAAGGACGCCAGATCATAAATCTTGACATTTTAGGGACTAACACGCCTAACCCGTTCGGATATTATGTGTAACTACTCAGGTCTGTCGTCGTAGTGGCAGAGTTTACTCTGCCCAAAAAGGCAAAGCAAGCTTTGCCACTACAAAAAATACGTGAAAAATACGGAGAACCTGAGTAGTTACTATTATGCACCAAATCAGGGCCATGCCGCAAATTTTATAAGCTCGGTATAAGCTCGGCTGCGACCTTGGGGGCGGGAATAGCTGTATCAATGGGGCGGGGATATTTTTATAAAAAATCTGCCAAGGGACAGGCATGGGGTTGCTCTGGAGCCGCATAGCGGATGGGGGGCCCCGTTTCGGGGGGAAACCACGGGAGGGTTTCCTACGCGGCGGAACGGGCAACTCCATGACTGGCCCTTTCCGCCTCGGCCCCCGCTAAGCGAATCCGTCGACGCTGTGCTCTGCTGGGTCAGGGCAAACCTCTGAGGCGGCCGTAGATCCAGGCGGCGGAGAACAGAATTACCAGCAACAGCATAATCGACCTGGAAGAACCGAGGTCGAACCTGTAAACCTCATTGCGGACCGACTTTGACGCCGGCATAGCCTTAAGCAGGTCCCGCGCCTTCGCGTCCTTAAGCCTGTGATAATTCCACGAATTTTCCCGCGCGGCCTTGATAAGCCCCGCCTCATCCGAAGGGACAAAATCAGGACCCGACCTGAGCGCCTCGAAAACAGCCTCGTCCGAACCGAGAAAACTCTTCCCCGAGCGCACCCTGACCTTAAGCCTGTGCCGCCCGTAACCCGCCGGCCGCACCTGCGCCTGATAAAGCCCCTTGGCCGCGGGCTCGAATTCCACGGGTAACGTCCGGCCGTTAAACTCAAGCGAAGCGTCTATAGTCACGCCCTCGTCCTCCCCGAGCGGAGCGTAACTGTCGTTCAGGACTTTAAGCCTGAAAGGCCGGATAAAGCCGCCGTGCGACAGGGCTTCAAGTCCGACTTTTTTAAGGTCAAGCGTGCCGTCCAGATATGCCAGTATCCGGGACCAGAAACCGCCGTAAAGCCCGGCGTATTTAATATTCCTGCCGCCGCCCAGCTTCCAGCGCCACGTGTCGCCGGCTGCCAGCGCTATCACCCTGCCTTTGCCGGATGTCTTTTCCGCGACAAGCACCCCGCCGTCTCCCTGCGGGGTCTTGTAATTGAATACCGCTTTGGCGCCGGGCTTCAAAGGGCCGAAGATATTGGCGCCTTGAAGCGCCGGCGCGCCGGGCCAGAACGGAGCGCCCTCGCGGCGTCCGGGATCTCCGGCGGCGGGGTGGGGGGCGGGGACGGCTTGCGCTATACGGTCGGGGTCAAAATCCGGCTTACTTGATATCTCTACCGGCAGGATGCCGCTTAAGAGGTCCATAGTTCCGTAGCCGCCCGAACCAAAAGCGGCCGGGCCGCCGATTACGGCCAGGCCGCCGCCTTTTCTGACGAAATCGGCCAGGGACGCGGCGTAACTCGGGGCCGGCGCGAAACGCCTCAGGTCAAAATCCTGCATCAGGAACACGTCAAAATGGCCTATATCGCGCAGAAAAATCTCGTTCACCGGGAACGGGATAAGCGAAAGCTCCCGCTCGTCGGCGTTCGGCAGATCTTCCGGATTTCTCAAGATGACAAATGAGACCAGGTCTATGGCGCTCTGGCTTTTGAGGAAATCCCGCAGATAGGCGTATTCAAAAGAGGGCCGGCCGGCCAGATACATGACCCGCAGTTTTTCCCTTATAACCGAAACCGTAAGATCCTTCGCGGCCCGGCAGGCCCCGCCCGGCGCCCCCGCGCATATGCGGTACGTGCGGGGGCCGACCGACGGGGCGCTTAAGGTAAAGGATGAGATTGATATTTCTTCGCCGCCGCGGATATTCAATGTCCGTTTTTCAATGAGCGCGCCGTCCTGGTCTTTAAGCGAAAGCTCCAATTTCCTGCCGGCCCAGCCGGCGGTTTTAAGCTCCGCTTTAAGCCCGAAAGGGATATGGGCGATGGCAAAACCCGGCCCGGAAAAATCCGTTACAGTTACGCCTTTGGAAGCCTTGGGGTCTCCGACGCCGAGTATATCTATTTTATTCCTTAAGGCCGGAGGGAACCGCCGGAGTTCGCGCGCGGCCAATGACAGCCCGTCGGTAATGACCCAGACCCTGTCGGGGCCGGCGCAATCGCCTTCGCACGCCTCAAAAAGACCGTTAAGCGCCCGATCCAGGTCCGATTCAAAATAAGCCGCCCCGCCCGCGTCCGCCGCCGGGTTTAAGCAATCCGTCCTGTAAAGCCTGTCCGAGAAGACATAACACTCCGTCCGGGCGGCCCGGGCGGTTTCGGCGTGATTTTTTTTAAGCCAGGCGGAGGCGGCGGAGTATTTGCCGGCGGCGCCGGTTTTTTCCGCCGGCCCCTGCATTGAAACGGAGCCGTCCAGCAGAACCGTGAGCGCGGGCTTTTCAAAGCCGGGCCGGTAGACGACGGCGGAAGGCTTTATTATAAGGAAAGCCGCCAGGCAGGCCGCCGCCAGCCTTAGCGCTTTCAGCCCGCGTCCAATGCCGTGAGAGCGTCTAAGCGCTGAAATAAAAACCAGAAGCGCAAGCCCGGCCGCGGCCATAAAATACCAGCTTTCTCCTACAAAGAACCTCATGGGGAAGCCCCCGCGTCCAACTGGCGCAGGCGCTGCATTATATAAGGCTGATGCACCGCGTCCTGTTTATAGGAACCGGTAAGGGCGTAGATCAGGATATTAAGCGTCAGTTTTTTTCCGGAATGGCGGCGGCCCGCGGCGGGAATTTCATAAACATAGCGGCCGATGGAATCTTTGGGCCAGACGCCCGCGAGGTCGTTCCGCGAGAAGATCACGGCGTAGCGGCCGGAATATTCTATGGCGGCCGGCTCCTTTTCCAGGTTGAACCTGCCGCCCGGGGCGCTGATGATGAAAAAACTTTTTAAAAGCGAATGGTCTTTGGCGACAGGCTGAAAGCCGTTTTCCGGCAGGACAAGCTCCATGGTCCGCTTTAGCCACGCGGCAAAAGGGCTCCGGCGCCGGCCGGAGGCGTCATTTACAAAAAGCGTGCCGCCCGAAATAAGATAAAGCCTCAAGGCGCGCAGTTCGCCGTAATCAAGGCTCTCCGGCGCGCCGGCGCAGGACAGCGCCAGAAAAGGCTCGTCAAAGAGGGCTGTGTCGGAAAGCTTTATTTTTTTGGCGGCGAACTCCGGCTCCACGCTGGTCGCGCCGGCTAACGCCTGCAAGATCTCAAGGCGCGCGGATTCCATAATGCCGCAGCCCGCCCCGAGGTCAAGCTCGGCCAGCGAAAAAGCCCCGGCGCTTAAGGGCGGCGGGAGCACAAAAGCAAGAAGCAGGAAGTAAGAAGCAAGAAATAATACAAAACCACGGAGACACGGAGAACACAAAGAAACACAGAGGAAAAAACTCCGTGAAACTCCGTGCTCTCTGTGTCTCTGTGGTGAGATAGAACGAAATAAGAGTCTGACCTCTGACTTCTGATTTCTGACTTCTGACTTCTGACTTCTATTCATAGCACTTTCCTTGAAAGCAGGAATTCAGCCAGAAAAAAGGCTAAAGCCAGAAAAAGCAGGAATTGGCTTATTTCAACGCCGTACAGCGCGTTTTTGAAATCCGCGACCGGCTCCTCGGGCCGGAGAATGCGCCAGGGCGGATTTTTTGCGGCGAGCAGAGCGCTTTCGCCCTTTTTGTGTTCCAGGTTTACGGCGAACACCCCGGTTTCGGGGGGGGCCGACCAGCGGTAAAGCCCGGGCCGGGAGGTAAGCCCGTATTTAAAGGCTCCGCCTTCGGCGAACACATAGGCCTTCGTGCCGTCGGGGGCTGTGACGGCCACCCGGATTCTGTCCCCGTTTTTCAACCGGCCTTCATACAGCCCGTCCACCGGCGCGGAGCGGGACGCCGGCGCCGCCAGCCCGAAAAGTTTTTTGACGTTAAAGGCCATAAAAGGGGCGAAGACCGGCTTCGCGGGCAGGTCCGCGGAACCGATATCGAACGAAGAAGTCCAGACCAAAAGCCTGCCTTTCCCCTGCTGTTTATATAAGAGCGCCGGATAAGAAGCGCCCGCCTCGTCCTTGAAATTCCACGGGACTTCAAAATCGGAAGTTCCGTCCGGTAATAATATCCGGCGGGCCGTCGCCTTTGCAAGGTCAAATCCGGAAAAATCCTCTCCGTCAAAGAACGCGGAGCCCCGGACCTGGGCAAGAGTAAATTTCCCGTCGATAAAGCCCCCGCGCTTAAGCCCGAAGGCCTCCCATAAGGCGCCCTGCTCCCGGCCGGGATTTTCACGGCCGCCCGGGACCGCGATCAGAAAGACCCCGCCGCCGGCCGAAAGGTAGTCTTTAACGGCCCTTGCCCGGCGCGCGTCGGCGGGCGGTCCGACAAGGATCACGGCGCCATAATCGCCGAGCCGTACGCGCTCAAGTTCCGAATATTGCAGGAGATCCGCCCTGACGGCGGGATGCCGGCCGCGGCCGCTTTCGGCTTCAAAAAATTTTTTAATAAAATACGCGCCGCCGCCGGGCCGCAAAGCCCGCTCGCCGTCATAAAGCGCCAGCACCCTGGGCTCGGGCGGGGCCGCCCATTGAAAGGCGAAATAAGCGGCGTTATCGGAGTTAAGCGCGTCGGAGCCGGCCAGCTCGACGCGTCCGGCGGGGTCCGTGCCCGGGGCGCCGATCTCGAACACGGCCGCGCCGCTGCGGAACCGTCCCGGGATCGTTTTTTCCGTCCCCCCCCGGGGGGGGGAGAGGAAAACGGAAAGCCCGGCTTCGCCCGCTCCGCCGTCTCCTTCGCTTCCCGAATAGGCGGACAGCTCAAGTCCGCCCGCTCCGCCCTCCCGGCCGCTTATCTCCCGTATCCAGGAGTTGGGGCTTTGCCCGAAAGAAAGCCCCATAAGCCTGACCTGCGGGTCGTAGGCGGAAAGGGCCGAAATATTTTCGGAAAACCCGGCGAACCCGTTTTGCGCCGAATCGCTCAGGATAAGCGCCGCCTTTTTGCGGCCGGCCGGACGCGAGGCGAGAAGCCCGTAAGCTTTTTCCAGGGCTTTGCGGTAGTCCGTGGCCTTATAGCCGGGCCGCGCGGCCGCGAGCGTTTTTGAAAGCGCCCCGAAATCGGCGGTCCAGTCCGCGCCCGTATCGGAACTTTCGTCGAAGAACACGAGCGTCGCTTCGTCTTTTTCTCCCAAAACCCCGAGTACGCGCTCCGCGGTCCCGGCCGCGAAAGCGTACCTGGTCCGGCCGCCGAAAGAAGCGGACATCGAATAAGACCTGTCGGTCAGGACGACCAGGCTGAGCGGCCGGCCGGCGCCGGCGGCAAAACCGGAGAGGCGGTTTAAGGGCCCCGACTCTAGCACGGGTTTTGAAAAAGCGGAGATAAGGGCAAGGACGGCCAGGCATCTGAGCAGAAGTATCAGCGCCTGAAGGAGCCGTGTCGGACGCCGGCGGGCGCGCCGCACCGACCACAGCAGAAAAACGCTTGAAAATTCTATTTTGACCGGCTTTAACGAGAAAATAAAATGAATCAAAACGGGCAGCGCGCCCAGGGGCAGAAGCCAGAGGATGGAAGGATTAAGGAAACGCATAATTATAAATTTACCGCAGAGGCGCAGAGAACGCAGAGAAACCTTTATAGCTGAGAATAATGATACATTTGATTAAACAATAAACCAATGGGCCGGTTTTTCATATTTTCCTCTCCGCGCCCTCTGCGCCTCTGCGGTGAAAACAAATAAAGGAAATTCCTTTTATTAAATTAGGCCCTTCGGGCTGACTTTTTTAGCCTTTGGCCGCAAAATGTAACTACAGGCCTGTCTTGTCTCGCGCAAAGCCGCAAAGCTCGCAAAGAAAAGCGGGCATGCATCTGTTTTTTTGCGCCTTTGCGCCTT
>JAHJSU010000336.1 GCA_018829985.1 Elusimicrobiota bacterium | reverse complement strand
AAGGCGCAAAGGCGCAAAAAAACAGATGCATGCCCGCTTTTCTTTGCGAGCTTTGCGGCTTTGCGCGAGACAAGACAGGCCTGTAGTTACATTTTGCGGCCAAAGGCTAAAAAAGTCAGCCCGAAGGGCCTAATTTAATAGTATAGGAATTTCCTTTTTTGGTTTCACCGCAGAGGCGCAGAGTACGCGGAAAAGAATATCTCTTAAAAAATTTATATACTATGTGTTGATGAAAATACTGGTTTTAGGCGGGACAAGCTTTTTCGGGAAAGAAACGGCCAATCTGCTTTCCAGGGGCGGCAATGAAGTGGAAGTTTTTTCAAGACGCTGCCCGGCGGGCGGCCTGGCCCTTGACATCAGGCAGCACAGGGGCGACAGGACCGTGGAGATGGACCTGGTGCGCATGTCCACCCGGACCTGGGACGTGATCATAGACAATCTCTGCTATAACGCCGAAGACGCGCGCAAAGCCGTCAAGGTTTTCAGCGGCAGGACAGGCCTTTATATCTTCACCAGCTCCGCGTCGGTCTACTCCGTCCTTGAGGGCTCATCCTCCCCTTTCAGGGAGAACCAGACCGAGATACTCAAACCGAAAGAAGGGCTTGAAGATAAGCCTTATTACGCCTGCGCCGACGGCAAATATAAGGCGGAGCGGATCTTCCTGGAAGCCTTTGCGGCAACAAGTTTTCCGGCCGTCATCATAAGGCCGCCCGTAGTGATAGGGCCCGGCGATCCGTCTTTAAGGGCCTACGCCTACTGGCTGAGGCTGGCCGACGGCGGGCCGCTGTTCCTGCCGGGTTCCAGCGTTTGCGCCAGATATGCCTTTTCAAAGGATATGGCGCGCGCCTTTGAATTATTGCTCTACGCAAAGGACATCCGGGGCCAGGCCTTTAATTTCGGGGACTCCGACGTCATCTCGCTTGATGATTTCGTGAAACTCTCGGCCCGCATCATGCACAAAGAACCTGAAATAATATATCCGGAGCGCGCCTGGCTCAAAGAAAACGGGTTCAATTTTGAAGCCTCGCCGTTCTCCGGCGCCTCGGATTTTATAACGGACATCTCAAAGGCCGGGAAGGCGTTCGACTGGCGCTCCACGCCGCTGCACCTGTGGCTGGAGGAGACCATAAACTGGTTTTTCTTTAAATACACGGGGCCCATGCCGAAAAACTACGCGCAGCGGAAGTCCGAGCTGGAACTGGCCGAAGCCTGGAAGCAGCAGGTCCGATAGGAGAGCCGATGAGCGTCAAAAGCAATATAATCAGGGCAAAAAAGATAAAAATACTTTTAATGGACGTGGACGGCGTGCTTACCGACGGCAAGATGTATTTCATGCCGGGGCACGACGGGAAAATGGTGGAATTCAAGGCCTTTCATTCCCTGGACGGCATAGGGCTGAGGCTTTTGAACCGGTTCGGCGTGCTTACGGGCGTAATCACGGGGCGCGAGTCCCCCGCCACCGAGGAGCGGGCGCAAACCCTGGGGATGAGCTACGCTTACCAGGGCTTTCTGTCCAAACTGGACCCGCTTGCCGAAATTTTAAAAGACACCGGCCTTAAAGAAGAGAACGTGGCGTATATAGGCGACGATGTGACCGATATCCCGGTGCTGAAAAAAGCGGGGCTCGCCTGCGCGCCCAAAAATGCGCTGCCGGAAGTGAAAAAAGCCGCCCATCTCGTTACCGCCAAGGACGGCGGCTGCGGTGCGGTCAGAGAAGTCTGCGACCTCATCCTCAGGAGCAAGGGGTATTGGAAGGACGTGATGAAATGCGTGGAAACGGCCCACTGGCCCGCAACGGCCAAACCGGCCCTGAAAACAATCAGCTATTCAAAAAAGGGGGGGGGATGAAAAAAATATTTTTGATGTGCGCCGCATCGGCGCTTGTTCCGGCGGCGTTGTGCTTCGCGCCCCTGGTCCCGCTCGCCGCGGCGATTCAGGATGACGACCTGATAGAACCGAGCCTGTCCGCCGATACGGTTAAAAGCGACTACGGCGCTGAAGACGAGGAGGCCCAGATCCAGGAATCGGATGAGGACCTGGCCGGGTTCGCCGGGGACTATATAAAGAAAGACACCGCCCTCAAAGGCGCTTTTTTTATAGAAGACAGAGCCGGCAAAAAGATACTTAAGCTCACGCTTGAAGCCGTCCTTGAAAAGATAGCGGACGGGGCCGATAACGCCAAAATAGCGGAGGCGGTCTTTAAAGACGCCGCCGGCAAAAAACACCGCGTCCTGTTCCATCTCCAGTCCGCCGGCTTCAGCGGCGTGGACATCTTCAAAATAGAGCTGAAAAAAGAAGAAAACCCAAAACCCGCAAAGAAAGAAGAGCAACCCAAAACTGCGCCTAAAAAATAGATTTTCCAACTTTATTCAATCTTAATCGAAATTATATTTTTCAATTTGCATAGAAATGGCAGCGGCTGACGGAGGTGATTTGAGGGAGGGTTGGCTGGCCAATTCCCTGATTGGCGTCGGCAAAACCCACCGCCGGAGCGCTCACGGCCGTTGACGTTCCCGCCGGAATGCTGTTTAATATTAGCCGAAGAAATTTTAAAATTAAAGCCAGGCAGTTGTGAGGAAATGATCATGTTCCAGTATTTGACGGCTTTCGGGGCGGGGGTGCTGTCGTTCTTTTCGCCCTGCGTGCTGCCGCTGCTGCCCGGCTACCTCTCCATGCTCTCCGGCTTCTCGGCCGGCGAACTCCTCAAAGGCGATTCAAAAGCGGCCGTAAAAAAAACGGTCCGTAACGCCGTCATCTTCACAGCGGGATTTTCCATAGCCTTTTCCGTAATGGGAGCGGCGGCCTCCTCCATAGGCGATCTGCTGGCCGCGCATAGAAATGTCCTGCTGAAAATTTTCGGCGTGATAATGGCGCTGCTGGGCGCGCACATGACGGGCCTGGTCAATATCAATCTGCTGAATTACGAAAAAAGGGCGTCCATGCGGTCTTTAGGCGGGGGGGCGGCGGGCTCTTTCCTGATGGGTTTCGCTTTCGCGCTGGGCTGGTCGCCCTGCATAGGGCCGATACTGGCCGGCATACTGGCAATGGCGGCGGTATCGGGCAATGCGCTGAAAGGGATGTCGCTTCTGTTCGCTTACTCGCTGGGCCTGGCCGTGCCGTTCATACTGGCGGCGTTCCTTACGGCCGGATTTTTCTCTTTTATCGGGAAGTT
>JAHJSU010000335.1 GCA_018829985.1 Elusimicrobiota bacterium | reverse complement strand
TGCCCGCCAGTTCCGAACCGAATTGCCGGCGCAGCGCTTCTATTTCCGAAACCTGGTTCTTAAGAACGACGCGCACGCTCTCTTTCAGGCTTTGGGCGGAACTCCCGGCCGCTGCCTCCGTCCGGCGTTTCATTTCTTCAAAGAAGGCTTCCCGCCCGGCCATTTCCTCCCTGCCTGCGGCCGTCACTTTTTCCCCAATGGATTGGAAAGCCTGTGTCATATTTTCAAAAGCAATTTTACGTTCGTCCGTTTTCATCCTGTCTTGCGCGGCCGCGCCGGCAAATCGCGCGAACCCCGCTTCAAGGGCCGCTTTGTTCCCGTTCAGCATTTCCTTAAAAAGCCCGGCCTGCGCCAGATTCTCCTGTTTTATGCCCGCCAGTTCCGAACCGAATTGCCGGCGCAGCGCTTCTATTTCCGAAACCTGGTTCTTAAGAACGACGCGCACGCTCTCTTTCAGGCTTTGGGCGGAACTCCCGGCCGCTGCCTCCGTCCGGCGTTTCATTTCCTCCGTCTTTTCTTCCAGGGAGGCCAGACGGCGGCATAGCCCCTCCATGGCAGCCTTGAATTCCGCAAAAAAGCTGTTTTCAGCGGAACGGCCGGCGGACGCTTCTTCTTTATGTTTTGTTTGCAGCGCCACGACGGAGGCGTAAAAATCCATCAGCTTCTTTTCCAGCTCTTCCACTCTCGCCCAGGATTTTTCAAGCTGGGAATGCATCTGGCGGTCAAGCTCGGTATATTTCTGCTGCTCGCGCACGGCTTTAAGCAGGTCCTCTATTTCCCTGCGCGCGCTTATTTTGGACTCCTCGATATTGCGCAGCTGGGAAGCCGAAAGGCTTGCCTGCCGGCTGAAATCCTCCAGGCGGCGTTCAAGTTCCGCTATTTTTGCGATCAACGCCTCCGCGCCGGCCGGGGCCGCGGGCTGTCCCCCCCCGGCGGCTGGGCCGCCGGGGGCTGAAGGAGGAGGCTCGGACGGGGCCGCTTTAAATTGTTCGGCTATTTTTTTCTCAAGGCGCGAAACAATATTTTTTTCAAGCTCGTCTATTTTCCGATTTAAAACAACCACGCTCTCGGCGTCCGCGGCCGGCTTTGACGGGGGCGCGGACTTTGACGGGGCCGCCGGCGCGGGGTTAAGGCCCGCGAAAATGGACTCTTTTTTTTGCCCCCCCTGAAAGCCGGAATTCCCCGAATCCATATTATGCTCCCTCGGCCGCCGGCACGACGGCGGTTTTAATCATCGGCTCCGCCGGCGCTTCAAGCGGGTTTGAGACTTTCCCCTCTTTTATCAGCGTAAAGGCGGCGCTTACTATAGTTTCAAGCGCCTGGTCGGTTTTTTCCCTTGACGGGGAGCCGTATTTCGTTATCTGTTCCAGCATCTGCCAGGTTTTCTCCGTCAGTTGTTTACGGAGTTTTTCCTTAAACTCGGGAGAAAGATCCCAAATGGCGTATGCCCAGTCGTCAAGTTTTACCGCTGACGCCAGAAGCGACAATTCCCTTTCGGAAAATTTCAGCAGGTCCTCAGCCAAAAAAACTTTAGAGCGGACATTTTTGGCTATCTCGGGATGGCGCATTTCCAGTTTTTCCAGCATCTCTTTTTTTGTCTTCAGGTTTACCCTGGACAGCGATTCAAGCACCTTGGAAACCCCGCCGAAAGCTCCGGCAAGCCTTTTTTCAATCTCCTCTTTTATGGTCATTATAACCTCGGTCTCCACAAACCTTACCCTCGCCATGCTGGAAATCACTTCCGAAGAGAAGTCGGGCGGCAGTTTACGCAGGAATGCGCTTCTGACCCCGCTTTCCAGATGCCCGGCGACCAGCGCCACATTGGAGGGGTCCTCCCCGCTCATGAGATTAACCAGAAAATCCAACTGATCGGGCCTGATATTAAACACCAGTTCCTGCCCTTCGGCTTCGCCCCCGCCCGGACTTTCTCTTCTCTCCGGGCCGGCCGGTTCAGGCTTTTCACCCCCGGCGGGGCCTCCGGGAAGCCCCCCCCCGCCCGTCATGCTCTTGCCCATGTCCATGGTTATCTGGTGGCTCTGCTGGGCCTTTGCCATGGTGTTCATGGCGTCTGCCAGTTTTAAAAAGCCCACCGACACCACTATCATGGAGACAATGCCCAGTACCGTCAAAATAACGTATTTGAACACCAGGTTGAGGGCGTCCGGAGTGTACCAGATGGTTTTCCAGATAGGGGCGAAAGGGGCTTTTATCATGGCCAGCTCATCGCCGCGCGCGGCGTCAAGGCCCAGCACCTCTGAAACCACATTGCGCACGGCCCGGACCTCGCTTTCGCCCAGGTTCGTGTTTACAATGACGCTGACCGTAAGTTTTTTGATAAATGAAACGGGAAACAGCATCTGTTTCTGGTAAGTCTGGCCCGGGGCCGCCGCCTCTTCCAAAGAGGGGAACCCGGGCAAAAGATATTCATTAAAAGGCTGGCCCTCGACGGACATGCTTTGCCATTTAAACATCTTGCCCTTGTCCGCGCTGCCGGCCGTACCTGAGATCACATCCACCCTTTCCGTCCGGGTAAAATCCATTGAGGCCCGCACCGCCACCTTGGCCTGGTTGGGGCCGAGCATCTTCAGTATCACTTCGTCGGCTTTCTGCTCAAGGGAGCGTTCGTAACGCGCCTTGTCGTCAAGCGGAAGGCTCTGGGCGTGGAGGACAGAGGTCAGGGGCAGCGGCAAAGAAAAAAAGGCGAAAAGCAAGCCAGGCGGCAGAGAGCGAAGAATGCTCCTGCCGCGCGCCGCTTTTGTTATCACACTATTTTTCATATCTGTCCTCTGACTTCTGACTTCTCACTCGGCGTTCAGCGTCAATTTTCCATATTCCCTGTAGCCGCAGGCTTCAGCCTGCGTGTCAGCCTGCGGAAATGGCGCAAGCTTCCGCCTGAGGCGGATCCGCCGGGCTGTTTGGCGGAAAAGCTTGCGACTACAGCCTGCGGTTACCCTCTCGCCTCTGACCTCTGACCCCTCACCGCTGTCCGCTATCCTCTGTCCCCTGCCTTACCCCAGATACGCCTGCAACCGCCTTTCCACCACCAGCGGGATGCTGCCTTTCATAATTTCAAGTATGCCCTCAAGAATCATGGACTTCAGTTTAACCCTCAACCAGATACGCGCCCGTATCTTGCCGGCTATGGGCACGCAGACCATGTTGGCCAATAAAATACCGTAGAAAGCGGAAGTTATTGCCACACCCATGGCCGGACCCACGTTCTCGGGGTCGGAAAGCTGCTTTAAAACTCCGATGATGCCTATAAGCGTGCCAAGCAGGCCGAACATGGGCGCGAGAATGCTCATGGTTCGGTACACATTGGCTACTTCATTCATATCGTCGGCGGCCTGGTTGATTTCTTGTTCCATCACCTGTTTGACGAAGTTGAAATCGTTGTATTCAAGCGCGGCGTCGGCCACTCTGGCAAGGAAACCGTTGGCGACATTTTTATCCGCATCCCTAAGCGCGGAAAGCCCCCGCATGCGGCACTGCTCCGCCAAAGATACCAGCACGGGCAGCGCCTGTTGGAGGTGAACGGTCTCGTCGTCAAGCATCAGCGACTTTAGTTCCGTTACCGATTTCACCAGGTACTTCAGAGGCGTGTTTATGAGCATAGCCACAAAAGTTCCGCCAAGCACCACGCCGACGCCGTGCAGATTGACCAGCGAAGAGGTAATCTGATCGGTGGCTATGCCTAAAGAAATAAGAGCCGCTAACGCTATCAGGCCCAGTATGGTGCTGAAATCCATGGTTGCTCTCCCTTTGGCGAAACACGAAAATTAAACTATATTAAACTATATTAAATTAGGCCCTTCGGGCTGACTTTTTTAGCCTTTGGCCGCAAAATGTAACTACAGGCCTGTCTTGTCTCGCGCAAAGCCGCAAAGCTCGCAAAGAAAAGCGGGCATGCATCTGTTTTTTTGCGCCTTTGCGCCTT
>JAHJSU010000005.1 GCA_018829985.1 Elusimicrobiota bacterium | reverse complement strand
CAGGCAGCTCATTTTAACGCAGGTCTCTTTTGAGAGCATCCGCGCCGCCCTGTCGGACAGTTCTCCCACGTCCGCCGCCCCCGAGCAGGGGAATACCAGCATCGCTTTACCGCCGCAGGCGCATTGTTCGGCCATATTATTTTGCCTCCGAGATTATTTTCTTAAGATCCTCAACGGACGGTATCCTGGCCGCGAATTTAACGTCGTCGTTTATAGCCAGGGCCGGGGTCATCATCACGCCCATATCCGTTATCCTGTTTATATCGTCCACTTTTTCCATCTCGTACTCTATGCCCAGCTCTTTAGCCGCGGCTTCCGCCGCCGCGTAAAGTTTATTGCATTTGGCGCAGCCCATACCCAGCACTTGTATTTTTCTTCTCATATTTCCTCCGTTAGAAAAAAGACCCGTAGAACATTCCGCTGAAAGTCGCCATTGCCACCACCAGGGCCGCATAAACCACCGTCTTTTTTAAGCCCATCACGCTTTTTAGAACCAGCATGCTGGGAAGGGAAAGCGTCGGCCCCGCCAGCAGCAGCGCGAGCGCGGGCCCCTTACCCATGCCGGACCCCAGCAGGCCCTGCAGTATGGGGATTTCCGTAAGCGTGGCAAAGTACATAAAAGCCGCCACTATTGATGCAAAAAAATTGGCGGCGAAGGAATTGCCGCCCACGGCCCCGGCCACCCAGGCCGAAGGGATAACGCCCTCGTGCCCCGGCCTGCCCAGCAGGAAACCCGAGATAAATACGCCCGCAATCAAAAGCGGGAAGATCTGCTTTGACAGGTCCCAGGACGCGACGAACCAGTCTTTAAGTTCCCCTTCTCCGGAAGAGTTCAGCAGCCAGGAAAGGCCGATAAAACCCGCGGAGAAAGAAAGTATGGGCAGATCGCTGTAAAGAAAAGCCAGGGCCAGCGCGGGAATGGACGCTATAATAAGTTTTTTGGAATCAGCGGCAAACCAAGCCTTAAGCATAAGCCCCAGTGCCAGCGCTGAAAAGGCCGTCAGCGGCCATTTAATCCGGTAAACCGCGTGAAAAACTGCGTCGGAAGGCTCAGCCCTGGCCCAGTTGGCGAAGACCAGCACCGCGGCCATGGCGGCGAAATAGAAGGAAGTCCGCCAGAGCGGCCTTTTCACTTCCGGCTCCGGCAGATCCGCCTGAGCGATTGCCTTGGCAGATTCTTCGCGCCTGAAGATAAAATGCATGGCCAGGCCGATCACTATGCTGAAAACCACCGCGCCTATGGCGCGCGCCGCGCCCATTTCAAAGCCGAGTACGCGCGCGGTAAGCACTATGGCCAGCACGTTTATGGCCGGGCCGGAATAAAGGAAAGCGATGGCCGGGCCGAGACCCGCGCCGCGCTTGTAAATGCCGGCGAACAGCGGCAGCACCGTGCAGGAGCAGACCGCCAGTATCGTGCCGGAAACCGAGGCCACGCCGTAAGAAAGGAATTTATCGGCCTTCGCCCCGAAATACTTCATAACGGAAGCCTGGCTGACAAAAACCGAAATGCCGCCGGCGATAAAAAGCGCGGGAATAAGGCAGAGCGCCACGTGCTCGCGGGTATACCACTTGGTCAGTTCAAGCGCCTCGGTTATGGCGCCGTCAAAGCGGGGCTGCCCCGCCGGCAGGAAGTAAAAACCGAAGAAAACGCCCGCAAAAGCGGCCAGCCAGCGCCACTCTTCTTTCCAGTTCATTTCATTACCCTTTTAATGCAATTAGTGAAATCCAGCACGCAGGGGCAGGTCAGTCTATAATGCAGCCAGTTCCCCTCCCGGCGGGCGGCTACCAGGCCGGCGTTCTTCAACACCAGCAGGTGCTTCGACACGGTGGAGATGTCGTCGCCCACCAGGTCTCGCAGCTCGCAGACGCAGGTTTCCTTCTTTTTAAGCGAATTGAGTATTAAAAGCCGGGTCGGGTGCGCCATGGCCTTTATTATCCCGGCCTGGAACGCGTAACTTTTCTTGAGGTCCTGTTTCATATTTGACTATTTTGCCAAATAGCCAAATACTTGTCAAGGCTATACCAGTGCCGCATCAGGAGCTATGCTCATCAGGCGGCCAAGGCTATGCCCCGCACTTTTTCTGCAACGAGCCAAAGTGCGGGGCCCGCGCCGGCTGAGTGATTCCCTTATAAATATCAAATTTTGCCCGGGCATTTTTCCCGCCTGACAGCGGAAGCATTGCCAAAAACCGCGATAATTCTGACTTTTGACATTACCTGCACCATATCGTACAATTTGTGGATAGTAATCAGCCGTACTTAGCCTATAGGAGGAAAAATGAAGATAGTTACAAAGCTGTTACTTGCGGCCGCAGTCGTTGCGTGTTCCCTGCAGCCGGCGGCCGCGGCTGTAAGTTCCGCGGGATTGGGCTTTGACATACTCGGCGTATATTACATGCCGTCTGACAGCCGTTATCAGGGAATTGGAACCGGCATCGGTCTGAATGTAAAGCTGGACGACTCACTGACAATGGGATACAGAGTGGAAGAGCTGAGTGTGAGAGCGGAAGACATAGTAGCAGCTGCTATAATTAGAGGCAACCATACGGTTACATTTCAAGGAATCACTGCCTACTACAGGACAGTAAGCAAGGATAAACTGAATATTGATTTTGGAATGTGGATTGGCGCGGCTACCAGCGCAGACCTTGACTCCACAGCCGCCGTCGTGAACCCTGTAACCAGTCCGTTTCTTGAGCCTCTGGGCAGGATTACCTATACCTCTTCCGGAAAAATTGACACCTACGCGGTTGTAGGCGTTGGCTACAGGTTCATAAGGAACTTTAACGTGGTCAGTCCTTTCGGCGCCGCGGCAGGAGTAGCGGACCTGAAAAACTTCGACGGTCTGGAAATAAACTTCGGAGTCGGGTTGGGGTTCTAATCTTGACTCTCCCGTAAAAAGTCCCAAACGGTAGCCGCAGGCTTTAGCCTGCGAAAAACAGTAAGCCATCCGCCTAAGGCGGACGCAGGCTGAAGCCTGCGGCTACAAAGGCGGTTTTTGAGCAAAATTGACTTTTTACGGGAGAATCAATCTTAAGTCTGTTTGCCGGTATTAACCGGCAAATTACGCCCGCAAAAACAAGCGGCCCGGAACCGCTGATCCCTTACGGCATCGCCTTGAAGACCTTGTCGCCGGGGTGGACCTTGCCCGGGACTTTCACGCCGGCGGTCTGCCCTTTAAGGGCCTCCGCCACGCTTTTGTGGTCCACCTGCATGGATTCCACGGGCATCGTGATGTCCGTGACGTTCCCCTTGATATGAACGGTGTCTCCGACCTTCAGCGTCTCCGTCACTTCCACCATGCCGACGCCCACGCGCCCAAAATAATGCGTTATCTTTCCCGCTTCCATTTCCGGCATATATTCTCCTTAATAAGATATCCAGGTAATAGCAACGCTGCTGTGGTGTTTCATAAGTCCCTTTACATTGTACGATCATAAGTAAAGCGTTAACGACACCGGTTAACTTCCCTTAGGCAACCCTTTCCCGGCTTTTGCCGATTCGGGACTCAAAGGTTATAATACAAAAAAACCGTCTGGAGAATCAGTTTGACGGCGAGATACGCCATGGTCAGCTTATAGCCGGGACGACGAGCCCCTTTGACGGCGCTCCCGAAAGGATTGTATTATATTTTTAAGCTAAAGCTAAAGGGGACTCAAAAATGAAAACGTTTTTTCTGTGTATTTGTTTTCTGGGCGCATATGTTTACGGCCCGGCGGCCCACGCGGGGCAGGAAAGCCTGCTGATGAAGACCATCAAGGGGAATTCGGGGATTATCTATTCGATCGCGTTTTCCTCCGACGGGAAATATCTCGCGGCAGGGGGAGTGGACAAGACCCTGAAAATCTGGCGCCTGGAAGACAGCTCATGCGTTAAAACGCTTACAGGACATGATAATTTCGTAAATTCAGTCGCGTTTTCTCCTGATGGGACGAATCTTGCGTCTGCAAGCGAAGACGCCACAATAAAGATCTGGAACATCGAAACCGGCTCCTGCATAAGAACATTAAAAGGCCACCGGGATTCCGTCTTGTCAGTGGCTTTTTTTCCGGATGGAAACCGCCTTGCTTCGGGAAGCAGCGATGGTACGATTAAACTCTGGCGGGTTAATTCTAAAAAGCCTTACAAGACGATTAAAGGGCGCTCAGGCTATGTTTATTCGGTTGCCGTCTCCTCCGGCGGAACGCGCCTCGCTTCCGGAAGCGCGGACCGCACCATAAAGATCTGGGATGTTGAAAGCGGCAACCGTGAAATAACTCTTGAGGGGCACAATGATGCCGTCAATTCAGTGTCTTTTTCGAAAACAGGGAATTATGTCGCCTCCGGAAGCGAGGACGGCTCTGTTAAGATCTGGCGGATCCTTGACGGCATGTGCATAAAAACTTTTGCCGGCCGGCAACAGCCGGTTTTTACCGTTTCATATTCCCCGGACGGCAAGTACGTCTTTTCCGGAGGCAGGGACAACATGATAAGCGCCTGGAATGTATCCAACGGCATGCTCACCAGAACGTTCAGCGGGCATAGCGGTTTGGTAAAGTCCCTGGCTTTTTCCCTGGACGGGAAATATCTGGCGTCCGGAAGTTTTGATAAAACGATCAAGCTATGGCTGACGCCGTGGGAAGCGGAAAGACGGGACAAGGAAATGAAAGAACGGGATAAAATGGAAATCGAAAGGAACAAGAACTACGACCTGCATTATGCGGCGGGGGTCCGGCTCCTTTCCTCGCCGACAAGAGAGAACCTTGAGAAAGCGGTGACGGAATTCACCCAGGCGTTTTCCTACAAACCGACCAGGGCCTGCGAGGAGAAGCTTAACGAAGCGGTTAACGCCCAGCGCCAAAAAGAGGAACAGCTGAAACGGACGATAAAAATGAGCCTGCAGGGCCTGGCCGGCCTTTCCGTATTGCTGGTGATAGTCCTGGTCGCCGCAAAAGCAAAAAAGAAGGCGAAACTGCGGGAGACGCTGCCGTCGGAAATAAAGGACGAAACGCTTGCCGGCAGCTACGAAAATGCGCTGAGGCTGTACATTCAATACAAGGCCCTCGGCGGAAACCCGCAAAACCTGCCGCGGGAGGAGATGCTGGAACTTTACCGCGGGCGGCGCGCCCTCAGCGACCTGCCCAAGGAAAACCTCCCGTATGATTTCCTGCTGTCTTACGCGGTCGTGGTGGCGACGGAAGCCAATTATAAGCTGGCGTTGACCATGCTGCGCTCGGGCAGGCTGCTGGACGAGTTCAAAGCGCCGGGGGAATTCGACACATTCGTCGACATCTACGGGAAGGCCGGCAGGCCGGAAAACCTGCTTGTGTTAAAGCTGAACCCTTCAGCCTATTCAAGCCTCGCAGAGGCGTTTTTCAAGGCACAGGACTATGCCAACTGCGAAAAGGTCTGCGCCTTGAAAAAGCAGTTCCACGCGGCGAAAATCTCGCCCAGGGACAAGGAACTCCTGGCCGCCTGCCAAAAAAACCTGGAAGGAATCGCGGAGTTAAAGAAAAATTCCAAGATCAAATGGCGCTGCATTAACTGCGGCTATATCCACGAGGGACAGGAACCGCCCGAGGGATGCCCGGGCTGCATGCATCCCAGGGAGCATTTTCAGATAGCGGAAAACTGACGCCCTACTTTAACCTGTCACCGGTCTTTTTCAGTTCCGCCCGCGCGGCGGCAAGGCCTGCCCAGCCGTCAGGCGCGTTCGTCACGGCCAAACGCAGCGCTTTCTCCGCCTCAGGCCCGCGCCCCAGTTCTCTAAGAAGCCTGTACCTTTCCATCAGCGCGCCGCAGGCGAGAGCCTCGAACGCGGGGATGCGGTTTTCCGGGTTTAGATAAACCGCTTCGGCGGCCAGCCGGCAGGCCTGGAGCGCGGCTTCTTTCCTGCCCTGCATACCGCGCAGCGCGCATAAGTTCATAAAAACCTCGGGGTTGCTGGAGCTGATCTCCGCCGCCCGCATCAGAAGCCTTTCCGCCTCCGCCAGGCGCCCGGCGCGCATTTTCTCCACGGCGGAATCGGATAATTCCTTGGCCTTTTTACCCTCTTCCTTCCATAAACGCCCGCGCTCTCCGAAAGGCGGGCCGAAGATATCGGCGGCGATCCAGCCCCTGAGCTGCAGTCCGTCTTTATGACTTTTGATATCCCGGACCAGACCCTGCAGGAGTTTCAGCCGGCCGCCGAACGGGGAGACCTTTTCCAGTTCCGAAAGTATCTTCCCCATGCGCTCCGGCGGCCAATACAGCAGTTTGTAGTAGACATGCCTGTCGAAAAAGCCGCCCGAATCCTTTTCTATCAGGGCCGCTATTTCCCTGTCCTTTTCGTAAGGCGTACCGCGCAGCAGATTAATAGTAGCCCCATACATGGCGTAGGCCTGCCTGAAGGAAATTGTTGCGGCGGCGCGGTCCCCGAGTTCCAGTTCGCGCAGCATCCGTATCACCAGGCAGTCCAGTCCAACCGCCAGCGGCATACCGGAGGAATCGGCGGAAGAGGAAGCGGCGAAAAAATAGCCTGCGGCCTTGTCCCCGAATTTCCCGGAAGCGGCCAGGCATTCCCCGAAACCTTTATCATCACCCTCGCGCCAGAACAGCCTGCATTTAAGCCCGTGCAGGTTGGCGTCCCGGGGAAAGCCGTCCAATGTTTTAGAAAAAGCTTCTTTGCCGGAACCGTTACGCGCGGCCCGGAACGGATAGGCAAGCACGAGAGTTTCCACGAACAGGATGAAACAAAGGGAAAGGACGAAAACGGCGTAAATGATCCCGCCTGCCGCGTTCACAGCCGCCGGTTCATCGTCGAACCGCTTCGGGACGAAGCTCCCGGCTATAAGCGGGGGCAGGATATACGGCATCGGGTAGAAATAGCGCGCTTCCACGGACAGCAGCGAATGGACGAGGAAGAAATATAAGGGCAGGCAGAAAACGCGCAGGCGGTCCGGCTCCCGGCTGAACGCCAGCGCGACCAGGAACAGCCCGAACAGCAGCGGCGAGAAGAAAAAAATATGCCGGAGGCGTTTCAGCGCCGTCAGCAGGAACCGGCCGGGAGCTTTGGCGAATTCGCCCGCATAGAAGGAAAAAGCCCCGCCGGCCCCGTCCAGTCCCGCCAGGCGTCGGGAATCACCCTCCATGGTATATATGGCGCCCTTTGCGCCGGTGATAAGGTTGGTGTCCGCCCTTCCGCCCTCAAAGAGGGAAAACTTCCCCGTGATGGACTTGTTCAGGAATCCCCACGGAAGAAGAAGGACATAGGCGGCCGCGAAGAAAACCAGCGCCCGCCTCAGAAAAGCGCCGGGGCGGGCTCCGCCGTATAACAGGTCGCAGAGCGCAAAAAGAGGAGGGAAAAGGAAAAGCGGGGTGCGGACAAGCATGGAAGCCCCGACCGCCAGGCCGGCCAGGATATTGTTCCGGAACGTGTCTTCACGCCTTTTCAATAACAGCAGCGACAGCGCCAGCAGCAGGAAAATGCTGTAAAAAGATTGCTCGCCGTCATAGGCGTATCCTGAAGAGGCCTCCGCGAGGCCGGCGAGGAGCAGGGAAACGAACCCCGTCCAATACCCGCGAAGCAGACAGCCGGTCAAGAAGACCAGCGCGTAACCGGCCAGGCGGATCACGACGAAAAGGGTCACAGGCCCTGCACCGAGGTTCATGGCCGCGGCGAGGAAAGCCGGATAAAGCGGCATGTTTCGGCCGACACTGCTGCCGCCCAGGCCGGCCAGCAGGTGGCTTCCCTCCGGGAACCTTAAATATTCCGCCGCCGCATTCACGGGATCGAAAGAATAATGATACCCGAGAAGGCAGAAGGCGGCGGCCGCCAGCGCCGGGAGGGCGGCCCTGGACCATCTGGAAGACATGAGGCGCGCGGGGAACATAAATGCGATTACAGGATAGCAAAAAAAGGGGAGCGTGTAACAACGCCCGTGTTTCCCGTGCTCCGGCAAGACCGGCGGCGAGCGGAAAGGGAACACCTATACCATTTACCGCCCGGGAGAGGAATTGATCGACCCGGACACCGGCGAATCGCTGGGCTCGGAACCGGAAAAGGCAGGAACCGCGACGGTCATAAAGGTCATGCCTAAATATTCCATCGCTGCCACAAAAGCCCGCGGCGTGCAGAAGACCGACATACTGAAAAGCGAGTGACGGCAGCGAACGCCGTCAGATGTATTCTTTGTCGCCCCGTTTGCGGAGCGAATGGTCCAAAACCTTTTTCCGGAGCCGCAGGGTGCGCGGAACCGCCTCCACGAACTCGTCCTCCTCTATGTACTCTATCGCCTGCTCAAGGCTGAACCGCCTCGGCGGCGTGAGGATCAGGGACTCGTCGCAAGTGCTGGAGCGCATATTGGTCTGCTTCTTTTCCTTGCAGGGGTTGACCACCAGGTCGTTGCCGCGGCAGTTCTCTCCGACAAGCTGCCCGGCGTACACCTCTTCCCCGGGGCTGACGAACATCACCCCGTGGTCCTGGAGGCTGTTAAGCGCGTAGGCGGCTGACGGGCCCGGCTCCTTGGCCACGAAGGCCCCGTTGCGCTTGGGCGGGGTGAAGTTCCCCTCCGGCAGGTAGCCGCCGAAACTGTAATTCATCAGGCCGTTGCCCTTCGTGAAGGTCATAAAATCCGATTTAAAGCCTATCAGCGCGCGGGCCGAGATGATGTACTCGAACCTGACCCTGCCGTCCTCCGACATACGCATATCCTTCATCTGCGCGCCCCTGCGGCCCAGCGCGTCCATGACGGCGCCCTGATATTCGACCGGAGCGTCCAGCACAAGGTATTCCACCGGCTCCATAACGATGCCGTTCTCCGTGCGCGTTATCACGGTCATCTTGGAAACGCACAGCTCGAAGCCTTCGCGCCTCATGGTCTCTATGAGTATCGCCAGGTGCAGTTCGCCGCGGCCCGAGACCTTGAACCCGCCCTTGCCCGGCAGCTCTTCCACTTTAAGCCCCACGTTGGATTCGGCTTCGCGTAAAAGCCGGTCGCGCAGCTGTGTGGCGGTGACGAACTTCCCGTCCCGCCCGGCGAACGGGCTGTCGTTGGCGTAGAATTCCATCGAAACGGTCGGCTTCTCTATCTCAAGGCCGGCGAGGCAGCCCGGTTCCTCGGCGGGAGAGAGCGTGTCCCCCACCTCCACGCCCTCAAGCCCGGAAACAGCCACGATATCGCCGGAACGGGCATGCGCAAGCTGGACGCGCTCAAGCCCCTTAAAACCCATGACCTGCATAACCTTGCGCGCCGCCGGAGCGCGTTCCGGAGAGCCCAGGGCCACCAGCTTCCCCGGCGTTACGACGCCCTGGAATATCCGCCCTATGCCGATGCGTCCGGTGTAGGGGCTGTAATCCAGCATGGTGACGAGCATCCGCAGCGGCTCGGAGTCTTTCTCAAGCGGGCCCGGCACATAATTCACAATAGCGTCAAAAAGCGCTTTAAGGTCCTTCCCTTTCACTTCCGCGTCCATGGTAGCCCAGCCTTCCCTGCCGCAGGCGTAGATGACCGGAAAGTCCAGCTGGTCGTCGCTGGCGCCGAGTTCCATGCAGAGCGCGAAGACCTTGTCCAGCGTCGCGTGCGGGTCGCAGTTCAGGCGGTCTATCTTGTTTATGACAACTATGACTTTGAGGCCCAGCGCCAGTGATTTCTTCAGCACGAAGCGGGTCTGCGGCATCGGGCCGTCCAGCGCGTCAACCAGCAGCAGGACCCCGTCCACCATTCTCAGCACCCGCTCCACTTCGCTGCCAAAATCGGCGTGGCCGGGCGTGTCCACTATGTGTATGACGGTCCCGCCGTATTTCACGGAGGTGTTTTTTGAAAGTATGGTTATGCCGCGCTCGCGCTCCAGGTCGTTGGAATCCATGATGCATTCGCGCCCGCCCGCGTCTTCCTTAGCCGTTAGCGAGCCGGTCTGCCGGAGCATCGCGTCCACCAGCGTGGTCTTGCCGTGGTCCACGTGCGCTATGATGGCAATGTTGCGCAGGTCGCCGCGCCTGCGCGTATCATCTTTGCGGTGCGTCATTTTGATGTTCTCCAGACAACCACAGTCTAAAGTCTAGAGTCGAAAGTGTAGAGTATTGAAATATTTCGTTATTACTTTAGACTCTCCACTCTCAACTTCCGTTCTATTTACTCTCCACTTTAGACTTCTGTTCCTCACGCTCATAGCTTTTTAAATTCGTCCTCTTTCGCGGCGGCCGAAGCTTCCAGCGCCCGTATCTTTTCGCTGACTTCCCTGACCTGCGCGTAATCTTCGTGCGTGGCCGGGTCCGAAAGCCGGGCGGCCAGTTTTTCTATCTCAGCCCTGAGCCGGGCTATTTCTTCAACGAACTTTCCGGTTTTCCGCTCTTTCTGTTCCAGCAATTTCTTCCGGCGCCGCTCTTCTCTCCAGGCCTGGGATTCCTCGTCGGACGGCCTTCGTGAAGGCTCGGGCTTGCGGGAGTCCGGGACGGAGGTTCCCTCCGCTTCGGCGCTCAGCTGTTCCTGCCGGTAGCGGAAATAATCATAATTGCCCGGATACATGGTGATCTTGCCGCCTTCTTCTATATGCGCGACGTAGTCGGCCAGGGAGTTTATAAAGTAGAGGTCGTGGCTTATGAAGCACATAGTGCCTTCGAAATTTTTTAAGGCCCCTATAAGCGCCTCTACGCTGGGGATGTCCAGGTGCGTGGTGGGCTCGTCCATCAGCAGCACGTTGGGCGGGTCCAGCAGCAGTTTCACCAGCGCCAGCCGGCTTTTTTCGCCGCCGCTCAAGCTCCCGCTTTTCTTGAACACGTTGTCGCCGGGGAACAGGAAGGTGCCCAGCACCGTCCTGACCATAAGCTCCGGGTTCATCCTGTCGTTGTCCATGGCTTCCTGCAGCACGGTCTTGCGGGGGTCCAGCGTGCCTTCCCTGTGCTGGGAAAAATAGCCTGTCTTTACATTAAGCCCCAGCGCCCGCTCGCCGCTGTCCGGCTCCGTCACGCCGGCCAGCAGTTTCAGAAGCGTGGATTTTCCCGCGCCGTTGTGCCCCGCAAAAGCCATTTTCTGGTTTCTTTGCAATTCAAAATCCAGGTTTTCATACACCTTTATGGGTTCCCGCCCGGGCAAAGCGTAGCTCTTGCCGACATTTTTAAGCTCAAGTGATCTTGCCCCGATGCGGCCGGGCTGGGGAAACCGTATCTTGACGGTCTTCGTCTCCGCCGGCAGCTCTATCCGCTCGAGCTTCTCGAGGCGCTTTATCATGCTCTGCACCCGGGAGGCCGTCGAGTAGCGCACGCGGTTCCTGGCTATAAAATCTTCCATCTGCTCTATTTCTTCCTGCTGCTGCTTCCATGCGGACAGCAAATTTTCTTTTTCACTTTCCCGCTGGGTTAGGTAATGGGCGTAGTCGCCGTGGTAGACTTTCAGCTTTTTATCCTGCACGGCAACAATGGCGCCGCAGACCGTGTCTATGAACGCCCTGTCGTGCGAGATGATGAATACCGCGCCGGGATAATACGCGAGATAATCCTCGAGCCAGAAGAGCGAATCGAGGTCCAGGTGGTTGGTGGGCTCGTCCAGCAGCAACAGGTCCGGCTTCCTTATCAAAAGGCGCGCCATGGCCGCCCGCATGGCCCAGCCGCCGCTTAAAGTGTTGACGATCCTGCTGAAATCGGAAATTTTAAAACCAAGCCCCATCAGGACCGCTTTGGCCTCGGCCTCAAGGCGGCTGTCAAAGTCGTCCAGCCCTTCCAGCGTTTCCGCCAGGACGGTGCGCTCCGAAACCGGCGCGTTCTCCTGGGGGAGATAGCCCGCCACGACGCCTTTTTTGAACTGTATCCCGCCTTCGTCCGCCTCTTCCTCGCGGAGCATCATTTTAAAAAGGGTGGTCTTGCCGGCGCCGTTCGGTCCGACCAGCGCGAAGCGCTCGCCGTAGTTTATCTGCAGCGAGGCGTCCTCAAAAAGGGCCTGGCTGCCAAAAGATTTGTGAATATTGCGTATCGTTATCATTTGCAGTTACTGCTTAAGCAGGTAACTACTCAGGTTCCCCCTTTTCATAAAAGCCTGTCCGCCGGTTTTTTGGCGGAGGGGATTGAGGGGGATTTTCTAATTTCCCGGCAAAGACCTGAATAGTTGCTTGAGAGCCGTCACCATCTGAGCGGACCGGGGTTCGCTTATTTTCACAGCCTTGTCAGGGATAAATAAGAACTATCCGGAAACCAAGGAAGTCTGAGAAGCAGAAATTAGACCGCTCCACCATGCTCAATACAAACATTTTACCATTTTCCCGCCCCGTCTGGAAGTGTGTGGGATGGTGAGAGATGGACGCTTTTGGGAGTAAGCTGGGCCTTAAAGAGCCGGCGGATTGCCCTGGCGCTCCAAGACCGGGTTTTTGGGGAAGATGAACGCCGCACGAAGTCGTCCACTAAAGCGGATGGTTAGAGTAATGGATAATGAGTTGCGTAAACATCAATCAGTTTCCGGATCATCTTTTGATACGGAGTGTGGTACTTATGCGCCGCTCTCTTGAAAAACTCGACGCTGGACTTGCTCAATGTCATAGTGACTTTAACGCCATCCTCTTTAAAAACCAGTTTCTCCGGAGAAGGCAGGAAGTCTTTGACTACCTGCAGTCGTCCAAGCGGCTCATCCGTGTATCTTATTTTCTTCTTCATAAATTGTCCTCCCTTTCCTCCAGTATCCCGCCCCAATAATCCGAATCCTATTCTCCCTAAACGTGAAGCGGACGGTCAGGATTCCTTCTCTTACCCGGCCAAAGCAAAAAAACCGTTTTTCCTCCCCGCTATGCTCCAAGTCTTCGGCGATGATGCGTCTGGGATCAAGGAATGCGTATTGAGCAAGCCTAAAGGATACGTTATGTTTTGGTAACTACTCAGGTCTGTCGTCGTAGTGGCAGAGTTTACTCTGCCCAAAAAGGCAAAGCAAGCTTTGCCACTACAAAAAATACGTGAAAAATACGGAGAACCTGAGTAGTTACATGTTTTGACTGATTTTCCCCATCCTTCCTGTCGTCCCATTCAAGGCTATGCCAGTGCCGTATCAGGGGCTATGCCCATCAAACGGCCAAAATGTATCATCCTTGGTATAGTATACAAGATATATGGGCTTTATGCCATACATTAATATGGTTTTGCGACAAGAGGGCGAATGAGGTAATACTAAGCTGACAAACTTTGGGCTCAGAGCCGCATGTTGCCCAGTCGGGGTCGCCGCCGTGTTTCCCGTACGCTTTTGGGAGTAAGCTGGGCCTTAAAAAGAGCCGGGGGATTGCCTTGGCGCTCCAAGACCGGGTTTTGGGGGAAGAAGCCCGTGGTCTTCCGCCGGCGAAGAACTCACTCCGCGCACAGTGCGGAGCTCAGACATTCTTCGCCGTTTCCTAATGGTAGAAATTCGCTCCAGACCCCAACCCAAGGCTTTCCGCCGAAGGCGGACCCCCGCCAATACAACACGGCGGGCACAGCGCCGGGCTGTTTGGCGGGAAACCCAGAAGGGAGCGCGCAGAAAACCCGCCGTCGCCCCCTCAGCTTCCCCCCAGCGTACAATGTTTAATTGAAGCCTCAAAAGGTACCTTTTTTCTACGCGGCGTAAGGGCAACCCCGCTCCCGGCCCGTCCCCACGCATAACCAGTGATCGGATTTTACCGAACAGCGGTTATTTTTAAACGTCTATTTTGTTTTCAGCGGGGTGAGGCGATATAGCAGCAGGGCCGGCAGGGTCAGCACGGATATCAGGAGGCCGGCTATGAAGGAGGCAGGGAGGTAGCGGAACTCTATAGTGTGCGTGCCGGGCGAAAGCGCGCAGGAATTAAGGCCGCCTGGCCGTTTGATGGCCATAGGCCTTGATACGGCGCCTGTATGCAGCCTTGCCCGCCCCCGCCCCCGCCAAACAGTCCGGCGGGTCCGCCGAGCTGTGTGGCGGAAAACAACCCGGCGGGTCCGCCGAAGCTGTGTGGCGGAAAACAGCACGGCGCTGCGCCCGCCGTGTTGTATTGGCGGGGGTCCGCCAGTATATATGGCGGAAATTGTGCTTCGCACCGGCATAGCCTTGTCAGGAACAATTTTGCCTAACCCAAACTCCCATCCAATGGTCCGTAAAAACATACCCGGAGGCCTCTTTTTCTATAATATCCTTCGATATCAGCAGGCTCAGAGATTTTTTCACCAGCGCGGACGATTTAAGCTGAAACCTGGTGATAAACGCCCCGCTGAATATCGCGGCTCCGGGATTTGCGGCCAGCCCCTGTAGCAGCCGCTTTTGCGTTTGCGGCAGATTTTCCCAGACGTTCTGGTAAACCGGCGTATTCCTTTTGGCGATAAGCGCCACTGCCCGTTCCACGTCGGCTGCCGTTATCTTTTTTTCTTCGGCTTTAAGGTCCCACAGCTCGTGGGCGAGGTACTGGATATAGTATGGTATGCCGCCGGCAGAACTTACCATAGACCGCAGGATTTCTTTGGAGCAGTCAAAACCGCCCCCGGCGAAATTTCCGGCAAGATACTTTTCAAAATATTCGGAGGGGATTTTATCAAGGTGGGTAATCGGCCCCAGACCGAAAAACGCCCTGGATTTTTTTGAAACCATCTCGCTCATCATTGTTTTTTTTGAACCGCAGAAAACATAGCCTACATTCCGCTGTTTTTGTATCACGGCGCGCATAAGTTTTTCCAGCGGTTCCCCCCCTATGCTGACTATTTCCTGAAACTCATCGAACATCACAATTACCCGCCTCTTCTCCCGGCCGGCTAACTCCTGGGGGTATGCCAGCAGGTTCTCAATCATCTGGAAGACCTCTTTCTGCGGGGGCGAAGCGTCAACGCCAAGGCTTAGGGAACCATCGGGATTTACGGAAAACTGGGGCCTCAGACCGGAAACAAAATCTTTGATAAAATTAACGGCCTCGGCAAAGCCCAGTTTTCTCATTTCAGCCGAGGCTTTACCCAGCGCGGCGGCGAACTGCTCAATTGAGGCGGTTTTAAACAGGTCCAGATAAACCACTCTCGCGCCCTTCGCCTTAAGCTTTTCGGCGGCGGCAAGGAGAAGCGAAGTTTTCCCGTACCGGCGCGGGCCGATTAAAAACATCTTCTGGCCGTCTGAGAGGTCTTTAACAATGGCTTCAAGCTCCGCTTTTCTGTCAATAAAACTGGCGTCCTTCACCACTTCTCCGAAGATGAATGGGTTCATATTTGCTCCAATACTTGCGCAGGTGTCCGCCTTAGGCGGATGTGCATCAAACGTAGGGGAAACCGCCATGCGGTGTCCACCTGTGGGTAAATCCCCCGGAAAGGGTCCCGCCATTTAACCTAAAGGTTACTAACCTATAGGTTAAGCATACAAAATCGGCAGCCGAGCCGGAAAGGATTTTTTTTCCGCGGAAAGAACCGATAAAGCAGCAACGCCAACAGGGTCAGCGCGGAGATCAGAAGGCCGGCTATGAAGGACGCGGGGAGGTAGCGGAACTCTATGGTGTGCACACCCGGCAAAAGCGCGCAGGACAGGAAAACACCCTCGAACTTTTCCGGCGCGGCCTTTTTACCGTCTATTTTCAGTCTCCACCCGGGATACCAGGCCTCGGAAAAAACAAAGACGGACGGCGCGCTGAGCTCCGCGCCCGCTTTAAGATAACCGGGGCGCATATCTTCAATTTTTACCCGTCCGCCCGGCGGAACCGCGTGTCTGAAGATTTGGGGACGAACTCTGTATTTGTATCCGGCTTTACAATTTGTATACTAAAAAAAACATTTTTGAGCCGGATTCGGGAATATAGAAAATGACCGGGCTGAAAGACGCCATAAAAAAAATGCCGAAAGCGGAACTGCACAGGCACCTTGAGGGCTGCGTGCGCGTTCCCACCATAATAGATATCGCCCGCAGGCACGGGCTGAAGCTTCCCACCTTCGACGAGGCCGGACTGACAAAGCTGGCCAAGCTGAGCGGCCCGATGGGCTCGCTGGCCGAGGTGCTTGGGATGTTCGAGCTGGCGCAGTCCGCCTTCGTCTCTTACGAAGCGGTGGAAAGGATAACTTTCGAGGCTATGGAGGACGCCTTTACGAAAGAGAACATCCGGCTGCTGGAGCTGAGATACAGCCCGGACTTCATGCTGAAAGGAAAGGGCCTGGACTGGCAGAAGGCGCTGGACGTGATGCTGGGCGCGATACGGGATTTCCGGAGGAGCCTGCCCTTCTTCTGCGGCATTATCGTTATCGCGTCCCGGTCGTACGGAATGGAGTCCGCGCTGAAGACCGTGGATTTCGCCGTGAAGAACAAGGGCGGGATCATAGGCTTCGACTTCGCGGACGACGAGATAAACTATCCCTCCCCGCTTTACGCGGAGGCGGCCGGGAAACTTCACGCAGCCGGGATCCCGCTGACGGTGCATTCCGGCGAGGAAGGCGAATACACCCAGGTGCTGGAAACGATAAATTCCCTGAACCCCGGGCGCATAGGCCACGGCGTGAAGTCCGTTGAGGATCCGTCGGGCAAGACCCTTTCATTGATAAAGGAGCGGGGCATAACCATAGAGACGAACCCTTTCAGCAATTACCTGACGCGGGCGGTGAAAAGGCTGGAGGACCACCCGCTGAAAAAATTCATAAAAGCCGGCGTAAGCGTTTCCATAAGCGCGGACGACCCGGAGATACTGGACACCGACCTTAATAAGGAATACCTGCTGGCTGTCGAGAAAATAGGGCTTTCAATGGACGATCTCGCCTACGCCAATAAATGCGCCCTGGCGGCCTCATTCCTCCCCCCCGGCATAAAACAGGAAGCGGCCAAACTCTTTTAACAAAGTTCGCGGGGCTCCACCCGCCACCCGCGCCTGTCTATTCCTATTACGAAATAAAGCGGGATTTAACTACCGCCAGGCGGCCGCTTTTTTTGATATTACAACTTTTGTTGAACGTTTCCGGCAAAAACCGGAGGGGCTGTTGATGGGCGTCAACCTGTTCGCTGCCCGCCTCCGCCCCCGCCAAACAACCGGCGGGTCCGCCGAAGCTGTGTGGCGGAAAACAATGCGGCGGATGCGCCGGGATGTTTGGCGCAAAACAGCACGGCGCCGCGCCCGCCGGGCAGTATTGGCGGGGGTCCGCCGGCATTATGGCGGAAATTGTGCTTCGCACCCACGATAATCTTGCATTGAATCTACTCCCGCAGGGAGCGGATGCGGCGGCCGGCGACGGCGGTGAAGATGAGACTTAACAAAAGCAGAAGCAGCGGCGTGATCCACCAATAGAGATGTTTATTGGCGATTTCGGCGCTGGGCATGTCCATGGCGTTCAGGACGAGCGGGGTGAATGGGTTGAGGTAAACGAAGACGATGCTCTTAAAGTCCTTATAGAAGGCATGGAGCGCGAGTTCAGCCGCCCCCGAGCCGACAAGGAGAGCGGCCACGAGGCCGTAGGCCAGCAGTATGGCGGGGACCGTCCGCCGCATCAGGGTCGAGACGACAAGACCCAGAGACGCCAGAAAGAAGACCGTCACTATGATGCAGCCGTAAGTTATTCCCAGAAGCCGCAGGTCCGTCCCCCCGAATCCGAAGCTGAGCGCGGCGAAAGGGATGGAGGTGCTTATCAGGAACAGCACGTAAAGAATGGAGGCGAGGAGTTTGCCCGCCGCTATGCGCCGGCGCGGCATGGGGGTTACCAGAAGCATGGACAGAGTTCCCCTGTCCCTCTCGCCTGTTATGGCGCCGGCGCTTACGGAAGGCACAAGCAGGATGATGAGCGCCATCTGCGTGAAGGCAATGACGTGGAAGATAGTCTTTCCGATGACCCACCCCGGACCACTATTGGGGTTTTTCACTACCATCAGGTAGGTCACAAGGGTGACCAGCCCCAGAATAAAGATGTAAACGGTCGGTATCCAGTAGGTCCGGTTATCCCTCATCCTGTGGTCTATTTCCCTGTTTAAAATCGGGTTGCGGAATATCATGCCTCGCCTCCCCGGACGGCCCTGATAAGCCTTTCCTCCAGGCTGGGGATCAGCGGCCTCCACTCCAGTACCGCCGGCCCTGCAACAACGATCCCCCTGAGGACTTCCGCCGGGTCGGCGCCGGTTCCAAGCCTAAGCAGATAACGGCCCCCCTCCGAGGGGGTGACAGAGGCGACGCCCTGTATCCCTCCGATGAGCGCCGCGGCATCCGCTTCGGGGTTCGCAAGGCGTAGCGAGTAGAAGGCCGTCGTCTCCCTGCTTTCTTCCAGGAGCCTGCCCTTGTCCAGGAAGAGGACGCGGTCGCAGAGTTTTTCGATCTCCCCCAGTTGATGGGACGAGATGAGCACGCTCTTTCCCCCGGCCCGCATTCCTGCGATGACGGCCAGCAGTTCGGAGCGCGCCAGAGGATCGAGGTTGGAGAGCGGCTCGTCCAGCAGCAGCAGCTTCGGGTTCCCCGCCAGGGTCCGGACAAAGGAGAGTTTGGCCCGCATCCCGCGCGAGAGTTCCTCTATGAAACTTTGCGCCCTCCCCGCGAGGCCGCTGATCTCGAGGGCCGAGGCAATATACTTTTGTGTCTCCGTCCGCCCGAGGCTGTATGTCGCGGCGAAGAACTCGAGGTACTCAACGACCCGCATGTCCTGGTAGATCCCGGCGAAATCGGGAAGATACCCTATTGTCTTTCTAATCTCCTCTGCCCGCCCCGCGACGTCGAGCCCGCCGATGGATGCGCTCCCCGAGGAGGGCGGAAGCAGCGTCGCCAGGACCCGGAGCAGGGTTGTCTTGCCTGCGCCGTTGGGTCCCACGAGCCCGGTTATACTTGCCGCCGGCACGGTGAAGCTCACCCCGTCCAGGGCGGTAAAACTACCAAACCTCACTCCCAGCCTGTCGGCCGCCGCGGCCGGGACACAGGGGAATGCGCCGGTTGCCGTCATGGGGCTGCTCCTTCCCGTTCCCGTTTCAGCCAGACGCATACGGTGTCCTGAAAAACCTGGTCGGGAGCCGGCTTAATGGTCAAGGAGGTAAATCCGCTAGAGTCACAGCGGGCGACAACGGAGAAGGCCGACCTTCGCGACATCACCGCCGGACCCAGGGTGCGCGCAAGCCGTTCCCCTCCGCCCTCCACCTGCCAATCAGGCTTGAGTTCGCTTGCTCCCACGGCTTTCGTGAGAGGGCCGACCACGGCCTGCTGACCCTGCCTCAGGACCGGGGCGACCGGCAGCCAGCCGCTGCCGGTGTGGAAGAAGACGTCCCTTAACTCCCCCGCGCTCGTGTTTTCCACCACCGCGCCCTTCCCGACAGGACGGATTTCCACGGCTGGAGGGTTTCCGACGAAAGAGGTGAAGCGGAGGTCCTTGAAGCTGAAGCGCTGCATGGGAATATCAACAAGATCAATCCCGTCCAGGCGGATAGCCTCGGCGACGATCTCATTACGCGAATACTGCGAGTAGCGGTAGTTGGGATCGTCGGCCGAAAGGCGCACGGAGACCTCCTGCTTTCTGGAGGACAGCACCCTCGTGGAGGTGGTGACCGTCGCCTCTGGCAGTCCCTCGAACATCCTCACCAGGTGCCGGATTTCCAGCACGGTCCCTCCCTTCGCCCTGGAGGCCGTTCCGTAGGCGCCCAGGGCCAGGAGCAGGCTGAGTCCGGGAACAATGGCCCAGGCCCACTCCCTGCGCCCGGCCCTTGCAAGCACAAGGTGCGTGACCGGTCCGATCAGGAGCACTATGACAAAGATAAAGAGGGCCAACAGCCATGTTCCGGGCATGGCGTAGTTGTGCGTCAACTGGAGGTCGTCAGCCCCATAATATTGAGCGGAGCGCTCGTAGTCCCGCGGCAGGAGCCCCCTTGTGTCGAACCAGTCGCCGAGGGACTTCTCGTCAATACCTTCCTTGGCGCCGCGCTCAAGCCCTGCCGGAATGATATTGATTTCTCCCATTCCGTACCGGCCCCAGGTTTTGGACAACCCGCCCCAGGGCGCCGAGCGCCAGTCGGGGCAGCGGCCGGGCGCGACGACGAGTATTCCGCCGCCGCTTATCCACCTTGTGAGCGCCTTGCGCTGCGCGCTCTCCAGCCCCGCCCACTTCCGGGCGAGGATCACCGTCTTTGCAGGCGTGTACTCGTGCCAGATTCCGGGCGCCCGGCCGGCGAGCACGGCCACGTTCGGCGCCGCTGAACCGCCGGAGCTCCGCCGCCTGGGGGCGTAGAGCAGGAGCGCGGTCTGTATGTGCGCGGCGTCCCTGGGCTCGCGCACAAGAATTAAAACAGGGGAGCCGGATTTTAAATCGGGAAGATCGGCCCGGGCGACTGTTTGCCCGTCCAAGTCCCTGGCGGTAAGCATATTCCGTGTTTTCGGGATGAAAAAATCCCTGGGATTAGGCACTATCAACCTGCCCTCCAGCACCGCCCCCGCCGGCATGTCAAACTGCCGGCTGAACCCTCCATGGTTTTTAATAAGCGTGACTGGGACGGATGCCTTTCCTTCTATGAGCTGCTCCAGCCCGAGGGTAATCTTCCGCGGCGGGCCGGGGTTGTGGATGCGATAATGTATCCGGGCGGGTTCGTAGTCGTTAAAGTAGCCTTCGAGTCCCGCCCCGAGGATTTCAAAAACAAGGGATTCTCCTGGACCGGCCGCGGAGCCCGGCCTGGATGCGGGGGCGCCGGCTGCTTCAAGGCCGGCCGGAACCAATGAGATGATGATGGCGGCGCCGGCCGCAAGAGCGATGTGCGCAGCGATCCTTATGGCGAAAGGTTTAAGCGTCTTAAGAGGTTTGAGCCTGATATGCTGTATAAGTCGTGTCACGTAAACAATCCTTCTTCCAGAGAACCGCCGGCCTTTCCTCAATCGGCGCCTCAAAGACAATAATACCAAAAAGACGGTTTGGGGCGCAGATTTATAAAATTATTTTCCGCCAGAGGGCGGAACCGCCGGACTGTTTGGCGGAGGCGGGCACATTGATCCCCCCGCCCCGGCCGACTAAGCTCCCCTGAACCACCCGCGTTTTCCCTGGCTTTTCCCCCGCCCGCCTGCCCGCCGCGCTGTATTGGCGGGGCGGCGGCAGCGTTGCCGAAAACCTTGTTGGACTGTCTCCCCCGCCGGTTTTTTTGTTATTACACCTTTAACGCGCGGTTCCGGCAAAAACCGGAGGGGCGTTTGACTCTGCCCAAAAAGGCAAAGCAAGCTTTGCCACTACAAAAAATACGTGAAAAATACGGAGAACCTGAGTAGTTACGTATTTTTAATAAAAAATTGGGCGGGTGAGATGCTGTATCATGATAAGGGCGGGGTCAAAATAAGGTGGCTAAGGCCGGGTCTGCCCGGCTGTCCCGGCCTTAGCTTCCTTGTTGTGGTTGTTTCCTCTTCTTCCGGGGGCGACATAATATTGACAGAAAATCCCGCCAGGGCGCGGCGAAGCAAGCCGGGGCGGGGTTTTTATCAGACAGTGGCCCCCGGTATCAACTCTTTCGGTTCTGGTGGCCATAATCCAGAAAACAGCAAAAAAATTTCCGCCTTACAACTTGGCGGACCCGCCGGGCTGTTTGGCGGGAAATTTGGAGCCGTACGGCCTGCCTCTGGCAGGCCGGGAGCGGCCGGGCTAAGGCCCAGTTGAGGGCCGGCCGGCCGCGCATAGGAGGTGCCCCGTAAGCGCGGGCCACCTTGGGAGCAGAACGACGGCGCGCCCCGTGCCGGAAGCCTGCGAACCTACTTCCCATTGACGCCCCCGCCCCGGCCGCCTGCCCGCCGTGTCGTGTTGGCGGGACTGAACTCACCTACGCCACCCGCGTTTCCCCCGGTTTTTCCCCCGCCCGCCTGCCCGCCGCACTGTATTGGCGGGGCGGCGGCAGCGCTGCCGAGAACCTTGT
>JAHJSU010000334.1 GCA_018829985.1 Elusimicrobiota bacterium | reverse complement strand
AAGAAATCAGACAACAAACCGTTTGATCCATAAACTTTCTTTGTGCCTTGGTGTCTTAGTGGCTGAGTAATTACTAAAAATCAGCGTTATCAGCGTTCTATATTCTATTCCGCCATCTCATAGCGACCTGAGTAGTTACCATTTTTCATAATTTTATCCCTTCTTCCATGGTTAGCTGCTTAAACGGATTCTTCTCTTTAAATGAAAAACTGACTATGTCGATTTTTTGTTCGCCGAATTTTTCAAAATATTTATATTTTATCAGTGATTTTTCTTTCCAGAGAAGCTCCCTGTCGGATAAAACCATAATATCAACATCCCCGCCTTTCTTATTATCATCCACGCGGGAGCCAAAAAGGTAAATTACGGCATTCGGGAGTAATGTTAAAATACTTTTTTTAAGCAATTCTATTTGTTCCTTTGAAATTCTCATTAAATTAACGCCCTCCGGGCGTCCGCCTCAGGCGGACAGGGACTTTTTCAGATTCACCGCAGAGACGCAGAGGTCGCAGAGAAATCTTCATATTGGTTATGGCCGCAAAAAGGCGCAAGAAGCGCAAGAGTGGGAAAATGGGGTATATCTCTTAACCTTATTTTTATTCCTTAATTTGCGCGTTTTGCGCTTCTTTGCGGCTAATCGTTATCTATACGGCCTCTCTGCGTACTCTGCGCCTCTGCGGTGAAATCAGTCCAATAAGGAAATTCCTATAGCATTAAATTAGACATCTCTTTAAACCGACCAGGACGCTTTCTTGTCTGCCGCAGGGTCACACAACCCGGCGTATTTCCTCCAGATGCCGCGGAATTTCCGGGGATTCTTTTGCCGCGCATAATGGCTCGAGTTGTTTGTGGACATAATCCCATAAAATACAGCCTTGTTGCCGGATAATTACGCCTTTAATATCCGCCCAGTCCTGCTGGCGGTCGGCAAAAGCTTTAAGGACGATCAAATCTTCAGCGGAGCAGGTAAGAAGCGACAGCTCCGGCAGGAATTCGAACCAGGTGGCGCGGCGGGTCATTTCTTCTTCGAACGGAATTCCTCCGAGAGCCACATCCAGCCCGATGCCGTCTTCGGATTGGAGAAGAAGCACTCTGTTGGCGAGCGCGAATTCTTTCGCATTTTCCACGCGCGGTTTGTATCTTGCCAATAATTCGTCAATGGCCGGTTCTTCCGAACCGAATCCGGTAAAAAGCGCGGCATCCACATCGCGGGTCAGGCGCATTTCCCCCCAGCGCTGAAGAGCGATCCCGCCTATAAAGCAGAACTTCCACGCCTTATCCATGAAAATGCCCTGCAATTCTTTGGCTGTATGGAACAATCCGATCATTTCGCCATCCGTTTAAAATATCTTTGCTGCTCGACCAGCCCGGATGTTTTGCGGGGAGGAGCGCTTAACATTGCCGATTCAAAGGCATCGTTTAATATTTCAATTCCTTTGGCCGTATCCGTGTTCCGTATTTCCAGATAACGCAGGCTTTTGAGCCGGGGCGCAGCCTTTGCCCAGCACGAAACCCAGTATTTGATGTCTTTATCAGCTTGGTTCATAAAAAGCGCCGACTGCCTAGAACACTTTTATCACCACGCCGGCGGTCAGGGCGACGTTCATCAGGATCTGCGTAAAGTCCCTTATTTCCCTCAGCCAGGCTATGCGGTCGAACCGCTCAGGGACCACAATCGTGTCGCCGGGCTCCACACTGGCGCTGAAGAACAGGCATTTTCTGGCCTTGCGGGCGCTGCCGTCCGCCTTAAGGATAAAGGTCTTGCCGGGCTTGGAATAATCGGCGTAGCCGCCGGCCAGATTCACATAACTGCCGTAGGAGGAACTGGAGTAAATATAACTGCCCTGGGCCATGACGGCGCCGGCTACATTTACCACGCTGGACCTGGCCGGGATGGTTATTGAATCCTCTTCTTCCAGCTCTATATCATAATCGGAGCCTTTCAGGCTATGCATGGAGTTGAGTTTTATATATACCCTGCCCTGCGCTTTCAGCTGCTTCAGGTTGGCCACGAATTTTTCCTTGGCTTCCATTTCGGCCTTGCCGGAAGCGGTTTCTTCCGCCGAAAGGGCCGTCTGCATCCTGGCCGAGCCTTCCACCAGCAGCTGCTTTTCAAGGCGCTGCGCTATCTCCGCTAAATTTTCCTGCTGCTGCTCCCGGGCGCTTTCGCGGATGAAAACTATGCCCCTGGGATAAGCATTATCGGTAAAGCCGCCGGCGCGCTCAAGAATGGAGGAAAGCTGTTCCCCCTTCTTTACGGTATAGACGCCCGGATACCTCACTTCGCCGTCCACCTTGACCATCTTGTAAAGCTTCCGCTCGGAAATGGGTTTGACCATTATGTGGTCGTTGGGATCCAGCAGGAACGGCGGCATCTCCGCGCCGGTATGCAGATAGGAAATATCCATGACAAAGCGCTCGGTCCGGACTCCGGCCATGGAAAGTTTTACCCGCGTGAGTTCGGCCTCGTTCGAGGCGTAAGGCAGCAGCCCGCCGGCCAGTTTTATCACGTCCTGGAGGCGGGTCTTGTCTTTGTCTATGCCGAACTTGCCGGGGTAAGCCACCGCGCCCGCCACGTTCACGGCGCTATCCTGCTCTATTATGGAGAAAACTTTGACGAGGTCGCCGTCGCTCAAGCGGAGATCCTTTGACTTGTCCTCATACACTTCGGACAGGTCTCCGGCGTAGAAATCACGGAACCTGTGGTCGAATATCCGCCGCATGGCGACGCTGCCGCGGAATGCGGTAGTGGCGAAACCGCCGGCCATGGCGATGAGGTCCGTAAGGCTGTCCCCGTCTTTCAGCTCATAAATAGCCGGGGTTTTCACGTCGCCCGAGATGCCGGCCAGCGGGCCTACCGGGGGAATAAAGATGACATCCTCGTTTACAAGCCTGGCGTCCCTGGATTTATCGCCTTTGAGAAGGAGCTCGTATAGGTCGAGGGTTGAGACCAGTTTGCCGTTCCTTTTAAGCTGGATATTGCGCATACTGCCGGTTTTGGAAGGGCCGCCGGCCTCAAAAAGCGCGGTTACCATGGTGGAGAGCGCGGAAATGGTGTAGGCGCCGGGAACCCTGGCGTTGCCCACTATATAAACCCTTATGGAGCGGAGCGAGCCCATGCCGATATTGACATTTAAATCGGTGTAATATTTGGCTATCTCTTTGCCGAGCGCCTCCTTCAGTTCGCTGAAGGTCAGGCCGGAAACGTTTACAAGCCCCACTTTTGGAATGGAGATATTGCCGTCCCTGGAGACCTCAAGGGCGAACCTGGCGTCCACCTTGCCCCAGATGGATATGACTATTTCGTCTCCCGGGCCTACCACATAATCGGAGGTCACCGGCACGTTGTCCGCCGGGGCGAACGTGGACGGGGCTTTATTAAAGAAATCATAGCCGAACTGGTTTATTTCTGGGCCCTCGTCCCTGGAAACGAAGGTCTCATAGGCGGAGGTTTCCGGCGGCAGGGCGGCGCGCTCGGCCGGGAGAGCTTTTCTTGCAGATTGGACGTCGGTTTTCACGTATTGGTCGCGTTTGGTTTCAATTTGAAAAGGATTGGGCGCGTTGCCCATATCCTGGGCAAAAGCCCCGGACGGGAAAAGATTCGGCAAAAAAGCTAAACCTAATAAAAGGCTGATGGTTTTCATATACAAGTCCTCTAATTTGGCCTTTTGGAATACGGATAATTAAATTAGGCCCTTCGGGCTGACTTTTTTAGCCTTTGGCCGCAAAATGTAACTACAGGCCTGTCTTGTCTCGCGCAAAGCCGCAAAGCTCGCAAAGAAAAGCGGGCATGCATCTGTTTTTTTGCGCCTTTGCGCCTTT
>JAHJSU010000333.1 GCA_018829985.1 Elusimicrobiota bacterium | reverse complement strand
GAATATAGAACGCTGATAACGCTGATTTTTAGTAATTACTCAGCCACTAAGACACCAAGGCACAAAGAAAGTTTATGGATCAAACGGTTTGTTGTCTGATTTCTTTCGTGTCTTTGTGACTTTGTGGCTGAGTAGTAACAATTCGGGTCATAAAAACATCTCCTTCCGGTTATCACGATTAAATCCCAAAGCCTTGTACGTTTTAAGGCGCCTTGCGTGCATTTTGTTCAAGACGGGCACCTGTGAATCCCGGTAATCATAAACAAGCACGCGCTTTTTTGACGGATGCTCCCGCATGATGCGTCCGACATACTGTATAAGTTTGCCTTTGAAAGATACAGGAAAAGCAAGGAAAAGAGTATCAAGCTGCGGACAGTCAAAACCCTCGCCCAGATACTGTCCGGTTGCGACGACTATTAAATCCTTGTCCGGAGGCGTGTCCTGGATTGATTTTAAGATGGCGGCGCGTTCTTTCTTGCCCTGGGTTCCGCTTAAAACAAAAGGAGTCGTTCCCTTTCGGGCCAGCTTGTCAGCCAAAGCCCGGCAGTGCTCGTTCCATTGGCTTAAAACCAGGCAGCGTCTCCCTTGTTTCAGGGCAGCTGATATATCCTGCTCGATTAACGTACTCCGCGTATCGTCATGAACAATGCCGCGGAAAATTTCCTGAATCGGCGTATCCTCCTCTGTCGGGCATACAAATTCGGTTTCGCGGACATTCAATTGCAGCGGGAGATTGCTCATTTGTTCCGACATTTTATGGCGAACCGGGCCGCACTGCATGATAAGTATATCCTGCAATCCGTCCCGGCGGTAAGGCGTGGCCGTGAGGCCCAGAATATACCTGGTCGGGGCTTCTCTTATACAGGCCTCAAAAGTCGCCGCAGGCAGATGGTGGCACTCATCCACTATGATGAAACCGTATTTTGAGAAAAGCGCGCTTAAATCTTCAAGACGCGCTAAAGTCTGGAGCATAGCCAGATCAATAATCCCGTTTTGCTCCTTTTTGCCGCCTCCGATCCGGCCGATTTGAGAAGGCTCGAGGTCTAAAAGCGTTGTGAGCTGTTTTCGCCACTGTTCCAGGATAGGTTTGCGGTGGGCCAGAATCAGTGTCGGCAGGTTGCGCTTGGCTATGGCAAAGCAGCCCATTACCGTCTTACCGGCGCCGGGCGGCGCGACAAGAAGGCCCATGTCCTCGCGAAGGACGGTTTGAACCGCCTTTTCCTGTTCCGGGCTTAAAGAACCATGGAATTGCAATGAGAGCGGCTCCGGCACTTTACGCCGATCAATACATATAAGCTCGCTTCCGGCTTGCCGGGCTATTTCATTAACATCTTCCCGTGTTCCACGCGGTAAGTGAAAGTGACTAAAATCTTCCCTATAACATTTGATAAATCGGGTGAGCATGTGGGTGGATCTTCGGAGTTTTTGCATTTTGTAAAACTCCGGATTATGCAGGGATGCAAGATGTTTTAACTTGGAAAGCATCCAGGGCGGAATACCCGATTTTTCCAGGCTGAAAGATGAGAAGAACTCACAGCGGATTTGTTTAGGGGCCGGATATCCGGCTCTTATGGCTTCAGGTGTGGACTCGATTTTGCCGGGGCCAATAGTGACAAACGGTATAACTTCAAGGCTAGCATTCAGTTGTTGCGGTGTGAGTCTCTGGACGCTGCTTAAAAAAGCCCACTGGTCAGGATAGGCGCGTAATTCTGTAGAGGAACCGTCCAGAAATTCCGTATTACCGATGGCGCGGCATTTTTTCTGGAGAGGCATGGCTATGAGGTTGCCAAATCCGCCTTTGGGAACGAAATCCTGATTCGGGAAGAATCGGTCATAGCTCCCCAGGTCCAGATCGCCGCGAAGATCCATGGTTTCCCTTAAAACGCGCATCCCAAGCTGCCGGGCATAAACAGCCGACACCGGCGAAGAGAAAAATATCCAGACATGGCCGCCGTTGCCTGAACGGGAACGTTCCAGACAGGCGGGAACCCCGTACCGCTTACAGACCTCCAGATATGCCACGGCGTCCAGTTTCCAGCCGTCTTTGTCAAAATCGCAGGCCAGAAACCAGCAGGTATTGTCTTTAAGCAGAGGAAATACGCCGACTATCTTATTGCCGGACAGATGATCATTGATGACCTGATCCGTCAGCGGCAAATATTTGCGAGGCTGGCCTTTTTGGAGGCTCCACGGGTCTTCACATGCGGGGGAGTACCCTTTCTTGCCCGTCCGGTCGTTCTGCCAATAGGCGGCATATACATCTTCCCGGCCTCTGAACAAGGAACGAAAAAGCTTTATTTTTTCTTCAATAGAAGCATTGTTTGCGACGGTCGGCAAAGTTTCCGCCAATAAAGGAAGTTCCGGAGCCGTTGTGGTATAAACCGGCGCCTGCTCAGCGACAGTCGCCCCCAATCGCTTGCGAAGTTCAGTATTTTCCCGCTGAAGCTGTTCTATTTTAAGTCGTGCTTGCTCAAGTTCGTCATGCATACATGTTTTTGCGGGTGGTCTGCGTTAAGGCATATTGTTAATGTGAAAAATCAAAACAAAACTGAGTCGCAATTTTTACAACCCCCGGTAATCAATTATATTTTTTTATATGGCGAATTGCCATTAGATTTCCGCCTTCTGAAAGGGGTAAATATGCACTTTTAGCTATGGCCGTCTGAAGGCCATAGGCAGTTCGACTGCGCGGTTCGGCTGAGCTCACCGTCGAAGCCTCACTGTCCTGAGTGTAATCGAAGGACCCTGATACGGCACTGACATAGCCTTGTACGTCCGCCTTAGACGGACGAAACCCGGCCCCCCCAAGCTTGGTGGCGGACGGGAAGGGGTGAGGCCATGATAAACAACGCCGTTTCTGCTGGAAGCGGTGGACTTTGCCGCGGTGTGTTTTGCGGAACGCAAAATACACAATTCAGGCAATCAGGCGGAGCGGGGGATTCCGGGGAAAACGACTTCAAAAGGTCTCTATAAAGTTTCCGGGGGCGTAACCGGGGATCTACAGCGGCTCTTCAAATCTTTCCAGTTCCATGCTTTTCAGGTTTATCAGAACATAACTTAAGGCTTTTCCTTTCATCTGGCCGGGCTGAATACACACCGTTTTCCCGATTTTGGCTTTCCATACGCCGCTCATTGACGGCGATTCGTGGATGTGGCCGTGCAAGGTCAATAGCGGGCCTGTTTTCTTGATGAACCGGCTGACGGCTTTTGAGCCTACCTCCTCCCCGGAGTCGGTTACATCCAGGCCAAGCCCGGAAGGCGGCATGTGGATTACATAAACCGTTTTAGCGACTGTCTTCGGCTTGGGAAGGGCGGCAAGTTCATTCTCAATGGTAGGCAGCGTGGCGGCATAAGCCGGCCAGTCCTCTCCGCCAGAGGCGGACCCGCTTGCCCGCCGGCCGTTTTCCGCCACACAGCTTCGGCGGACCCGCCGGTTGTTTTCCGCCACACTACTCGGCGGACCCGCCGGTTGTTTGGCGGGGGCGGGCAGCTCTTTGAAGCCTTCGGGAGTGGACAGCAGCCCGGAGCCGAACTGTTCCTGGAAAACATAGCCGGGGCCGTCGCGGCGGCACCTGTCCTTCAGCCTGAACGGGTAATCCGTAACCCAGTTCATGCCTATAAATTCAAAACCATAGAGCTCGAACCGGGACTGCGCCAGATTCACTGCGTATTTGTATTTCGAGCAAACCGAATCAAACAGCGGGTCATATATCCGCAAATCGTCGTTTCCGAGATAGCCAAGATGGTAAATGCCGCTTTGTTCATATTCGGCGAAGTGCCCGTCAAGAAAGCCTTCTATAAACTCCCGCTGCTCTTTGTGAATGTCCGCCCCGTGGCAGAGCATATCGCCGCCGTTTATAACGGCTTTTGCGCCGGTCTCCCTGGCAATATCAAAACCACGGCGGAATTTGGCCTCGTTTCCGTGCAGGTCGGTGACAAAAAGTATTTTCATTTAGACAATTGCGCGCCGGGTTTCCGGGATGAGAAGAATTCTTTGATTTCCTTCAAACTTTCCAGCCGCCGGCATTTGGGCACTGACCGCAGGAACATGGCGCCGTAACGCCTGGTTTTTATTCTGGGATCCAGCACAATGACCGCGCCGAAATCGCTGCCGCTTCTTATCAGCCGGCCGAAGCCCTGCCTGAATTTAACTATCGCCTTCGGCAGCGAATATTCGCTGAAAACGTCAATGCCTTTTGCGGCCATCCATTCCTGGCGGGCCTCTTCAAGCGGGGTATCCGGGGAAAGGAACGGCAGCCTGGTTATTACCACGCAGGACAACGCGGAGCCCGGCACGTCTATCCCCTGCCAGAAGGTGTCCGTGGCCAGCAGAATCCCGTTGCCGGCTTTTTTAAAATCCGCCAATAACTGCTGCGGCGGTTTTTCCCCCTGCCGGAACAGAGGCCTGCCCGTTATTGCGCCCGCCAGGTTCCTGAAAGATTTTTCAAGCAACTGCCAGTTGGTGTAGAGGATAAAAATGCCGCCTTCCACCGCCGCGGCTATTTCAGGGCAGCTTCCGATAACGGCGCGCTCATATTCAGCGGCGTCTTTAGGGTCCGGGATATCCGCCGGCATATAAATTACGGCCTGTTTTTCATACTCGAAAGGCGAGTCCAGAAGAAGTTCGGAAGCGTTGTCCACGCCCAGCCTGGACCGAAGCATCTTAAACGAGCCGCCAGCCGCCAGCGTGGCCGAAGTTAAAATTACGGGGCAATGCGCTTCAAAAAGCTCTTTTCGCAGACTGTCCGCCACCTCCACCGGGGCTTTATTCAATGAAATAACCGGATTGCGCCTGGCGGACTTAACCTCAACCCAATACGCGTGCTCTTTGCTTTCGCATTTAAGGAAGGAATTAAGCTGGCCGGTAATTTGCTGACACCTGTTGTGGTGCGCTTTAATTTCCAGCTCCTCCAAATCCGTCTGGCTGTGCCCGACGGCGCCGGAGAGAAGCCCGCCAAGCTCCGTCAGCGGCCCGGAAAGGGGATTTTCAACTATGCCGGGCTCGCGCACCCGCCTGGCTTTGGCCTGAAATCCGCCGCCGGCGCCGTTGAGCCCGCCTTCGCTAAGGCTACGGCGGACAAGCCCGGTTTTTTCGGCTATATCCTGAAAAAACAGCTTTGAGGCAAAATGCGCGTCGCGCACCGCGTCCTTAACCTCATCCAGCCATTTAGCGGGCGGGCGCCGGAGCCTTTTTGCCAGGCCTTTGCCGGACCTGGCGTTGAAGACATCATCCAGCAGGCGCTTTATTTGCCGGTCCGTAAGCGAGAAACCGAAAAAATTGGACGCCACGTCCTCAAGGTTATGCGCCTCGTCGAAGATAACCGCGTCAAAAGCGGGGATGGGAATACCGGCGAAATAAAGATGCTGGTTTACCACAATAAGGTCGGCCTGCTTTGCCTTGGCCACGTCTTTGCGGTACAGGCAGTCCTCTTTAAAGGAGCAGCGCCTGCCAAGGCAGATATCCGGGTCGCGGCAAGCCTCTTCCCAAACGCGCGCGCAAACCCTGAACGGCACTTCGGTCCGGCAGCCGGAAACGCAGGTTTTGGACCATTCAAGCAGGTCCTCCGCTGTTTTCCGCGCTTCTTCATCGTCAAAAAGCCCGGCGCCCCGTTCGGCGCATCTGCACAGCCTGGCCAGGCACAGATAATTGGAGGAGCCCATCAAGAGAAAATACTTTAGCTCAAGCCCGGCATTTTGCAGCATGGCCTTGACGACAGGCAGATCTTTTTTGGTGAGCTGCTCCTGAAGAGCCTTGGTATAGGTGGCGACCACCGCCTTCTTTTTATTACGGACCGCCCATAAGGCCGCCGGCAGAAGATAGGCAAGCGACTTTCCCACCCCCGTGCCTGCCTCCACTATCAGATGCTTTTTTTCGCCGACAGCGCTGTAAACGGCGCCGGCCATCGCTTCCTGCTGCTTTCTGGGCTCAAAATTTTTCAGCGCCCCGGAAAGGGGCCCGTCCGGCGCAAAGAAAAATGCCGCCGGGGAGGGCTCTCCGGTCTTTATGCCCTGATAGGGCTTGTTTTTTTCTTCCGGCATTATATTCTTTTATCCCCGCCATTCGCTGTGGGTGAGATGGTCCGGACCCTCCTTGAGGAATTTCTTGTATTGCTTATCGGTCATGGATTCAATGTCGCTTAAATGCTCCCTGGCGCGGTCATAATCCGGGTTGTGGCGCAGGGCTTCGCGCAGCGCTTCGGCGGCCTTTTCCCTTTCACCCATAAGCGCGTAGCAAATGCCCAAATTGCCGAAAATCTTGAACGAGACTGATTTGTCATGCTTTAACACTGTAAGGGCTTCTTCATAGAGCTGCGCGGCTTTTTTAAAATTTTTGTGCATCATAAAGCCCAGCGCGGCCTGCGTCTTTTCCGAGGCGGGCCCCGCCGCCTTATTCTCAAGCCCCTGTATTTTTATGGAATAGCTTATCTGCTCCGGAAAAGGGTGATTATTGCTTTTTCTTTCTTTGGAAATCAGCTCAAACGGGCTAAGGCCGTTTTCCCCGTTGGCCGGATTTTTCAGCCAGGAATCGTTTTCCTCTTTTGACAGTTCTCCGCCGTTTTTTTGATAGCGCTTAAAATTGGCGTCGCCGAGCATATTCAGATACTTCCTTTCCACGGGTCCGGGGCCCGCCGGGCCTACCCGCTCAACCGGCGTTTTTAAACCCGCTTTCTTGCCGGAAGACAGATTCCAGTAGGCTTCCAGCAGGTCCATTAAATCGTGAAGCTCGTCATGATCCGGTACGCTCTCGAGAAGGGTTTTTTGGGCCAGCAGGTATTTGTCGTGGTCGCCCGTGTCCACGGCGGCTTCCAATTCTGAGAAAGGCCTGTCTTTGCCGCACCATCTCTGCCAGATGCCGGCCAGGCGGGTCTTGCAGAAGAATTCCCCCTTCTCCAGCCAGTTAATGGGTCTGCTCCAGAGCTTCAGCAGATACCGCGGCTTTAAGCCGGATAAGTTTTTAGACGAGTCTGAAAATTTTTTAAAGATATCCTTCAGCTCTCCGCCGCCGGCGGGATAGCCGGATACCCAGCCGGTGAAAATCGGTTCTTCCGCCAGGGGGATCACCCTGGCAAAAAGCACGTTCCCTGCCTGCATACTTTGGCTGCCGCGTATGTCTTTTACAGTCCATTCCCCGGCGCCGTCCACCCTTTTAATATGGATAAGCCCGGCTTGGGCGTCTGAAGACAAAACCTCAAACACGCCGAAAACGGTTTCGGTAAGGGCTTTGAAAAATTCTTTTTCTTTTTTTGCGACAGCGCGGCCGCCGTAACGCAGAAAGATTTCGGCCGGTGTTTTAAGATACCGCGTGGTCTTCCTGTCAAAAAGGAACCATTCGTGAAAAAGACCTTTTAAAGTCACATCCCTCTCAATCGCTTCCGGCTCCTCGTAAAAAGCGAAAAACTCCCCCGCCGCGTCAAGCATCTCCTGCTTCATAACAGGGTCGTAATGCGCCCAGCCCCGGAACTTATCCAGCAATTTCCGCGTGTTCATGGCTGTCTCCTGAATTACGAATCACCCTTAAACGCCTTATTTAAAACCGAAGATAATAAGCCGTCTATTTTAGTCTCTGATCGATGAATCAGTTTTTCGGTGTCCATAACCATCCCGTCAATCTTTTTTAAAAAGCCGGCAATCTTTTTCTGTTCTTTTAGTGTCGGCAATGCTATTGGTAAAGCTTTTAGTTTAGTGGCGTTGACATTGGCTTGCCCAGTCATTTGTTTTTTTTCTGAAAGCATGTATTTTCTGCCAAGAGATGAATTTACATAATAGGAAACCAAATATGGGTCAGCAGTCTCCTTATTTACCCGAAGCATAATCAAGTAAGAGGCAAATCCGAAATCACCATCATAGTCAAAAACAGCACACTTTCCGACAAGCTCAGCGCTATTTGTTCGATTAACCAATATATCTCCTTTTTGCAGCAACAGTTTATTTTTCTCTTTATCTGTTAAGGACAAATATTTTAATCCGTTTAGAAGGATTTTTCCTTTTTGAATATTCCCCATTCTTAAAATTGGTGTACCAGAAATATCATCGGTAGTCTTTTCTGATGTCCCATAGCAGTCTTTAACAACATAATTACCCAAACGACCTTGTTGCCAACCCTTTTTTACTGCCTTGCTAAAAATATCCGACAGGACAGTAGAAAGAATTAACTCGGTTTCCTTCTTAATCTCTGTATTAAGCATTTTTATGCGTTGATTTTTATCATTAACATCCTCAATCCGTGCAACAATTTTTCGCTGTTCAGGCAAGGGCGGAAGCGGAACTGGTATAGGGAGAAAACGTTTGGATTTAAGTTCTGTTTTAATTCCGCCAGGCACATATTTTTCCAGCAAATCTTTAAAAGCCTGACTACGCAATAGCCACCAGAGATAGTTAACATCTATCCTGCCTTCGTTGGGGATATACGCGCCATAATGGATGGTTGCGGCTATTGGCTTTTCTCCTTCATAAATCGCAATTGCGCCTTTAGCTGCGTTTATACCCGACACAAGCAAGTCGCCATTGCGCGCAAGAATCATCCCGGTTCTTGTTTCCCCACCCGAACGTAGCACTATTTCTCCGTCTTTAAAAGAAATTTTTGAGATAATAGGGATTTCTCCTGAAACAAGAGCTTCGGCATCAGGGACTTCCCGGCGCTCAATCAATATTTCCCCCAAGGGGGCTGAGGCCCAGTTTTTTTTCATTACATGACCTTCTTTAAAAGCTCTTTTAGCTCGGCCATTATTTCTATTACTTTATGTTCTTTCTGCAGGATATCCTCTACAAGCTGTTCCGGCGCTAGGTGTTCAAACTCTTCCAGGGACTTGGGATTTTTTATGTCCAGGTTGGCGGAAACGAGGACTTTGTTCTCGTCATATTTCAGGATATCTTCAGCCTTTACCCTCCAGGCCTGGTCGTTTTCCTCGCGCTTTTTCCACCAGTTAAGACAGGGCTTAAACTCGTCAAACTGGATGGGCTGGGTTTTTGTGTAATTCTTGCGGCCTTCGGGGAGCGGCTGCTCATAGTACCAGATTTCTTTGGTGGGGCCGCCGCGGTCAAAGAAAAGTATGTTGGTGGGAATACCGGCGTAAGGCGCGAACACGCCGTTGGGCAGGCGCACAATTGTGTGCAGGTTGAATTCTTTAAGCAGCTCTTCCTTTATTCTTGCCGAAACGCCGTCGCCGAAAAGCGTGCCGTTGGGCACGATTACCGCCGCGCGGCCGCCTTTCTTTGACTCCGGGCCTTTGCGCCTGAGTTTTCGCATAATAAGCTGCAAAAACAACAGCGCGGTTTCAGCGGTCTGCTTGTCCTGCGGGAAATTGCCCTGTATGCCTTTTTCCTCCTCGCCGCCGAAGGGCGGGTTTGTGACTATAACATCCACGCGGTCCTTGTCGCCTATCTCGTTAAGCGGAAAGCGCAGGGAATTGCCGGAGTCAATTGACGGCGAATCCAGACCGTGAAGGAGCAAATTCATCTGGCAAAGCAGGTACGGCAGGGATTTCGCCTCGCCGCCGTAAAGAGTGTCGTTTTGGAGAATTTTATTATCTTCTACGTTTTTGCACTGGTTCCTGATATGCTCAAAGACCGCAACCAGAAAACCGCCGGTGCCGCAGGAAGGGTCCAGCACTGTCTCCCCCAGTCTGGGATTTATGGCGGTAACCATAAACTTTACCACGGCGCGCGGCGTGTAAAATTCCCCGGCGTCGCCGGCGGAATCCCGCATTTCCTTAAGCAGGCTTTCGTAAAGATGGGAAAGGGTGTAAATCTCCTCGGTGGAGGTGAAATGTATGCCGTTTATTTTGTTTATAACATCCCGCAGAAGGTAGCCGCTCTGCATGCGGTTTATGGCGCCGTGGAACACGGTGGAAATAACCGTGCGCCTGTCGCCTTTCCTGGAGCCCTCAAGCCTTTTAAGATAGGCGAAAAGCCCGGCGCCCCGGCTGCCGTCCGGCCTTACGCATTCGTCGTTATTGATGAAAGAAATCAAATCCTCGCCGGTAACACCTTCCTCTTTTGCGGCCCAGTCGCGCCATCTGTAGGGCGGCTGTATGGCAGAGGCATATCTTTTGCCGTCCATTTTGCTTTCGTTCTCGCGCATTTTTTCCATATCGTCCAGGAATTTAAGGAACATTATCCAGGTGAGCATGGGCAGGCGGTCGGAGTCGCCGTTAAGGCCTTTGTCCTTGCGCATTATGTCGCGGCAGGATTTTATAATAGAACTGAGCTGCCCGGCGGTGGTCTGCGGCTGAGCGGGTGTTTTTGAGCGTGCCATAGTTACTCCTTAAAAAGTTCGTTCCAGAAATCCGTCACAACGGCAAAAGCAGCGTCCATTGCTTTGGGCTCAAGCCCTATTTCTTCGGCAAGATTCTTAAACGGCAGTTTCCAGTTATCCGGCGGATACTCCAGCGCCTTAGGAACAGCGTGAGTCCCCCTTCTGTTAAACGTGGTAACTACTCAGGTCTGTCGTCGTAGTGGCAGAGTTTACTCTGCCCAAAAAGGCAAAGCAAGCTTTGCCACTACAAAAAATACGTGAAAAATACGGAGAACCTGAGTAGTTACTAAACGTGGCCTTAATTGCTTCCGATGTTTTTTGTTTTGACAGCCCTTTTTGTATTAGAATCACCATGTCCACCAGGTCCCTTGTTCTTGAATTGGGGACATTACCGCGCGGGAAAGTGTAAGCATGAATTTTTTCCGCAAAATGCCGCTCTTTTGGAAGCAGGGCTATCTTTGCCGGCGGGATTCCGGCAAAGGACAGCATATCGTGGCCCAAAAGCCACTCGGGCTCACCCATTACAGCGTCGCCCACGGCCACATCAAAATGAAAAGTTGAGAACTGCCGCTTGTCCACAACCGCTTCCATGGGGAACCTGTACCCGCCGTATGGCGCGCCGTCAATTTCCTGCGCTTCAGGGCCTACGCGGAATTCAAACCAGTCATTAAGCTCCCTGGCCGCAATACGCCCAATAACAACATGTATAGCGGCGGGGTCCGCGTTATTGGTTCCGGGGAGCATTAAAGCGCTCGGCAGCGTGAAATCCATATCTTTTGTGGAACGCGAGCTTCCCCTGTAACGGATTTCCAGGGCATAACCGCCTTTCAGCAGCCAGGCTGAGCCGGTATCGGCAAAAAACCGGGCCAGCAGTCTTTCAAAAGCCACGGATTTTCTAAGCCGGGGCAGGTCCATGCTGCCGCCGGCAATGGCTTTAAGACGATCCTCAAGCGCTCTCCTGAAAGCCGTAGCTGATTTATAAAGTTTATGGTCTTCCATGCGCAAGACTGTTCCTGTAACCGGAAATAATTTGTGCAACATAAGCCATAAAATCGCCCATGCCGCCGGCAACACCCCCCGGGTCTTCGGCTGTCTTTGGATTGTTTATCTTAAAATCCGGGATAAACCCTTTTTTATAAGCGTCAACAACGGCTTTTTGCAGCTGGTCCGGTTCAAACCCGTGTATATGGGCGTCAAACAGCGTGCGGAAAGGGGTTGTCACAAAAAAACCTTCGTGCCGTTCAATATCTTCCGGCGGCAGGGCTGCGCGGTGCACAACGCAGCCGCCTGAAATTTTTTTCCGGAACTTAGGCGGGACGGTAAAATGAATTTTAGCGGGCATAATATCGCCAAGCTGATGAAAAGCAAGGGCGGTATGATGAGAGAATACAGCCTGGGGATTTCCTTTCCGGTCGCAGCTCCAAAGCGACCAGCGGATCAGGTCTTCCCTTTCTGAGGCCGGGTAGTTTCTAAGCCGGTAAACCCCGCGGTCTACGGCAAGCCAATGGCCTTTTTCAGCATGATAATACCGAAGTCTGTTGTAGTAGCCGGCCGAACGGGCCTGTTTAGCGGTAAAATAGCCGCCCTGGCCATCGGCTATCAGGAACAGTTTTTGTTCGTTTTCAGCCGGGTTTGCCCGCATAATAGTTACACTCCATGTAACTATTATACGCTGTGGCGGCCTATTTGTCAAGCCCACAGCACAATTGTAATAATTGTGCTGTTTAGGGATATAGGAAGGTTTGCAGCTTGGTTAATGCGTCTTTGAGGTTCTCCGGACCATTAAAGACGGCGGCAATTTCAAGGGTATTGCCGTGTTTTGAAATAGGATCAACCTTGAGGATATCCGGCACTTTAAACTGCTCGGTACCGTACTCAACATACTTCTCTAAAATTTCATTTAGTATCTGCCTGGCATCCGGAGAAAAATTTTCAAAAAAGTCGCTTTTACCAAGTCTTACCCGCTCAGCCCGCTCGCGCCGTGAGCGCAAAGGGGCGTTGTAGGCCACATGGCACAAGAGATCAAAATGGTCCGCGTCATCCTGGCCGGTGGCTTTAACCAAATCCTCAAAAGTTATTCCCCGTTCGGCAAGGGCGGTTATTATGGCCTCCCTTTCCTCCGGAACTTTCCACTTTGACAGGAGCTCGGCTGAAGAGGTAAACATGGAGCGGACTTTTTCAGAGGTGTAATCCGTATAACGCACGGTCTTAAGCTTATTGCCGGACTCATCCAGGCTTTGCTCATAATCCGCCACTATGCGGATTTTGTCGCCGTCATCCACATAATACTTCCTGGGGGCGCCGTCATGCCCCAAATCTTCAACAGGAGGCTCAAACTCATTGCGGGTTTGAGTATAGTCGGCCTCTTGTTCCGGAGTTAAGATTTTTTCGGCGCCGGGTTTTGCTTTCCCCGCTGCGTCAATCTCCTCCAGCGTAAGCAAGGCGGGCTCTCCGTCAAAATCCGGGTCGGCGAAACGCCGGGCGGCGCTGCCGGTATAATCCAGGATATTAAAGAAAAACTTTTTATAATCCCTTTTAATGCGGGTGCCGCGCCCTATTATCTGCTTAAATTCCGTCATAGAATTAACCACTTTATATATGACGATGTTGCGGCACATCTGCACGTCCACGCCGGTGGTCAACAGCTTGCTGGTGGTGACAATAACGGGGGTGGTGGTTTCCAGCTCCTGAAAGCGGCCAAGGTGCCCGCGCCCCAAAGCTCCCTCATCCGAGACAATGCGGCAAACATAATCAGGATATTGCTTTACAAGGTCGGCATTCAGGTTGTTGAGGAGGAGGCGCATTTCTTCGGCTTCTTCCTGGTCTTCACAAAAGACTATGGTTTTGCCGAAGCGGTCTGTGCGCTTTAGAAAATCCGTAAGATGCCGGGCCACGGCCTCAGTGCGGGGGCGCAAGGCCAGAAGCCTGCCGAAATCCGGGGTACCGTATTCCCCATCCGGGATTTCGCGTTTATAACGGTCAACCTGGCCCACGGCGGGCCGCCAGCCGGAGGCATCAACCTCGGGCACAATGCGGTGAACTTTATACGGGGCAAGAAAGCCGTCTTCTATACCCTGCTTTAAACTGTAGGTATAAAGGGGATTGCCGAAATACTTATAAGTATCTTTGTTGTCCTCGCGCAGCGGGGTGGCCGTCATGCCCAATTGATAGGCGGGCTCAAAGTATTCAAGGATTTCGCGCCAGTTGCTCTCGTCCGAGGCGCTGCCGCGGTGACATTCGTCTACAATTATGAGGTCGAAAAAATCCTTGGCATATTCTTTGTAAAGGCCGGGGCGGCGTTCATCCTGCGCCAGTGATTGATAGAGGGCGAAGTACATTTCCCGGCTTTTAACAGCCTCGCCGTCAATTTTATGCCGGGCCTCGCCGAAAGGCGCGAATGTCTTGTCTTTGGGGTCGTCCACCAATATGCTACGGTCAGAGAGGAAAAGTATCCGGGGTTTGCGCGCCTCCCCCGATTTATTCCACTTGGAGGTCCAAAGCTTCCAGGCGATCTGGAAAGCCACTTCTGTTTTGCCGGTGCCGGTGGCAAGGGTAATAAGCACGCGCCTCCGGCCTTTGAGTATCGCCTGAACAACGGAGTTTATGGCAATACGCTGGTAATAACGCGGCTCCTTGTCCGGATTGAAATAATAAGGCGCAAGGACTTTTTCCGCCATACTGTCAGCGGACAGGCCTTTGGCCTTTCTGTACCTTTGCCAGAGTTCTTCCGGAGCCGGAAAGGTCTCAAGCCGGGTTTCTGCGCCGGTAGTGTAGTCGTGTTCCAGTATTTCAGCGCCGTTGGTGGCGTAGGCAAACATCAGCCCGAGAATTTCAGCGTATTCCCTGGCCTGCTGCATCCCGTCGCCGGCGGTTTTATAGCCGGCCTTGGCTTCGACAATGGCAACGGGAAAGTCGCGGCGATAGCGCAAAAGATAGTCCGCGCGTTTCTGTTTTTTGGTCACACAGGCGTTGCCGACGGTTATAACCCTGCCGTCCGTGAAATATTTCTGCTCGCTTATGTGGTCGTCGGTCCAGCCGGCGGCGTATAGCTTGGGAAGGACAAATTTGCGGCAAGTATCGGCTTCGTTTGACATTTAAGAAAATCCCCTGACAAATCTAATAATATTGTAGTGGTTTCGGTGTTGTAAGGCAAACAAAAACAGGGCGGCGGCATGTCACAGTCAGCCGGGAGCGGACGGGGAAGGATTGTTTAGGCCGACCGGCCGCGCGACCGGTTTTAAATTCTTATTTGATATAATTTAGCAGTTACCCCGTTAGAGAAAACCGTCCGCCTAAGGCGGACGCGGGCATATGGCGCTGTCCGCTGCCGAGTTTGTTCTCTAACGGGGTTGCAAGCTGCACTTGCAGCTTTTTAATGGAAGGGTGGCCGAGTGGTTTTCCGCCCCCGCCAAACAGTCCGGCGGGTCCGCCGAGCAGTGTGGCGGAAAACAACATGGCGGATCCGCCTCCGGCGGAAAGGCGCCGGTCTTGCCCGCCAAACAGCCCGGCCCTCCCCCGCCCCCGCCAAACAGTCCGGCGGGTCCGCCGAGTAGTGTGGCGGAAAACAACCGGCGGGTCCGCCGAAGCTGTGTGGCGGAAAACGGCCGGCGGGCAAGCGGGTCCGCCTTAGGCGGAAAAACCGGTGACAAATATGCCCTGCGTTTATATTCTTTACAGTAAGAAAGCCGCCAGATTTTACACCGGGTCCAGCAGGGCCGACAATGCTGAAACACGCTTGGCGGCCCACAACTCCGGGAGGACAAGGTCAACAAAATCAGGCCGCCCGTGGGAGATGGTTTATGCCGAGAGAGTGCCGGATTACACCGAGGCCAGGAAGCGCGAGAATTTTCTAAAATCCGGCGATGGACGAAAACAAGTTTTTAAAATATTAGCGAATTGTAAGAAGTAAAAAACGAGGAAGGGTGGCCGAGTGGTTTAAGGCGCCGGTCTTGAAAACCGGTGTACGGTTATCGCCGTACCGTGGGTTCGAATCCCACCCCTTCCGAAGCGCTTTTTAATTGACGCTTGCGGCGGCATGTAAGACTTAATAAGGCACATTATGAACCATAAAGCGAACATACTGGTCGTGGACGACGAAGAGCCGATATCCGAGATGATTTCGGCGGGGCTTTCGGATCAGGGGTACAAAGTATCCGCCGCGTTTACCGGCGAGGAAGGCGTGCGGAAAATGAGCGGCGACAAGTTCGATCTTGTGATACTGGACATAATGATGCCCGGCATGGACGGGATCGCGGCCCTGGGCGAAATAAAGAAGCTCGACCCTGAAGTGGAAGTGATAATGGTGACGGGCCACGGGACAATGGGCACGGCCATCCAGAGCATGAGAAGGGGCGCGTTCGATTACCTGCATAAGCCTTTTGAGATAACCGAGCTGTTCGCGGTGGTTGAAAGGGCACTGGAAAAGCGCAAATTCAACGATATAACAAAAGCCATTTTTTCAACGATAAAATCGGAGGAATTGCTCCGGATAATCATCGATTCCGCCGTGCGGATCCTGAAGGCCGACGAGGCCCTGCTGGTATTGCTGGATGCGGCCGGGCGGCCTTACATCGCCGTCTCGGAAGGGCTGAACGGCGAGCCGCGGAAGATATCGCGGCTCCAGGCCTCGAGCCGGATACTCGCCCGGCTCGCCGATGACAAAGGCACTTCCGTCGTGCTGATAGAAGACCCTCTGAAAGACGCGCTGTTCGCGGATATCGAGCATATCGGCGAAGTGAAATTCGCGATGCTGCTTCCGCTGATAGAGGGTAATAAGCTGCTGGGGCTGATAAACATCAACCGCATGCAGTTGGACGAATACTTTAACGAAAACGACATGCAGAGGGCGAAGATCTTCGCCTCCCTCGTCAACCTGGCTTTACGGAACGCGAATTTATACAAACAGCTTCAGGAAACCCAGTCGCAGTTGATCCAGGCGGAGAAGATGTCCGCCCTGGGCCAGCTGGCAGGAGGGCTGGCGCACGAGATAAACAACCCGCTTTCGGGCATTCTCGGCCTGACCCAGCTGGTGTTGGAAAAAATGAACGCGGACACCCAGAGCTATCAGGACCTTAAAGACATTGAAAAGGCGGTCTTCCGCTGCAAAAAGATAATTGCGTCCCTTTTATCGTTCGCCAGGCAGGAAAAGACCAGGCTGGAGCCTATAAACATCAATGAAGCGATAGAGGAGACCCTTGTCCTGTGCGCCAGGCAGATGGAGTTGAAACATATAACCATCGTAAGGGAGTTCGGCGCGGAACTCCCGCCGGTCAACGCCGATTTCCAGCAGCTGATGCAGGTGTTCTTAAACCTATTCACCAACGCGCGCGACGCCATGCCCGACGGCGGGACGATCACGATAAGAACGCACTTGGCCTCTCCGGCCCCGGACAAGAAGGAACTGCTGGCTGTCTCCCTGGCGGATACGGGTTCGGGGATCCCGCAGGAAATACTGGACCGGGTATTCGACCCGTTTTTTACCACCAAGCCGGCCGGTAAGGGCACAGGCCTCGGTTTATCGGTCTGCCTCGGCATCATAAACAGGCATAACGGAGCGATCCTGGCCCATAGCGAGCCCGGGAAAGGGTCCGTTTTCACGCTGTATCTGCCGGTAGGGTAGTAGGTAGTATGTAGTAGGTGGTAGATAGGGTTTTTACGAAATACGCTTTTCCTACCTACTACCTACCATCTACTACCTACTTTCGGGTTAGCCCTTATGTCCAAAAGAATACTTGTGGTGGACGACGAAGAACTTGTCAGAAATTACGTCACGCGGGCGCTGCTCAGCCGCGGCTACGACGTTATAACGGCCGTGGACGGCGCTTCCGCCGTGGCGATCATCGAGAAAGAAGATTTTGACCTGGCGATCTGCGACCTGAAAATGCCGGACCTGCGGGGCGAAGAAGTAATAAGGCGACTCAAGGTCCGCCGGCCTCTGACCAGCGTCATAGTGATAACCGGCTCCGTATCCGATATTTCAAACCCCATTCTTCCGATGCTCTCCGTGGATGGCTTTCTTATAAAGCCCTTCGGGATAAACGAGGTCAGGGAGATGGTGGAAAAGATTTTAAAGGCGAAGTAGACAGTAGATAGTAGGCAGCAGACAGGGTTTCATTAAAAAAGAATCTGTGCTCTTTCCCTTCCTACCTACTACATTCTACCTACTACCTACTCCTTCAAATCATTCCGCATTCATCCGATATTTTTTTCTCTTCGCTTATTACGGTTTTCACGCTGTTCATTTCTTCCAGGGACATTTTTGGAAGTTCGCTGGATTTGTAGAATTTATCAAGCAGTTTATAAAACCTTTTCTTCACCTGGGGATCCTTTATCTCCCCGCCCGGATTCCTCGTGAGAGCTTTGCCGGAGAAGTCCGGGTCCCGCAGCTGCCGCGCCCAGTATTTCGCCTTGGCCTCTACCGCTCCGTTCTGAAGGACCGCGACCCTGAACCACTTTACGGTGCAGTCCACCTTATCGAAGCTTGCCGGGGCGTCCCTGAAATCGTTGAAAGACGGAACCTGCGCCTCGTCGACGAACATTCCTGCCAGGGCCGCCGGATCCGGGACCTTAAACTCAAATTCCGGCCTTTCGGGGAGCATGTCCCATTGCCTGTCCGTTTCGGCCTCTATTGTATGCATGACCGCCCCGGTCTGCGAGTCTATTATTTTGGCTATTATCTTCAGGTGGTCCTTCGTGCCGAAGACCGTCCCGGTTATGATCGCGTCCGTGGAGTGGAGCTGCCCGGCCTTCGGGCCGGCCGCCGTATCGGACACACCCGATAAAGCCAGCTTCTGTTCCTCCATGACCTTGTAAAGCTGGCTCCTTTCCATCATGTTCACTTTACCGGATTTCACAAGGCAGATCAGCAGCTTCTCCGCGATATACTCGCACTCCTCGCGGGAGGTCATGGCTTTGCGCGTAAACGCTATCACGGCGATGTTCTTTACTTTGTTCGCGGCGGAATACCTGGCGATATCGTTCGCCATTTTTTTGTAAATGTCGGCCGCGGGGGATGGCTGGATGGTCGAGAAGAACGCGCAGGAGGCGGTTAAAAAGATTTTTATCGCCGCTGATTCTTTTCTGGTCATAACCCCTCCTTTTCCTGTTTATATTCTAGCAGAGGGAGATAAAGGAAAAGCCAGAAAATCATCAAATTTTAATCAAATTATGGATAAGGGATCAGAGGCTAGGGGCTAGAGGCGAGAGGATAGTGATTCCAGCAGGAACTCCTTCCCTAACCCCTATTCTCTAACCTCTATTCTCTGTAGTTATTCGAATTTATATCCGTGTCCCGTCACGCTGACTATGTGGTCGGCTAGGGGGGCCCCGAGTTTCTTCCGCAGGGAAGATATGTGGACCCCCACGGTATGCGGGTCGTTGTAGCTGGCGGGGTCATACCCCCAGACGGTTTCCAGCAGATACGGTATACTCAAAAGCCTGCCTTCTTCGGTTATCAGCACGGTCAGCAGGTCAAATTCCTTCCTGGTGAGCTTAATAACATCGTTGTTTATCGTGACAGTGCGTCCTGACGGGTCTATCACCATCCCGAGCTTTGAGATCTTGCCGGTCTGCTCCTCAAAAGCCTCGTATCTTTTCATGACAGCCTTGAGCTTGGCGAGCAGGACCGGGAATGAAAACGGCTTTAAGATGTAATCATCGGCCCCCTTAGTGTAGCCGGTCAGCATGTCTTCTTCGGTTATTTTCCGCCCCGAGATTATTATGACGGGCGTTTTTGCGAACTCAGGGGTCTCTTTTATGACCTTGCACAGCGCAAAGCCGTCCAGCCCTTTCATTTCCGCATCGGTGATGATGAGGTCAGGCCTGGATTCTCCCGCAAGTATGACCGCTTCGGCGCCGTTGTCCGTATGCACGACCTGAAAGCCGTGGTCCTGGAGATACCTCCTGGTCGAGTTGAGCACCAGCTTGTCGTCATCCACCAGCAGAATTTTTACGGGCATATTTTAGCGGTATTTTTCCTATGATACTATATTTATCAGCCTCTTTGCATTATCCCGTATCCTTATAGCCTTTCGAACTACCGCGCGGCTTTCCAGGTTATTTTAAGAGCGTTTTTTTCCGGATCATATTTAAAATTGAAGCCGTCCAGTCCGGCCGGCAGGGTTTCAATTTTGTAATCTTTCATTCTTTCAGGAAAATCCGCCGCGCACAGATGGTCCAGCTCCGGGGAGGCTTTCCCGGCCGGGGCCGTGGCGAGCCAGGGATGGGTTTTACCCACAAGGGCCTTCAGAGAACCCAGGGCCAGGGTTTCATTTATGGAATAGGCGCCGGATTTCTCCGGCAGTTTCAGGCCGGAGCCTTTATAACCGAGGTAGCGGCGGCCGGAACATATTACGGCGGCCCATGACAGCAGCGGGGAGGAAATTTCCGGGGCGGCCCTGATGAAAGTGGAGGCCCTGTCGCCGGCCCGCGCGTCCTCAAATTCAACCCTCGGGAACTCTATCTCCGCTTTCCCTTTTTCCGCGTCGATCGTTAATCTTATCAAGCTGGTCAGCCGTATGCGGCCGGCCTTGAAAGGACTGTACAGCGGGTATCTCTCCGGAAGGACGCCGTTGAGATCGCTGCCGGCATTCTCCGGCCGCGCGGCTTCCTCTCTTTGCCGGTGACCGCGTCCGGTTCCAAAATCATAGCCGGTGTTCTTCGGCGCGGGAACAGCGGGAACGGCAACGCCCTGCAACTCCGTTATATCGGAAACCTGCATTGAATCCAGCTTAAAAACCGGCAGACACTCCTCGGCTAGAGCCAGGGGAACGGGAAAGACCAGAAGCGCCGACAGCAAAACCCGGGCCGCAATAGTCATAACATACCTTTAGCCTTCCAAAAATTGCAATGGATATTTAATCCGTTGCTTTCTCTATAATAACCGGCTCTAACTGCAATTTTCGGGCTATTTGAACAGCTTCACGAAGCTCGCTATTTCCATCGGATGCAGCTCCACGTCTCCGGCGGCGCGGCGCGCGATATTGACGCTCTTGCACTGTGCCAGGCTCAAGGTCGCGTACTGCGCCTCGTTCGGGTTGCACAGCAGTTGAACGACCCCGGTCCCGCCTATCGCGTCCGGTCTTGAAACTTTAAGGACTACGACGTTCTGCAGTATCGTGGCCGTCACCATCTCTTTGGCGCCTTTCCCCATGATGGCCTCGAACGTGACAAGCAGGTCAACGCGCTCGCCGCTGTTAAGGAAGAGCGTCTGGTATCCCGGCACGGGCAGGCTGACGCCCCTGTAGCCGTCCAGTATCCTGGGTTGGGGCCGGTATCTGTAACCAGGCTCCAGGCGCGGCGCCGAGAACAATTGGGCGAACAGGTCTTTACTTAGCCCCGCCGCCTCACCCGCGCCTTTGTAAAACCCGGCTTTGTCCCGCGCCGAGATCGCCCCGGTCAGAGCGTCCATACGTTCCATGATCCTGTTCAGCGTGGAAAACAGCCCTTTTCCCCGGCCTTCGAAAGAGTCATTCAGCCTGGCCCTGGCCAAACGCTCAACGCTGAGTATCAGGCGTGTGCGCATGTCGTTATACTCCTTCTCAAGAATGAACGGCGAAACCGGGGTCTCGCCCGCCGGTCCGGGGAGCGTCTTGCGGGTGGTCTCGGTAAACTCGTAGAGCACCGACACCGGCGTCTGCCAAAGCGCGGCCTCGCTCAAGTTTCCCTCCTCCGGATCTTTCCAGACCATACGCTCCGCCATGGCCGGCGCCGCTTTTTGGAGCCAGCCGGGCATTTTAACGGACTCTTCCGAGCCGGGACAATGCGTCTTATGATCTTTAAGGGAAGCTTCTATGCCGGGCTTTAGATAATAGTAGAACAACTGCATATTCTCGGCCGCCGGGCATAACGATATCCGGATCAGTTCTTCGGGCGGGGCCGCGCAGACCGGCAGCGCCGCGGCAAGAGGCAGCATGCACAACAGTTTTTTGAAGACTTTCATATTTTCCCCCTACTTTATCAGCTTGCGGAAGCTGGCCATTTCCATCGGGCGCATGCTGAAGTCGCCGGGCGCGCGCACGGCGATGCTTGTATCCCCCTGGGCCGCGCTTAAAGCCAGGTACTGCGCCTCATTGGGATTGCACAGCAGTTCTATAACGCCCGTTTCATCGGGATGGTCCGGCTTTCGCACGTTTATCACGATGACATTTTGAAGGATGGTGGCGGTAACCTTCTCTTTCACGTCTTTCGCGGCGGCGTCAAAAGTGACAAGCACGTCCACGCGGTCGCCTTTTTTGACATATAAGAGCTGGTCGCCCGACACGGGGATAGCCGTTCCGCGGTAGCCGGGAACAAGGCCGACATACGGCGACTCCGCCGTTTCGGTCGAAGCCTGGAAGCCGCCGTACTCAACTTTTTCATCAAGGAATTCCCCGCCCGGGGCGCTTTTGACGGGCGCGGCCGCGCTTTCCGCGGCGGCTCCCGCGCCGGAGGCTGCCCGGGTCTTTTTCTTTGGGGCGCTTAGGCCGTTATCCTCAAGTTCGGGGAGCAGTTTTTTTAGTCGCTCCAGGCCCGCTTTGGCGTCGGAATTTTCCGGGTCGAGCCGAAGCGCCGTTTCCCATTCCACACCGGCCTGCTTGTATACGCCGGCCTGAAAATAATTCAAACCCTTTAAGTAATGGTCCTGCGACGCAGCTCGGTCCGAATCGGTAACCTGCGATTTAACCGCCCCCGCGACGGTTTCCACCGCGGACTTAGCCGGCGAAACCGACAGAAACACCACGCAAACAAGCCCTGCTATTGCTGTTTTCATACAGTCCTCCTTATATCGCTTTCCGCTGAAACAGCTCGTCAGGCGAGATTTCCCGTCTTTCAAGCGTGAACACGGCGTGTTCGGTTTCCCAGACCACGCCCGAACCTTTCGGGAACGCCAGTTTCCGGCCTTTCAGCCGTCCTATCGGATACGCGCCTTTTTTACTTTCTATAGGAAACCCGCCCGGCCGCCCCGCGGCCAGAGCGGCCATCGGGATGGAGCGGAAAACTCCTGAACCGGGCAAGGCGCCCCCCGCAGGGGCCGGGGCGGCGGCCGCGGTCCGCCGCGGAACGGTCTTAACGCCCGCCGGGACCGGCGCGGCTCTCCCCCCCCCCGGAACGGCGGCGGAACTTATCCGGAGCTGCGCGGCGGCGCCGGGGCGCGCGGACGTGTGGACTGACGGCTTCGCGCCGTTGTGACCGGTCTTTCCCGGGCCTGTGCGCATCACGGGCAGAAGAATCAGCAGCAGGCAAGCCGCCGCCAGCGCGCTCTGCGCGTAGACGTTGCGCATCAGCAGCCGCATTATTCTCCCAAAAACGCCGGCGCCGCGGTCCGCTCCGACCAGCCGGGCCCTGAGCGATTCTCTTATCCCGGAGTCCCCGCTGAAATCAGCGCGGGCGAGTTTGTCCGCTATTTCCATGGCGCCGGGGTCCGGGCTGAAAGGGGACCGCCTTGCGCGCCCTGAAAGAACTTCGTCAAGCTCACGGTTGAACCGTTCGGCCAGCTCGTTTTCGTTCATACTTTCCCCTCCGCCGCCAAAGTCGCCTGCAATTTTTTCACCGCGCGGTAAATTATAATGCCCGCGTTGCTCTCGCCAAGCCCCGTCATCAGAGCTATCTCGCGGTTCGTCATCCCGGAACTGAATTTCAGCGCTATTATGTCCCGTGAGCGGTCGTCCAGCGCCGATACGGCGTCAAGGAGCCGGTCGGCCTCTTCTTTTCTCTCAAAAGCGTCTTCGACGCGCGGTTCCGTCCCGGCCTGCTCTTCCATGTTATCCAAAAAGACCTCGCCCCGCCGATTTCGCGCCCTGGCCCAGTCTATAACGGCGTTGCGCGCTATACCGAAAAGCCAGACTTGCACCGGAGCGCGCGCCGCGTCATAGCTTCCCAGCCCGTCAAGCGCGGCCTCGAATATCCTGCCCGTAATATCGTCCGCCTCCGCCGGCAATCTAACGTGGTAGCGCACGTAGTTGTAGACCTTCGCAAAATAGCGGTCATAAATACCGGCAAAATCCATAGCTTTGCGCATACTCTATACTAATAAATACGCGGCGGCCGGGAAAGTATTACAGAGGGAACAAATATTTTTTTATGAAAAACCGGGCGCGCTGCGGAACCAGCGCACCCGGATAAATATAGTGAGGACTTAGCTAACCCGAATTCCTACTCGAAACTCAACACTTTCCGCCAGAGGCGCTGCGCCCGCCGGGTAGTATTGGCGGGGACCCGCTTGCCCGCCGGCCGTTTTCCGCCACACAGCTTCGGCGGACCCGCCGGTTGTTTGGCGGGGGCGGAAAAACTCATAACTCCCGTCCGCCTAAGGCGGACGGGCTAGTTATTGCCGCAATATCTTTTTTTTACGCGTTTTTCCACTCCCTCATAGCTGTAATTCTCTTTCATCAGCACGGGATAGCCCATCCTATCCTCGTTGCTCACCAGTTCCACGATAAGCCTGTATTTCAGGTGCCGCAGCACGGGATCGTTCGCGGCTTTTTCCCGGCATATTTCGGCGGGGTCCCAGCCTTCGGTCTCTCCGGCTACATGCTCGGCATAACCCTCCGTTTTCCATTCGCCCAGGAAAAAATAAGTCAGACCGCCCATCTTTTCCCTGACCTGGGCCTTGGCCAGCCCGCGCGTGAGGACGGCGTCAAGCGGCCGGCCTTTTGACTCATCGCCGGAAATGTAGGAGCGTTTCTTTTCAAAGTCGGCGGAAGCCAGAAAGAGCTTGCCGGTGAGGGGATGCAGGCAGGCATAGTCCTTGCGGCAGAAAAGCGTGAAAAGCGCGTATTCGCCGTAACCCCCTGCCAGGTAAACCTCGAACTTCTGGCCGGCGTCAAAAAACTCGCCGGCCGAAATTTTTTCGCTGACCTGTCCAAGAAGCCCGTTCGCGCCTTCTTTCAGCGGTTCATGGCTGTAGACCGCAATATTTTTATAGTCGTGGCTGCTGGAAAAGAACATGCCGGGATAAACCGTTATGGCTCCGTAGGCCGCGGACAGTATCAGCACGAGATAGGCGAAAATTTTGAACATAAGACCTCCGTTTTTTAGCGTTCGCTATTAACCGCCGTATATCGCCCTTGCCGCCATGGGCACGTCGTCCGTCCATATGCCGGAAACTCCCTCGGAGTCCAGCCAGCGGACGTCATAGTAATCGTTAGCCACCCCGGCCGACACCTCTATCCCCGCCGCCCCGGCGGCCCGTATCTGCTTTTTGAAATCGAACACTTTGGCGCCGAGCTTAAACAGTTCCCTGGTCCCGGCCCAGCCAGGCACCCAGCCCGCGCAGACCGCGCCGGCGCCTGAGGCCAAAGCGGTTTTAAGGATATTCGAAGGCAACAGCGGCATGACGGCCGCGCCGATATCCGGCACGGCGTTTTTGGCCGCGCGCAGATATTCCGTTTTGTGCGCGAAAGTCAGAATATAGGCCCGGCGCTGAACTCCGGCCTTCTTTATCTCTAAAGCAAGCCCGGCAGCGTCCCGCGGGCTTTCCAAAGCCGGTTCAAAGTAGCAGGTCCTGACGGGATTCAATATCAAAAGGTTTAAAATATCGTCCAAATGCGCTATGGGGGCTTTGCCCAGAACTTTAATATGTTTCAGCTGGCCGTAACCGGTTTCGGCTATCGGCCAGTTATGGCCGGTAAGTCTTTTGGCGGTCCTGTCGTGGAAGGCTATAAACTGGCCGTCTCTGGTCTTTCTTATATCGCATTCAACACCGGCCGCGCCGTTTGAAAACGCGAGCTCAAAAGCGGCGATAGTGTTTTCAGGAGCGTTCAACAGCCCCCCCCTGTGCGCCAGGATTCTCGGCTTAGTGTTCATGCTTAAATGCGTGGAGGCACAGCAATTTGGAGGTGCAGCAATCTGGATGCGTAGCGGTGTAGAAGCGCAGCAGCTTGATTCCGTTGAACTTTTTCTTCTACGCATCCACGCTTCTACTCCTCCATGCCTCCGTTATATCTTTCCCACGATGAAGTACCAGATGAGAAGCGCTATGACAAAAGCTATGACCTTTATTTTCCAATTTCTGATTATAAGTTCGGGAATATTCATAAAATCGAATTATAAGATTATAGCTTGAAGATTTAAGATTGCCTGAATCGGCAGTAATCTTTAAAATCTTAAATCTTAAATCTTTAATCTTCAATCTTCAATCCCCGCAGATTCAAGGCTGCGGGGGCGGCTGCTGCGGGGGCTGCCGCTGCGGCCTTACGCCTTTCCTTAAAAGCGTTTTTTCGGTCCTTGAACGGTAAAGCTGGTAAAGCATGGTCTCAAGGTCGAGCGGGTCGACGGCCTGCTGGAGTTTGCCGTTTCTGGCTATGGAGATAAGCCCCGTCTCTTCCGAGACGGTGATTATAATGGCGTCGGCTATCTCGCTTAAACCAAGGGCGGCGCGGTGGCGCATGCCCAATATTTTCGAGAGCTCCTGCTGCTCGGTAAGCGGCAGGATGCAGCCGGCGGACACCACCCTGTTGTTGGCGATGACCACGGCGCCGTCGTGCAGCTGCGTATGGGGCTGGAATATGGTAAGCAGGAGTTCCTTGGAAACTTCGCCGTTGATCCGCACGCCCGTTTCCACTATATCCCTCAGCCCCATGTCCTGTTCAAGCACGATCAGCATACCTGTCTTCTTCTCCGTAGCGAATTTCACGGCCTCCATGAGCTCGGCTATGAATTTATATTCCTGCGGCATCAGGATCCTGCCAAGCGGGTTTGAGCCGATGTTCGCCAGTGCCACCCTGATCTCCGGCTGAAAAACCACGATCAGCAGGAAAATACCGGCAAGCCAGAACTGCTGCAACAGCCACGCCGTGGCGCCCAGGCTTAAAAATTTCGCCAGCGCCGTTATAATGGCTAAAACAAAAACGCCCCAGACCACATGCATCGCCCGGGTGCCCTGTATCAGCAGGATAAGCCGGTAGATGATGTAGTAAACGACGAATATGTCGAAAATGTTCTTTAAATAAGTGAGATACATACTGGTTAAATCAAAAAATTAAATATCAAATCTTAAAAATACCCGCTAAAAACCCAAAAACCATAAATTTCCGCGTCATTCATATTGATTTTTAATCTTTGACATTTGCTTTTTCCTCTTCTTAAACTGTCTTTTTGATTTTTAATCTTTGATAGTAACTACTCAGGTTCTCCGTATTTTTCACGTATTTTTTGTAGTGGCAAAGCTTGCTTTGCCTTTTTGGGCAGAGTAAACTCTGCCACTACGACGACAGACCTGAGTAGTTACCTTTGATATTTGATTTCCCCTATACCCCTTCCTCCGGATTTACGCCGCCGCGCCTTCCAGGCCTTTAAGGATGCCGACCATTTCGGCGGCGTCTATCACTTCTTTCTCTATCAGTTTGGCGGCTATGGCATCCAACGCTTTTCTGTGGAGCGTCAAGATATCCTTGGTCTTCGCATAGCACTCAAGCACTATTTTCTTGACCTCGTCATCCACGTTCTTGGCGGTCTCGTTGGAATAGCCGGGCTGGCGCATGAGGTCGCGGCCCAGGAAGACTTCGGATTCGTCCTTTTTGAGCGAAAGCGGGCCTATTTTCTCGCTCATGCCGAATTCCGTCACCATTTTTTGCGCGTAACCGGTCACTTTGGAAAGGTCGTCGGTGGCCCCGGTGGTGCTCTCGTTAAAGATCATTTCTTCGGCCGCCCGGCCCGCCAGAAGGACCGAAAGTTTATTGGTTATCTCGGTCTTTGAGGTAAGATATTTATCCTCAAGCGGCAGCTGCAGGGTGTAGCCGAGCGCCGGACCCCTGGGGATGATGGAGACCTTATGGACGGGGTCGGAGCCCGGGAGCAGCTGCGCCACCAGGGCGTGGCCGGCCTCGTGATATGCCACGATATGTTTTTCCCTGTCGGAGATGATGCGGGATTTTCTTTGCGGACCGGCTATCATTTTCTCTATGGCTTCCTCAATGTCTCTCTGCTCTACGGCTTTTCTCTCTTTCTTCGCGGCGAGTATCGCGGCTTCGTTTATTATATTGGCCAGATCCGACCCCACAAAACCGGGCGTGTGCCTGGCTATAACGTTCAGATCCGTGTCCGGCCCCATCTTGACCTTAAGGGCGTGCACCTGGAGGATCTCGTGACGGCCCTTGATGTCGGGAACAGGCACATTGATGCGGCGGTCAAAGCGGCCGGGCCGGAGCAGCGCAGGGTCAAGCACATCGGGCCGGTTGGTGGCGCCTATCAGGATGATCCCGTCATTGGCCTCGAAACCGTCCAGTTCCACCAGCAACTGGTTCAAGGTCTGCTCTCTTTCGTCATGGCCGCCGCCGATGCCGGCAAAGCGGGCGCGGGCCACCGCGTCCAGTTCGTCCACAAAGACGATGGCGGGCGGGCTTTTTTTGGCTCTTTCAAAAAGGTCCCTGACCCGCGAGGCGCCGACGCCCACGAACATCTCCACGAATTCAGAACCGGAGGAAGTGAAAAAAGAAACGCCGGCTTCGCCGGCTATGGCGCGGGCGAGCAGGGTTTTGCCGGTTCCGGGCGGGCCGTATAAGAGAACGCCTTTGGGCAGCTCGCCGCCCAGCAGCTTGTATTTTTTCGGATTTTTAAGGTAATCCACGATATCCGTCAGCTCTTCCTTGGTTTCGTCGCAGCCGGCAACGTCCTTGAAGGTAACTTTTTGTTTTTTAAGGTCCTGCTGTTTGGCGCGGGACTTGCCGAAAGACATAGCCTGCTTGCCGCCCATCTGCGCCTGCCGGATGAAAAGGAACCACCATAAGAACACGAACAGGATTATCCAGCCCACATTCAGCACGAGGCTGGTGATCCAGCTCTTGTCGGCCTCGCCGGAGAAACTTTCCACGCCGCCGGCCTCCATCTCCCCTATAAGTTTGTCGTCGATCAGGGGGATGGTCCTGAAGGCCGTATTTTTATCCCCGCTCTTGAGCTCGCCCTTTATAAGGTCGGGGCGTATCGTCACTTTGACGACCTGGCCGGCTTTTACTTTGGCTTTAAATTCGGAATAGGGGAGCTCTTTTTCCCGTTCCACGCTTTTCACGTTCTGGTATATGGCGAGAATCATCATGAAAGTCAGCGCCCAGAACAGCATTTGTTTCAAATTTTTTTTCAGTGGCATGTTTTTCCCTTGGTATTATCTCTCACAGCGCTGATCTTTTAAGCACGCCTATATAAGGCAGATTCCTGTAAAGCTCGTTGTAATCCAGACCGTAGCCGACCACGAATTTATCGGGGATGACAAAGCCCGCATATTTTATGGGCACCCTGGCTTTTCTGCAAGAGGGCTTGTCCAGCAGGGTGCATATTTCCAGCGATTTGGGCCCGCGGGTCTTCAGGTTCTTGAGCATATAGTTCATGGTCAGGCCGGAGTCCACTATATCCTCTATGATCAGGACGTCCCGGCCTTCTATGTTCTGCTTGAGGTCAAGGATGGTCCTGACCACGCCGGTGGACTGCGCCCCGGCGTAGGAAGAAAGCATCATAAAATCCACGTTGGTTTCGATCTTCAGCTGCTTCAAAAGGTCGGAAAGGAAAAGCACGCACCCTTTCAGGACGCCGACGAGCGTCACGCACCGGCCCTTATATTCTTCGGAGATCCCGCGGCTCAGCTTTTTGATGCGTTCCTGAAGTTCCTTCTCGGAAATGAGCACTTCTTCCACATCTTCGTGCATACTGATATATTCTAGGTTTTTTGGAAGACTTTTCCAATGAAAAAAAAGCCGCGGAGCCGCAGGCTGGTTGGATTTACTAACGCCGATCATATAATTTGCCGGCTATTTTTCATTTCAAAAAGCGGCCTGACCCCTTCATTTTATGTCACCGTATTGTTGGGGATTTTTGTTATAATTAAATGAAATGACCGTCCAGGAAATAATCGTGGAAACAGTTTCCATTCTCCGCCGGCGTCTGCCGGCGGGAAATTTTAAAATTTATCTTTTTGGGTCACAGGCCAAAGACGCGGCGGATCCGGCCTCGGACATAGACATCGGGCTGTTGGGAGCCGAGCCGCTGGAAGACTTAACGCTGCTCCGCTTACGGAACGAGGTTAAAGCTATTCCGACGCTGAGGAAAATAGAAATAGTGGATTTAAACAAAACCGACGACGGGTTCCGCCGGGAGGTTTTAAGCCATGCAAAGCTTTTATAACGGGGAAAAACTCAATTCCTTCAACCAGTCGGTGGAGCGCCTGTCCGAGATATTAACCGCCCCCGCCACCGTGGCCAACCGCGACTCGGCCATCAAACGTTTTGAGCTTACCTTTGAACTTGCCTGGAAATGCCTGAAAGTATTTTTGGGCGGCAAGGGCCTGGTCTGCCGTTCCCCGAGGGATTGTTTCGAGCAGGGCTTCAGTCTCGGTCTCATCGGTGACGATCCCCTGTGGCTGAAAATGCTGGAAGACAGAAATCTTTCCGTCCATACCTACAATGAAAAATTGGCGGAAGATATTTACGGCCGGCTGAAAGACTATCTCCGCCTGTTTACGGAATTACGCGCCTCCCTGCAAAAATAAAGGTGCTGCCTTTTCCAATTTAACAGGCGCGGTTAGTCCAAATCCATCGGGTTCAGGGGTCTGGAGGTGTCACCGGAATCTTTGATGCGCTTTTTTTCCTTTTCGAACTTGTCCAGCAGCTCCTTCTTTTTCTCTTCCATGGAGCCCTGGGCCTTCGAAAAATAATCGTCCAGCCTTGATTTATCATTCTTTATCTTCCTGAGCGCTTCCTGCATCGGGTCGGCGCCCTCTTTAACCCGCGGCTTCTCCCAGTGCCGCAGCACCTTGCCGGTCTTCTTCTCCACCTCAATGCGCGCCTTGCACATCGGGCAGTCGATCAGATAAGATTCCTCGTTCATAAGTTCTCCATAAGTTAGGGTATAGGGTGTAGGGGATAGGGTTTAGGGTAAAAACTTTACCCTCTACCCTTATTTTACTCCCCACAGCTTATGCAGCTGCGGCAGGATCCTGACGTCTTCAAGCCGCGCCGCCGCCAGCTTGTAGAAAACGTCCAGTTTCTCCCGCGAAGGGGGGCGTACTCCGCCTTTCGGGGCCGCCGGCTGAATAAAAAAAGGCACGGCCTTACAGGCCCTGGCTGCCACGTTCACCGCTTTTCCGAAGTCGACGACGGACGTTCCGGAGGTGACCACAACTTTCACAAAAGTTTTTTTCGGCGCGGCTTTAATAAACATGGAGTGCTCGCGCCAGAAAGCCTTTCCCCCCGTGGAAGACGGCGGTTTTATATCCATGGCGATAACATCCGCCAGATCTTTCACTTTGTCCAATTCCCGGTAAAGTATGCCGTTGGTTTCAAAATGTACGGCCAGCCCGGCATCCTTGAGGGCCGGAGCCATCACTTTTATAAATTCCCAGTTCAGAAGCGGCTCCCCCCCCGTAAGGGAAACCGCTTTGGCCCGGTTTTTCCGGGCAAGTTTGATCACTTCCTCTGTCGCGGCCGCGGCGGACATCTCCCTATAATCAGAACCGTTATCTCCTGACTCTTTGTATTGCTGGTGACTGGTAACTGGTGACTGGTGACGGTAAAAAGGGGCTGTGCTCCTTTTTACCAAAGCGGCCGGTTCGTCGCAGTAAGAACAGCCCAGCTCGCAGCCCGCGAAGCGCACGAAGACCTGCTTCTGGCCCGCGTAAAGCCCCTCGCCCTGTATGGAAGTAAAAATTTCCGTTATCTTGGCTTTTAATGTTTTCACTCTACCCTCTACCCTAACCCCTATACCCCGCCGTTATCGCCGGGTCATTCATTCCCGCTTCTTTAAAGCCCTTTGCGCGCAGCCTGCAGGAATCGCATACCCCGCAGGGCCGCGCGCCCCCGGCGTAACACGACCAGGTATATTTGAGCGGGGCTTTAAGTTTTACCGCCAGCTTTATGATGCCTTTCTTGCTCATGCGGATAAGCGGCGTTAAAAGCTTTGTTTTTTTGCCCTGTACGCCAAGCTTTGTGCCGGCCCAAACCGCTTTTTCAAGCGCCCTGTAAAAAGCGGGGCTGCAGTCCGGATAGCCGGAATAATCTATAATGTTGGGCCCCATGACGACGGCCGACGCGCCTATGGAATCGGCCAGCGACACTCCTATCGAGGCGAATACGAGGTTCCTGCCCGGCACATAAGTGGCTGGGACCCCGGCGGCGCCTATCCCGGATGTTTTAAATTCCGGAAGACGCTTTTGCGCGTCTACCAGCGAGCTTACGGCCAGCCAGGGGAATTCCAGCTTTATCGCATAAAGCTTCACCCCCAGCAGGCGCGCGATCTTCGCCGCGCTCCGGTTCTCCCTGGCGTGCCGCTGGCCGTAATCAAAAGAGACCGCCCGGCATTCATACCCCCGTTCCAGGGCCCAGCAAAGCGCCGTGGTAGAATCCAGGCCGCCGGAAAATAAGACCACCGCTTTTTTAATCTTCATAAGCGTCAGTTGATGGTCACCAGTAACCGGTAAAAACAAGTAACTCCTTTCGTTACTGGTTACTGGGCGCTGGTTATTGTTTTACGCGCGCGCATCCGCTATTTTTCCGTGCACGCCCAATAATCTCACCTTCGGCACCACCGGCATGTTGCCCTTTTTCAGGATGAGCTCCATGTCCCTTTTGCCGGTCTCGGGCCGGTACGCCATAAAATCCAGCACCCTGGAACTGTTGTGTATCTCCTCGACGGCGGCCTCAAAGGAATCCCGGCCCTCTATGGCCTCGGCCAAAGCGCGGGCGCAGATGAAATCCTCGACATGCGTCCTGTCGTAATACAGGCAGGCCGGCACTATCAGCGTGTCCATGGGGAATTTGCGGCAGTATTCGGCGAGATACGGCATATTCGCGAAGCACCCTATAAGGACCTCGGGGGCGCGTCCAAGCGCCATTACGGCCGGGGAGCCGGAATTGGTGACTATAAGCGCCGGCCGGGACGCGTCGGAGCCGTAAAGGGCCGTATACGGAGAGTTATCGTATTTATCCACTTCTGGAGGGAAATCTATCTCGGAAAAAAGGTCCGAGCCTTTTTCCAAAGCTTTGACCGCGGCGGCGTGGTCCGGACCGGAGTAGATCCGGATATCTTTTCTGCCGCTTTTTAAAAGCGCGCAGACGGTATTGGAAAATCTGAAAAGGTCCGTGACGATGCCCCGCCCTTTCCACAAGCGGCCCTCTCCGGGCTCATAGGCGACCCTAACCCGAAAATTGCCCGCCTGCCAAGTGTTACATATCTTCAGTTTATTTAATAATTTTCCGCCAGAGGCGGATCCGCCGGATTGTTTGGCGGAGGCGGGCAGGCAGTTGAAATCGTTATTCATAGCAAAAACATACGGACAAAAATATCCATGGCAATTTTCGGAAGGACGAAGGATGAGGGATGAAGACTGAAGGAAAAAACACAGCAGATACAAAAAGATTTTTCTGTCCCTTAGCCTTTATCCTTTGTCCTTTAGCCTTGACGTTATTTTTGTGGGGCGGTGGAGATGTCGGCGGCATATTTGAAAGCCAAAGCGCTTATATACACTTCCGGTTCCTGGTAAACTCCCAATTGAGTTTCGCCCTTAACGGTCTCCTCCATCAAAATAAGGCCGTCCGCGCCGATCTCGGCGGCCATGATCCTGGCCTGCTTCCTGCTGTTCGCTATGGCGCTTTTATCGTTCGGCGGGAATTTGGAACTGTGTATTATCGCTATGGCGCCCCAGGGTTTTGCGGTCTCACCCCTGGAAGAGAAAAGCGCGACTTCATCCGGCGATTTGGGCGCGAACCACGGGCCTACCTGGATAATGTCCGGCCTGGAAGCGGAACAGGCGGCGGAGAGCGAAAGAACTCCCAAAAACAAGATTATCTTGGAGGCTCTAAGCCCAGCTCTTTGCATATCTTTTTTACGGTAAAACCGGCGATCTCGTTATGCCTGGTCACCGGGATTTCCTTATTAGTGGCGGGGTTGCTGAAAACAGAATATTTTCCCCCCTCCCTTGAAAGTACGCAGCCGTTCTGCACAAGATATCTCACAAGATCTTTTCTCTTCATAATCCACCTCTAAATCTATTCTAGCAATTTATCTAGTAGCCCCACCTACCACCTACTACCTACCATCTACTATCCCCTGCCTACTTCCCCTAGTCCCCGCTCCTGCGTGTCCTGGAAATAAGTTTCCAGCTGATCGCGTTTTTACCCACAAAAACCTGCACAAAGGCCATAACGCCCTCTTCGTTTTCAAAGACCAGAATATTCCGTCCGCCGTCATCGAACGCGCCTTTAAGCTGGCCGTAGGATGCCGGCATGCCGGCCGGGAGGTTCGCATCTTCGGTTTCGGCCGGGGGCCTGTCGTATTCGGGCTGGTCCGCGGAATCTTCGTCAGCCTTGGAATCTATCATCACGCTGCCTTCATCTGCTTCCTGCTCGGCGTCGGTTTCGGCCGGTTCTTTTTTCCGGGGCTGGGGCGTTTTTTTCCCCTCATTCGCCGCCAGGAGCGTCTGTTTAATGTTTTTAACCCGGCTTTTGGCGGTTGACGGGTCTGCTTCGCTTAACAATAGCTTCGCAGAACCACGTCCCTTCGAAGCTCCGGGCAAAAGCGCCGGAGCGAAGGAGGACGGCTCGGCCGCCTGGACAGGGACCAGATCGCCTCTTTTGGGCTGCTGAGCGCCCAGGTTCAGGACCAGCGCCAGTAGAAATGGGAAAACAATCATTATTTTCATAATAATCCTCTCCACGTAATCTAAGTCTAAAGGTAACTACTCAGCCACTAAGACACCAAGGCACAAAGAAAGTTTATGGATCAAACGGTTTGTTGTCTGATTTCCTTCGTGTCTTTGTGACTTTGTGGCTGAGTAGTAAAGTCGAAAGTCTAGAGTCTAAAGTGTAGAGTCTAAAGTACGTAGAAATATTAAGTTGTTTACTTTAGACTTTAGACTCTCCACTCTCGACTTGCGTTTTTACTTTAGACTTCTGTTTTATTTACTCTCCACTTTAGACTTCCGTTCCACTTACTCTCTGCTTATTCTATTAAATCCGCGCGCTTTTTTGGTTAAAACCTTTTTACTTCCACATTTTTCACTTTGATGCTTAAAAGCCGGAAAGCAAGCGCCTTAAATTTATCCGGGGCGTCGCTTGCAATATAGCGTTCGCGCCCGCGGCGCGCCGGGTTCAGAAGGTCTCTCGCCCCAAGATCGGCCCTGACCTCCAAAGCCGTGGCCTGGGCCGAGTCCACTATTTTTATCCGGCCGCCCAGCGCCTTAATTATAATTTTTTTAATCAGCGGATAATGGGTACAGCCGAGTATCACGGTGTCAAAACCCCTTTTTCTCAAGGGCGCCAGATATTCCGAGGCCACAAGCTTCGTGACCTTTTTGCCGCACCACCCCTCCTCCACCAGAGGCACAAAAAGCGGACAGGCTTTTTCAAAAACAAAGGCGCCGGGCTCGAGCTTTTTAATGACTTTCCGGTAGGCGCCGCTTGTTACGGTAGCCGTGGTCCCGGTCACCAGTATCCGGCCGTTTGAAGTGGCGCCGAGCGCCGAGCGCGCGCCGGGTTCTATAACGCCTATGACCGGCACGCGCGTTATCGCCCTCACCTCCTCAAGCGCCAGGGAGCTGGCGGTATTGCAGGCGATAACAAGAAGCTTGACTCCGCGGGCGGAAAGAAATTCCGCTATTTCCTTTGAAAAAGATATCACCGCCTCTTTTGATTTCGTGCCGTACGGCACGCGGGCCGTGTCCCCGAAATAAATAATATCCTCACCTGGCATAAGACGCCTGACGGCCTTAAACACCGTAAGTCCGCCGAGGCCGGAATCAAAAATACCGATCGGACTGCTCTTGTTGGACATAAATTTATAAGCGTATAGCGTCTAGGGAATAGCGTATAGGGTATATTTGCCCCTAGCCCCTAGCCCCTAGCCCCTAGTCGCTGCCGTTATCATTTCCATTTTTTCATCTGCGTGTATTTCATTATGCCTTTATATATGGCGCTGGCGATTTTAGCCCTGACTTTTTTATCGTTGAGGTTTTTCTGGTCTTTGGCATTGGTCATGAAACCCATTTCCACCAGCATGCCGGGGGCGTAAGTCCCCCTTAAGACATAAAAAGCCGCCTGTTTAACGCCCCTGTTGACGAAAGGAACGCTTTTTTCCATCTCATGCGAGATAAGGCCGGCCAGCTGGCTGCCTTCATTGAGATATTCGTTCCTGGCCAGGTTATGCAGCAGCAGCGCGGCGGGATCGTTTGCTGTCTCATTCTTCTCAAGGCCTATGACCGAGTTTTCATAGTCGGCCACTTCCGCCGCCCAGGGGTCCGAGGCGTTTTCCGACATAAAATAGACCTCAAAACCTTTTTTCCTGCGGTCGCGGGAGGCGTTGGCATGTATGGAAACAAAGATATCCGCTTTAAAATCATTGGCGATCCTGGAGCGCTCGGCGAGCGGAATAAAAACATCGGAGGTGCGGGTCATAAGCACGTCAAAGATGTCTTCGTCCTTGAGCAGATTGTAGAGCGCTTTGGCGAGAAGGAGGTTCAGCTCCTTTTCCTTGAGCCCGAAAATCTTCTTGCCGCCTCCGTCCTTTCCGCCGTGCCCCGCGTCTATCACTATCCTTTTATGGCCTGATTTATCAAGAATCATCTTATCCGGAATATTGAGGACGGATTCATATCCTTCGGCGGAAGATTCGGTGGAAACCACCGTTTCTGCCGCGCCCGGACCGGGATCCAGGGGGATTATTACCTTTACGGCTTCGCCCGACCTCGGAGTGCCCGCGTCCGCGCCCATATTGTTTATGCTCTGGGATATGGGTTTTACCGCTTTCCCGATATCGAATACCAGGCGGTCGGGTCCTGTGAGCCTGAATGACGCTACTTTTCCGAAATTATCATCCGGCGCGAGTATGATGCGCGCCATCTTGTTTTCCTGGAAGATATCCACGCTTTTGATAACGCCGTCGGCGACAGTTATTTTATCTTCATCCTCCACGATGCCTTTAGGTATGGTTATGGCGAAAATGTTGTTCTCCTTCCGGGAGGTCTGATAGTCCAGCGCTTCTTCGAGATATATCACGACCCTGGTCTTATCCTTATACGAAAAATAATTCACGGAACGGATATTGATCTTCTGCTGGGCCGAAAGCACGCCTACCGAAGGATTATAATCCAGCTTAAAACCGAAGGCGCGGGTAAAATGTTTGGAAATAAAAAAATCCATGACAAGGAACGCTTTCCCGCCGCGCACTATAAGGGGATTGGGCATGGACGCCCTGGAATCGTTTATCACGATCTCGTCCAATTTCATAAAGAACACTGCCTTGTTGCCTTTGTTCTGCAGCATAAGCTTTCCGCTCACCGGATACCAGTAGATCTTCCCCCCCATAAGCCTGACGGACCTGGCGGCGTCGATGTAAAGGTTCCCATTCAGGCTATATGTTCCGATCCTTCCGACATAGGCCCCGTTTTTCATGTATGTCACTTCATCCACTTTGGCATGCGCCGCGGCGGCGAAAGCGAACAGAAAGACCAGGTTTAAAGTACTTTTTAAAAGTTTATTCGGCATAACTTCTCCTTTTTCATCCTTCCCCTTTTCATCCCTCATCCTTCATCCCTCATCCCTACTCCAGTATTATCCTGTAATCCTCCCAGGTCAGCTGGGGATCCGAGAATATCTTCACGCTTCTGTGCACGTTCTTTTCTATCAGGTCCTGTTTTTTCTTGAGAACGTCGGCCAGCAGCGGATGAACCACTATCCGCAGGCTGCCGCCCGGGCGCCCGAGCGTCAAATTCAGTATTTCGCGCTGTATCTTTATCCTGATGCTTTCGCTGGAAAGCACCCGGCCGGAACCGTGGCATTCCGGACATTCCTCGGTAAGCAGACTGAACGTGCTCTCGCGCTTCCTCTCCCGGGTCATCTCCACCAGGCCCAGCCGCGTTATCGGCAGTATCCTGATCTTGGCCCTGTCGCGCTTGACGGCGCGTTCAAGAGTGTCCACCACCTTGTGGCGGTTGGAGGCTTTTCTCATGTCTATAAAATCTATGACTATGATGCCGCCGATGTTTCGCAGGCGCAGCTGCCTGGCCACTTCCTGGGCCGCCTCGATATTGGTCTGGGTGACCGTTTCCTCCTGCGAGCGCGAGCCCGTAAAACGGCCCGTGTTGACGTCTATGGCGCAAAGGGATTCGGCTTCCTGGATAATGATGCTGCCGCCGTTGGCCAGTTCCACTTTTATTTTCCTGAGCTCCTCTATGCTTTTGTCTATGTTGAAAGCCTTGAAAACGGGGGTCTTACCGTCGTAGCATTTCACCCGCTCCTTGAGATCGGGCGTTATCTTCGCCACGAATTCCGAGGTTTCCTGGAAATCGTCCTTGTTGTCCAGCATATAGATGGAGACGTCGTCCGAAAGTATGTCCCGCGCCACCTGCAGGACCAGGTCCATGTCCTTATGCAGAAGATACGGCGGGCGTACGGTTTCAAAACGCTTCTGGATGGAATCCCAGAGCCGCATCAGGTATTTAAGCTCGCGCTCCAGTTCCGCCTCGGTGGCGCTTTCGGCCTCGGTCCTGACGATACAGCCTTTTTTGCCCAGAACGTTTGCCGCCGTGATCTTTTTTATTATTTCGGAAAGCCTTTGTCTTTCTTCCGGATTCTCAATGTTTTTGGAAACGCCGACGAACTCCTGGAACGGGGTCAGCACCAGGTAGCGGCCCGGCAGCGACACGTCCATGGTCACCTTCATGCCTTTTGTGCCTATGGCGTCCTTTGTCACCTGAACTATTATCTCAGCATCCTTGCGGAGCAGCCGTTCTATGGGGTCGTGCTGGCTGCCCAGAACGTCCGAGATATAGATATAGGCGTTCTTGTCCAGGCCTATATTGACAAAAGCGCTTGAGATGCCCGGCAGGACGTTTTCCACCACGGATTTATAAATATTCCCCACGATATTGGTATTGCTCCTGCGCTCCCAGAAAAGCTCGGCCAGCCGGCCGTCTTCCAGTATCGCTATCCTTGTTTCCTCGAACGATGTGTTGGCAAAGATCTCTTTTTTCGGCGCTTTCTGATTGTTCATGATATTAAAACTCTCCTTGCACTTTGTAAATTATAGGAATTAAAGTTAAGTATTAGGGGTTAAGGAGTTAAGGGTTTAAGGGAACGGCCTTTTTAATTATTTCTGTACCCTAAGCCCCTAAAACCCTTAACACCTACTTTAGTCCTTAAAAAACCTCCAGCCTGCCCTTGGAGTCAAACCAGTATAATTCTTTTCTCACTATCCTGTTTATATCAGCCCGGGCGATCATATTCAGCACGATCTCCGGTTTAACGTTTTTTTTGGGCTCGAATTTCAGCACCAGTTTCAATACGTGCGCAGGCGCCGTATCAAAGGCCTCTGGCCCACGGACGCAGGGGAAACCGCCATGCGGTGTCCCCTGTGGCAAATCCCCGGGAAAGGGCGCCGCCAAAGCCGCGGCCGCCGGGTCGTACTGCGCGCAAAGCACCAGCGGTTTCACGTCTATCGTCTCCCTTGCGCCGGAAGGCTTCACTTTTTCATAAAACGCGTCCGGGCGGGCGAGGAAGCTGTCCACCTCTTTTTGCGAAAAACCGGCCGGAAAACCGGCCTTTATAATATACTCCGCCGCGTTCACGCTCGCTTCTATGGACGGAAAGAATATCGGCACTCTTTTTGCCGCGATCAGTTCATAGCATTCGGAGCTTACTGCCTTTATCTTTTGCCTCACTTCTTCGTCCCCGGCAAACTCGGCCAGGTAAAGGTCCGCGTATTCGCAGCGGCTTTCATATCCCACGGAGATGGCCGGGCCGAAAGCCATTCTGGGCGCCCGGCCTCTGCCGCATTTAACGGGGCTGTATCTGAGCCCGGAAGCGATAACCAGATTCCTCAGGGCCTTTATCTGCTCGAGATGCGAGAGATTCCTGGCAGCAGCAAGCCTCGCGAATTTCAGCCGTATCCTGACCCTGGGTCCGTTGTCGTTCATAAAAATCACGATACTACTTCTAGGGTAGAGGGTATAGGGTTCAGGGTAAGGAGTTCCTTATTTCCGCACCCTCTACCCTAGCCCCTATACCCTTTCTTTTTAGACCAAAGCGTATCTCCTTGCGTAAATCGACTGCGCCAGACCCAGTGCCATAAGCGTGGCCACCAGGTTCGACCCGCCGTAAGACAAAAGCGGCAGGGGCACGCCGGCCACAGGGCTCAAGCCCAGCAGCATCCCGAAATTGATAAAGAAATACACCATAAACATGCCGAATATCCCGCAGTTCACCAGGTAGCCGAACCGGTCGCGGGCAAGATGAGCGCAGGCCTTCAGCCTTCCCAGAATAAGCACATAAAGACCCATGACAAGCATGGTGCCCCAGAACCCCAGCTCCTCGCCTATGACCGCCAGGATAAAATCCGTATGCCGCTCGGGCACGAAACCGAGCCTCGACTGCGTGCCGGAAAATATGCCTTTGCCAAACAACCCGCCCGAACCTATGGCTATGCGCGCCTGCAGCAGATTATACCCGGCGCCGCGGGGGTCGGATTCCGGGGAGAGAAACACTTTAAGACGCTTCTGCTGATAATCCTTCATCTGGTTCTTCACCATAATGCCCGAAAAGAAACCCAGCACCAGAACGACCGCCGCTCCGGCAAAAAACATCCCTGAAATATTGGAGTACAGTTTCACCGACAGGACCCACAATAAATACGCGGCCGCGCCCACGCCCGCCACAAAGAGCAGCGTATTCCAGCCGAAATCCGGAAGATGGAAAAAATAATTTATCACCGGACTTTCCAGCAGTTCGGGATTAAGCGTTATAACGGTCCAGAGCACCGGGAAAAGCGCCGTGATAAAACTGTAACCCAGAATGACGGACAGGTGGAAGAAATTGGCTCCGGCCGCGAAAAGCATTATAAGGACCACCGGCAGCGTTATAAGGACAGCCGAGAAGTCCGGCTGTTTTATAAGCAGTAAGAACACCGGCAGGCTTAAAAATATCGCCCCGAGCACCACCGGAAATTCCCGGATCCTGGTTATCCTTTTATCCAGATAATTGGCGATCACGAGTATCAGGGCTATGCGCGCGAACTCGGAAGGCTGCACGGAAAATAAAGACAGGTGGTACCAGGACCTGGACCCCTTATCCACTACGCCGAATATAAGCACACCCAGGAGTATAAGGAGCGCCGCCCCGTATACGAATTTCCACTGGTCCTGGAATATCTGGTAATTGAGGCTCCATATGACCGCAAAAGCCGCAAACCCCAAAGGGATCGCTATCAGATGAGTCCTTATGATCCGCGCCTGCTGCGGCAAAACGGCGACCGAAGAGAAGATGGCGAGCGACCCCAAAGTTAAAAGGGCTATGACCGTAAAAAAGAGTATCCAGTCCACCCGATTTTTCTTAAACCCGCCGGAAGGAGTGAAGATCATCGCCCCTCCTCCAGTACAGCGGTCGTGGAAACGGAAAGCTCTTCAAGGCCGCTTTGAGCGGTCGGCGGCTCGGCTCCCGCATCTTCCGCCGTGACCTCTGACCTCTGACCTCTGACCTCTGACCTCTGACCTGTGCCCTGCGACTTTTCCCGGCGCTCCGGCAATTTGCCGCGCAAAGCGGCCTTTATAACATCCCTGGCTATGGGCGCGGCGGAAGAAGCGCCGTGCTCGCCGTACTCCACCAGCACCGCGACGGCTATTTCGGAATCCTCACCTGGAAGCCGGGCGAAAGCCACGAACCAGGCGTGGTCTTTGCCATGCGGGTTCTGGGCCGTGCCGGTCTTGCCGAACACCTCAACGCCGTTTATTTTAGCGGCCCGTCCCGTGCCTTCAAGGACGACCTGTTTCAGTCCGTCCCTGATGAGCGCCCAGGTACTGTCTTTTAAAACCACTTTGGACAGCAGCTCCGGTTTGCCCTTAAAAACATCCTTCCCCTCGCTGTTGACGACCCGCTCCACATAATACGGCCGCCAGAAAACTCCGCCGTTGGCCACCGCCGCGGCCATCTGGGCCATCTGTATCGGGGTCACAAGCAACTCCCCCTGCCCTATGCTCAAATTCAGCGTGTCGCCTATGAACCAGTAGCTTTTCCTGGCCGCCCTTTTGCTGGGGCCGAAAACGTTGCCGCTTTTTTCATCCGGCAGGGGAATGCCGGTCGGCATGCCCAGGCGGAAAGCCCTGGAGTATTTCTCTATGTTCAGCGCGCCGGTTTTAAGCCCGAGGTTGTAAAAATAGACATCACAGGAGTGGGTCAGTCCCTGCATGAAATCCATGCGTCCGTGTCCCTTTTTCTCCCAGCATTTAAAGACACGGCTCCCGGCGTCGTAGTAACCGGGGCAGAAAAAAGCCTCCGCGGGGTCGAGCCTTCCGGATTCAAAGGCGGCGACCGCGCTCACGATCTTGAAGATCGAGCCGGGAGGGTAGGTTCCCTGGATGGCGACATTAAATTCCGGCAGCTCTTTAAAATCGTCCTCGGTTTTCTCGTCCGAATAGGATACGAACCTGTTCGGGTCGTAATCGGGCATGGAGGCTATGGCGAGGACCGCCCCGCTGCGGGGATCTATGGCCACCACGGCGCCTCTGCTGGTGGAAGATTTTTTAAGCCCCGCCTCGGCGGCGGCCTGTATCTTTGAATCTACGGTCAGGTATATGTCCGCGCCGGGCGCCCATTTTCTGCTTTCAAGTATCCTGTTTAATTTGCCGCGCGCGTCCACCTCAAGGTAAATGCCGCCGTCTTTGCCTTTAAGGTTTTTCTCGTACTTTTTTTCCAGGCCGGTCTTGCCCACGCGGGAGTCCATGCTGTAATTTTTATTTTTTCCGTATATCGCCCACTCTTTTGCATCCATCTTGCTTATGTAGCCGGTAAGGTGGCTCAGATAGTTGCCGAAAGGATAATAACGCCTGGCCTCCACGATGATGTCTATCCCCTCATACAGGGTTTTAAGCTCGGAAAGGGAAAACATGGCTTTTAAGGAAAGATTTTCCGCCAGGCGCATGGGCGCCTCTTTTTTTACCGCCTTGTAAAGGCTGGCGCGCAGCTCCTCAAAAGGCACGCTCAGGCGTCTGGCCAGGCTTGCGGCTATTTTATCCATGGTGTCCACCGAACGAAGCCGGCCGGGGAAATAGATCAGGCTGAAAGAGGGTTTATTGGCGGCCACTGCCGCCGAATCCCTGGTGTAGATCCTGCCTCTGGGCGCGGACTGCGGCAGGATCTGGGTCCTGTTTTTCTCCGCTATATTCCTGTAATAAGTGTGCATCAGTATCTGAAGATTGACCAGGCGCAGGAAAAATACCAGGCCGACCGCCGCCACGCACAGCCATAAGATGTCCAGCCTGTCCCGCGATATCCCCCGCTCTATCATAAGATGTTGAATCCTTTTTTGAGCCGCGCGAACAGATAAAAGACGAAAGGCGCGAGCGCGGCGTTTAAGAACGGCTCCACAAGGAACGCCTTAAGATCAAGCGGATTTATTTTCGCGAAAATCAGCGACAGGCCCTGATAGAACAGCATGGTAAGCGCCGAAAGCGTAAGCGCCGCTATTATCTGCGAAAATACGCCTATCAGGTCGAAATGCCTTTTAAGGACGTAAACGGCATAAGCCATCAGCGTGTAGGTAAGCGCGTAAGCGCCGAGGATATTAGAGCCCAGAATGTCCAGGTAAACGCCGAAGAAAAAGCCGTACGCCATGGCTTTGGCCGGCCGGGCGAGGATGGCGGCAGAGAGCGCGGCCATGAACACTATATTCGGCGCCACGCCGAAGGCGGACATGTTGGCCGTCCACCACCAGCAGGCGAGGCCGGTCAGAACGTATAAAAGAATATCGCCTATAAATATCATTTCTTTACGCCTTCCGAGAGCCCGTAGAGGTCCGCGGGCAGGTCCCTTTTTATCACGTATACTTCTTTAAGCGAGTTGATGCTTATGGCCGGCGCCACATCGGCGGTTATGAAATTCATGAACGATTCTTTCGGGTGGACCCTGGCCACCCGGCCCACCGGCAGCCCCGGCGGGAAAAGGAGCCCGCTCGGAGAAGTTATAAGCTCCATGCCTTCGGCGATATCGGAGCCTTCGGGAATATAATTCACCTTTAAAAGCCAGGTGCCCCTGCCTTCGGCCAGACCCTCAAAATTGGCGCCCGGCACGGAGCCTATGACCGATGAAGCCCCGTTGGTTATCAGAAGCACTTTGGAAAAATCCGGATAGACTTCGAATACCCTGCCGATCAGGCCGAGGCGGGCGGTTTCGAACCCGATCACGGTGGCGTTCAGCGTAATGCCCGCTTTAGCGCCCTTGTTTATAAAGAAAGACCCGTACCAGTCCAGCGGGTTCTTGTTGATTACCCTGGCCCATACCCCCCTGAAAGCGAGGTTCCTTGAAAGCCCCATCTCTCCGGTAAGGCGCTGGTTTTCGGCCTCGGCCGCCCTGGCGGTTTTAACGGAGATCTCCAGTTCTTTTATCTTGCTTTTCAAGGCCCGGTTTTCCTGGTCGGTCTTCAGGAGATTCAGGAAATTTTCCGGGACGTTGCGGATGTAATAGTCGTATTTGGCGCCGTAATGAAGCGAAGGATACAGGCTGTAACTGGCTATTATTCTGGCGGTCTGGGCGACCCTGGTGGAAGGGAACAACAGCAAAAGCGCCGAAAGGAAGACGAAAAAGACGAAAGCGTAATTCGCCATGTCTTTTTCCCTGTTCATAGTCTTTCCTTATATAACCCGAAAAATTCAGATGAATTTTTCGGGAAGGCTTAAGGCTAAAGGATAAAGGCTAAGGGACGGAAAAATCTTTTTGTTTTCCAGTGTTTTTACCCTCATCCTTTAGCCTTCATCCTTTATCCTTCGAAAATTGCAATGGATATCCGCCTTCAGCGGACGACTTCAACTGCAATTTTCGGGCAAAGACTCGATTTTAAGCGGGAAACTTTAAGCGCCTGAGTTCCGGAAATCCGATCCTGTACTAAGCTGCATTAGGATCGCCCGCCAAACAACCTACGGGTCCGCCTTAGGCGGAAAAACTCCAAGCGCCGTCGGTTAACTGCGGTATGGCTTCAAAAAATCGGGTCTCTGCTGTATCTTGTCGAGTTCTTCAAGGTACTTGCCGCATCCCAAGGCGACACAGCTAAGCGGATCGGCCGCCCTGTGAACCGGCAATTCGGTTTCCTGCCTTATAAGCTCCGGAAAGCCCCTTAATAAGGAGCCTCCGCCGGCAAGCACCATGCCCCTGTCCACAAGGTCGGAGGAAAGTTCGGGCGGGGTTTCTTCCAAAACCTGTTTTATAACGTCAACTATGAGCTGGACCGGCTCCATCAGAGCCTGTCTTATCTCTTCCGAAGTCACAAGAATTGTTTTGGGCATGCCTTTCGCCTGATCCCGGCCCTTGACCTCTATGGTCTTTTCTTCTTTTAACGGAAAAACCGATCCGATCTGTATCTTTACCTCTTCCGCGGTAGTTTCACCTATAACCAGATTGTGTTTTCTCCTGAAATACTGGACTATGCAGTCGTCCATCTCGTCGCCGGCCACATCGATCGATTTGGCCACCACCATGCCGCCCAAAGATATGACGGCCACCTCGGTGGTGCCGCCGCCTATATCGCAGATCATGCTGGCATGGGGCTCCGAGACGGGCAGCTCCGAGCCTATGGCGGCGGCCATGGGCTCTTCTATAAGATAAACCTCCCGGGCGCCCGCCTGCTCCGCCGATTCCTGCACCGCGCGCTTTTCCACCTCGGTTATGCTCGAGGGGATGCCTATCACTATCCTGGGGTGCAGGAGGCTGCGCCTGTTGTGCACTTTCCTGATAAAATGCTTGATCATTTCCTGGGTGACTTCGAAGTCGGCGATAACGCCGTTCCGCAACGGCCTTACGGCGACGATATTGGAAGGCGTGCGTCCCAGCATCCGCTTGGCCTCGCTGCCGACGGCCAGCACTTTTCTCCGGTTCCTGTCGATAGCGACAACGGAGGGCTCGCGCAGAACGATGCCCTTGCCCTTGACATAGACCAGCGTGTTGGCCGTGCCCAGGTCTATGCCTATGTCGTTGGAAAAAAGGCTGAAGAAATAATCGAAGAACATTTTTAGTCTACTAATTTGATCATGGCTGTTTCGGCGGCGTCGCCTTTCCTGGCGCCAAGCCTGAGGATCCTGGTGCAGCCGCCGGCGCGGTCCTTGTACCTGGGGGCTATCACATCGAAGATCTTATTATAGACGTTCCTGCTATGCACGGCCTTCCTGACCGAGAATTTGCGCCCCTTCTTGGCATCATTAATGATCCCTTCCACCACGCGCCTGAGTTCCTTAGCCTTGGGCAGGGTGGTCCTTATCTTCTCATGCAGGAGAAGGCTGGTCGCCATATTCGAGAACATGGCGCGCCTGTGAGAGCCTGTCTTTGAAAGCTTTCTGTGTCCGAGGTTTTTTATCATAAATGGATCCTAAATCCCGAAAAATTTAGTTAAATTTTTCGGGAAGGATAAAGGATTAGGGATAAAGGCTAAGGGGCGGAAAAAATCGCTCGCCAGTTCGGCGAGCGCCCGCTGAAATAGCGGGCGTATCTGCTGTATCTTTTCCTTCATCCTTCAGCCTTTATCCTTTAGCCTTCCGAAAATTGCTTCGCAATTTTCGGGTTATTCCGGCTTCATCCCGAGTTCAAGTCCCATTTCTTTGAGTTTTTCCTTGATCTCGTCCAGTGATTTCTTACCGAAATTCTTAACGGCCAGCAGATCGTCTTCGGTCTTTCCCACCAGCTCGCCTATCGTGCGTATGCCGGCGACTTTAAGGCAGTTGGAAGCGCGCGAAGAAAGTTCTATCATTTCCACGCCCTGCTCCAGCGTGCTTTTGAGCTTGATCCCCTTCTCCCCGGCCTCGGCAGCCGCTTCCTTGGCCGGCTCTCCCGACGCTTCGGCTTCGGGCAGGAATGGGATGATGGAACGGCGCAGAAGAGAGGCGGTCTTTGTCACCGCTTCCGACGGACTGATGCTGCCGTCGGTCCATACCTCAAGGACCAGCCTGTCATAGTCCGTGCGCTGGCCGACTCTGGCGTTTTCCACGGTATAATGCACTTTCTGTATGGGAGAAAAAAGCGCGTCCATGGGGATAAAGTCTATCGGGAGGTTCATGCGGGCCCTGATCTCTTCCGAAGTCAGGTAACCGGCGCCTCTGGCGATCTCAAGCTCCGCCTCAAAAACGGCGCCCGACTCGACGTGCGCTATGACCAGGTCTTTGTTGATGATCGTAACGCTGGCGTTTTCATTGATATCAGCGGCCTTCACCTCTTTTTTGCCGCGCACCGACAACGTAAGGGTCTCAGGGCCTTCGCCGGTCAGGCGGACCCTCAGTTTTTTAAGGTTTAAGAGCATGTTGATGACGTCTTCCTCAACGCCGTTGATGGCGGAGTACTCGTGCCTGGCGCCCTTTATCCTGACGGCCACTATGGCCGCGCCGTCAAGGCTGGACAGAAGTATGCGCCTCAAGGAATTTCCTATGGTATGGCCGTAGCCCTTTTCATAGGGCTCGGCGGTGAATTTAGAGTAATTCTCGGTCCTGGTCTTTTCCTCCGCGTTTATAACTTCGGGGATTATCAGTTGTTTTGAAAAACTAGGCATTGATTGAACGACCTCCTCTAAATACGCGTTTACTTGGAATAAAATTCCACTATCAGCTGTTCATCGACGTTTATTGAGACTTCCCCGCGGTCCGGCCAGCGCACCATCTTACCCGTCATGGCGCCGGGGTCGTAGGCAAGAAAACTCGGCCGGGGGGCGGATTTTTCCGCGTGTTCAAGCCCCTGCCTGACGAGAAGCGTCTGGGCGGCCTTGGGGTTTATGGCCACTACGTCTCCGGGTTTGACCAGGGCCGACGGGATGTCCGCCTGGCGGCCGTTGACGCGGATATGCCCATGGTTAACGAGCTGCCGCGCGGCCTTAAGCGAGACCGCGAACCCCAGACGCCTGACGACGTTATCGAGACGCACCTCCAAAAAGCGCAGCAGCGCCTCGCCGGTCTTGCCTTTGTCTTTGGAAGCCATCGAGAAGAATCTCTTGAACTGAGCCTCTCCGATCTGCGCCATAAACCGGGCTTTCTGCTTTTCGCGCAGGTGCTTGGCGTAGTCGGATATTTTGCTATGGCCGTGGCCTGAGGAGAATTTCTTGTCGCGGCTTGCCTTCTGCTGTTTATCCACCGCGCAGTTGGTAAAGCATTTGTTCCCTTTGAGGAACAGCTTCTGACTTATTTTGGCGCATTTTTTGCAGCTGGGACCTGTGTATCTGGACATAATCCTCCAAAAAGCTATGGTAACCGGTAATCAGTTACCAGTAACCAGTAACGAATAGTTGAAACTCCCTTTTACCGATTACCGGGTACCGGTTACAGCTGTTTACACTCTGCGCGGCTTGGGCGGCCTGCAGCCGTTATGCGGTATCGGCGTGGTGTCTTTTATGGAGAGCACGTGGATGCCGCTAGAGCCTATCGCCCTGATCGCCGTTTCTCTGCCGTTGCCGGGTCCGGTGACGAATACTATGGCCTGTTTTACTCCGTACTCCACCGCCCGGCCGGCCGCCTTGGAGGCGGTTATCTGCGCGGCAAAAGGGGTTCCTTTTTTGGTTCCCCTGAAGCCATTGGCGCCGGAAGTGGACCAGGCCAGCACATTTCCTTTTTCATCGGCAATGGTGACAATGGTGTTGTTGAAGGAGCAGTTGATGTAGACTTTCGCGAAAGTCACCGAACCGTGATGCCTTCTTTTCGGCTGGGGCTTATGCTCCTGTTTTTTTGAGCTGTCGGTACCAGGCTGCTGTTGTTGTTTTTTTTCTTCGGTCATGGTAAATTTTACCTGCCTCTATTATTTAACCGCCGGTCTGGCCGGAGCTTTTGCCGTCGAGCCGACGGTCTTTCTCCTGCCGCGCCTTGTCCGGGCGTTGGTTCTGGTGCGCTGGCCCCTGGCCGGGAGGGCTCTTCTGTGGCGGTAGCCGCGGTAACTGACTGTTTCGACGTGCCTTTTGATATGGGCGGTCTCCTCTCTCCTGAGTTCGCCTTCCACCTTGTATTCTTTGGAGATCAGCGTGTTCAGCATGCCGACCTGGTCTTCGGTAAGGTTTTTGACCCTGGTGGAAGGATCCACCTGGCTTTTCAGGCTTTCCAGTATCTTACCGGCCAGGGGCCGGCCTATGCCGTAGACATACGCAAGCGCAACGTCTATTCTTTTCTCTCTCGGTAAATCCACACCCGCTATTCTTGCCATACTTTCTCCTTAAAATACTGCAGTAATCGGTAATCAGTAACCGGTTACCGGTAAATCCGCAAAATCTGTCTGCTGCCCGCTTTTTACTGGTTACCGATTACTGGTTACTGCCTATTAGCCCTGCCGTTGCTTATGGCGGGGATCTTTGCAGATAACCCTGACTACGCCTTTTCTTTTGACTATCGTGCACTTATTGCAGATTTTTTTTACGCTCGCCCTTACCTTCATTTTAACAAGCTCCTCATTAGTAACTGTCAGCAATTGAAAGCTACAGAAAGCCGCGGAAGGCAACTGAAGGTAAGAATGGGGAAGAAATTCTTACGCAACCTCTTACTTTCTATGGCGTTCCTTTGCCTTCCCTTGCTTTCCGTCGCTATCCTTTACCGCGCCGTTTTTACTTTTCCCTGTAAACTATCCGGCCCCGGGACAGATCATAGGGTGAAAGTTCCATTTTCACCTTGTCGCCCGGAAGTATCTTTATATGGTTGATGCGCATCTTGCCTGATATATGGCCTAGTATTATCTTGCCGGCCGAAATCTCAACCCTGAAAGTGGCGTTCGGAAGGGCTTCTTTGACGATCCCTTCCACTTCGATCTTTTCGCTGTTTTCGGGCATATCCGTATATTATATCAAATTAATAATATTACCGTAATTGAAGATTAAAGATTACGGATTTAAGATTGGGAGATGCCGGCAATCTTAAATCTTGAATCTTCAATCTTGAATCAGAGTAAGTATTTCGCATCCGTTTTCCGTCACGGCCACCGTATGCTCGAAATGCGCCGCGCAGCTGCCGTCCACGGAAACGGCCGTCCAGCCGTCGTTTTTTATACTCACTTCCGGCCGGCCCAGGCACACCATCGGCTCGATGGCAAGCGTCATCCCGACTTTAAGCATTACGCCCGAGCCGGGTTTGCCGTAATTAGGGATGGACGGCTCCTCATGGAGGCGGCGTCCTATGCCGTGCCCGGTGAATTCCCTGACCACGGACATCCCTTTTTGAACCACAAAACTTTCCACCGCGTAACACACATCCCCCAGGCACGCGCCGTTTTTAACGGTTGAAACAGCCCTGGCAAGGGACTGTTCCGTGACCGAAATCAGCCTGGAACACTCGGGCTTCACTTCGCCGACCGCCACCGTCACGGCCGCGTCGCCGTAAAAATCCGCGTAAACAACTCCGAGGTCCAGGCTTACCACATCCCCGTTTTTCAAAAACCGCCGGGCGTTTGGCATGCCGTGAACCACTTCCTCGTTTATGGACACGCAAAGCGTTGCGGGATAACCACGGTAACCGAGAAAGGCCGGGACTGCGTTATTTTTTCTGATCTCGCTCTCCGCCAGAGCGTTCAAATAGGCGGTGGAAACGCCGGACCGGATATTGTTCTTTAAAAGCGCCAGCGTCCGGGCCACTATCTTTGACGCCTGCCTTATTTTGTCAAGCTCGGCGGCGGTTTTAATTTCCACCATGTTCATAACTACTCAGCAATAAAAGAGATAGTACAAAACCACGGAGACACGGAGAACACAGAGAAACACCGAGGAAAAAACTCCGTGCCCGCCAAACAGCCCGGCGCTGCGCCCGCCGAGTTGTATTGGCGGGGGTCCGCCTTCGGCGGAGAAAACTCCGTGCTCTCCGTGCCTCTGTGGTGAGCCGTTACCCATTCACGCAATTCTGTTCCCCAGAATGGCCGAAATCTCGGCCGCAACTTCCTCCGGAGCCCTGCCGCCTTTGACGCTATGAAAAGTCCCGATACCCTTGTAGTAAGCGATGAGCGGCTCTGTCTGGTCCTTGTAAACGCCGAGCCGCCTGTGGATCACTTCAGGCTTATCGTCTTCGCGCAGTACAAGCTTTCCGCCGCAGCCGTCGCAGAGCCCTTCTTTGAGCGGCGGAGAAGAAAGCAGATTGTATATCTTCCGGCATTTGGGACACGTGCGCCTGGAACCGAGCCTTTGGACCACTTCTTCCTCATCCACGTCAAGAAACAGCGCCGCGTCCACAGCCTGATTTCTGGCGGTAAAATAATCGTCCAGGCCCTGGGCCTGGTCCACAGTCCTCGGGAATCCGTCGAACAGAAGCCCCCTGGTTTCAGTGGAGATTCTGTCTTTTATTATCTCCAGCACAAGCTTATCCGGGACCAGCCGGCCCGCCGCGAGATAGTCGGCGACTTCCAGACCCAGCGGGGCGTTCGCGGCGATAGCTTCCCTGAAAATATCGCCGGTCGAGATATGAAAAAGCGAAAATTTTTCGCTCAAGGCTTTCGCCTGCGTGCCTTTGCCCGAGCCGGGATACCCCAAAAGAACGATATTCATGCCCATCACCTCCGTTAACCCGGAAAATTCAGTTGAATTTTTCGGGAAGGATAAAGGATGAGGGATAAAGGCTAAAGGGCGAAAAAAAGCCCTTGTATTCGCCGTGTCTTGCCTTCATCCTTAAGCCTTTATCCTTTAGCCTTCCGAAAATTGCCTTGGATATTACCCCCAGGCTTGGGGGAACCGATTTCAACCGCAATTTTCGGATTAACTCCCCACGTTGAACCAGCGGCCTTTGATCTTGGAGTTCTTGTAGAAACCTTCGTAATTCCTCATTATAAGGTGGGCTTCCGTCTGGGCAACCGTGTCCAGCGCGACGCCGACCACTATCAACAGCGACGTGCCGCCGAAGTAAAACGGCACATTGAATTTGTCCCGCATATAATCGGGAAGGACCGCTATCATGGCCACAAAAAGAGCGCCGCCCAGCGTTATTCTGTTCATCACCCATTCTATGTAATGAGCCGTGGGCTCGCCCGGCCTGATGCCGGGGATAAATCCGCCCCACTTCTTCATGTTCTCGGCCAGATCCTTGGGGTTGATGCTGACCGAGTTGTAAAAGTAACAGAAAAAGACAATAAGCGCCACGTACATAAGCTGGTAAACCATATTACCGTGGTCCATGAAAGACATAACCGTCTGCGCCCAGACGGCGTTGGGATTGAACTGGGTTATGGTATAAGGCACGCTTATGAGCGAGACCGCGAAAATAACGGCGATAACGCCGGACTGGTCCACTTTAAGCGGCAGGAAAGTGCTGACCCCGCCGTACGTTTTGCGTCCCACCTGGCGCTGCGCGTACTGGATGGGGATCTTGCGCTGCGCGGTTTCCACCCACACGACAAATCCGACGACCAGCATCACTACGGCAATTATCGTCAGCCCGGTAAGCAGGCTTATTTCCTCTATCTGCACCAGTTTCACCATGCTCGCAATGGCGCTGGGCAGTCCGCCCACAATGCCGGCGAATATAATGAGTGAGATACCATTGCCTATGCCGCGCTCGGTTATCTGCTCGCCGAGCCACATGACGAAGACAGTGCCGGTGGTAAGCGTAAGCACGGTAACGAAGTAGAACATGAAATCGGCATTGGGCGCTATCGGAGCCCCGCCGGCCGGCGACATCTTGGTCAGGGCTATGGTCAGGCCCAGCGATTGGAAAGCGGCCAGAAAAAGCGTGAACACCCTGGTGAACTGCGTGATCTTCTTACGGCCGGATTCGCCTTCTTTCTGGAGATGGTCGAGGAGCGGGAAGATATGCGCTCCCTGCACCAGGCTCATTATGATGGAGGCGTTGATGTAAGGCATGACGCCCAATGAGAAGATGGAGAACCTGCTAAGCGCCCCGCCTGAGAAAATATCCAGGAATCCCAGCAAGCTGCCCTGCTGGGACTGAAATATGGCCTGCAGGGCCGCGGTGTTGATGCCGGGGATCGGGATAACGGCGCCAAGCCTGTAAACGGCCAGCGCCCCGATAACGAATAATATTCTTTTCTTGAGGTCCTGAATCTTGAATAAGTCCGTTAATGATTGCATTTTTTCCCCGTTATTTAATAGTTGGTCCTCAGTTTTTTCCGCCATTACAGCCTTGGCGGACCCGCCGAAGATGTGTGGCGGGCAGGACTAACTATTTGACGATCAATTCGGCTTTCCCGCCGGCTTTTTCTATCTTTTCCCTGGCGGACGCGGAAAAAGCGTGGGCATGCACGGTCAGAGATTTTGTAAAGTCTCCGTCGCCCAGGACCTTAAGAAGGTCGCCTTTTTTTATCAGCCTTTTAGAGACCAGTATCTCGGGGGTCACTTCGGCGCCGCCGGCGAAGTGTTTTTCAAGGACCGAGACGTTTATCCATTCGTACACAGTCCTGAACCTGGTGTTGCTGAACCCGCTTTTGGGAATGCGCCGCAGCAGCGGCATCTGGCCGCCTTCAAAACCGTCGCGCTTTGAGCTGCCGGCGGTGGCGTTCTGGCCCTTCTGGCCCTTTGTGGAGGTCTGGCCATGCCCGGAACCCTGGCCTAGCCCAAGTCTTTTTCTCTTATGAAAAGAACCGGGTTTGGGCCGCAGATTGTTTAGACCTATCATATCGTTTCTCCTAGTACGACTTAAAGTATGCCAGGCAGCTAGGCGGCTTGGCGGCTTTTTAAGGTTTACAGACCTTATGGCCGTCCAGCTGTCTAGCTGTCCAGCCGTCAAGCATACTTTGACCGCTATCTTCTCATCTTTAAAACTTCTTCCCGGCTCCTCAGCCGCCACAGGGCGTCAAGCGTGGCGTAGACGGTGTTGAACGAATTTCTCGTGCCGAGATTCTTGGTCAGGATGTTCTTGACGCCGCCGGCTTCAAGGACCGCCCTGACCCCGCCGCCTGCTATCAGGCCGGTGCCGCCCACGGCGGGCTTCATCCACACATGTCCGGCGCCGAAATGACCTTCCACCTCGTGCGGGATCGTGGTTCCTGACAGCGGAAAACTCATCATTTCTTTTCTGGCCGCGGAAGAGGCCTTCTGTATGGCGACCTGCACCTCGTTGGACTTGCCCAGCGCGACGCCGACCGAACCGGCGCCGTCGCCCACCACGACCAGCGCGTTAAAAGAGAATCTTTTGCCGCCTTTGACGACCTTGGTAACCCTGTTGATGGCGACGACCACGGTCTTTTCCTCCGGGAGCGCGGCCTCTATCTCAAGTATTTCCGCTTCCACCTTGACCGAGCCGTCGGCGTTGAGTTCTTTCGCGGTTTTCAGTTGTTTCTGGTTTTTAAGCATTATGGATTCTCCGTAATTATAAGGATTAAGCGGTAAGGATTAAGTGATAAGTTTTAAACTCCTTATCTCTTTGTAACTTATTCCTTACCACTTACTACTTAATCCTTCACCTTAAAACTTAAGCCCTGCCGCCCTGGCGGCGTCGGCAAGAGCCTTGATCCTGCCGTGATATATCCGGCCGCCCTTGTCGAAGCGGACTTCCGTGACGCCTTTCTCCATGGCCCGTTTGGCCACAAGCGCCCCGATTGCTTTGGCGGCTTCCACATTTTTGCCGGACTTGATACTGCCTTTAAGTTCCTTCTCCACACTGGACGCCGCGGCAAGGGTCAGGCCTTTGGCGTCGTCGACGACCTGCGCGTAGAGGTACTTGTCGCTCCTGTAAACACTAAGCCGCGGCCTGCTCATACCGCCGGCCAGCAGGTTTTTCCTGGTGCGATCTTTTCTGAATTGGTATTTATCCTGTTTGCTGATCATATATGGTCGTTTTCCTCGGTGAATATGTAATAAACTTTATTTCGCTGTAACGCCGCCTGCGCCCGCTCCGGCAGCGGTCTTGCCGGCTTTGCGGATGATGTGCTCCCCCTTGTACTTTATTCCGGTGCCCTGGTACGGCTCGGGGGGCCTTATCCTTTTTATCTGGGCCGCAAGGTTTCCCACCATTTCCTTGTCTATGCCGCTGATGGTCAGCACGACCGCTTTGGGATCGAACGTCATCGTGATGCCCGGCGGGATGTCAAGGATAACCGGGTGCGAGAAGCCGAGTTGCATGGTAAGCTTGGCGCCTTCCACGGCGCCTTTAAAGCCGACGCCGCTGATCTCGAGCGCTTTGGCGAAACCGCCGGTAACGCCGCTGACCATGTTGTTTATTCTGGCTCTCGTGGTGCCGTAAAGGGCGCCTTTGCCGACGGCGCCGCCGGCCACGCTCAGATTTATCCCGCCTTCTTTCACCTCGGCATTAATGCCGTCAGGAAGGCCGTAGGAAAGCTTGCCCAGAGGGCCTTCCACGAAAACCGTCCTGTTTTCTATTCTGGCCTTTACTTTTTCAGGCACTACCACCGGTTTCCTTCCGATTCTGCTCATAAGCATTACCTCTTATCAATTTTTTCGTTCTGGTGATTAAGGAAACAGTGATTAAGCAATTTAGTTTTTAAAAATTTCTCTTAAACGGCAAACTTACTCTCTCGATCACTTAATCGCTCAATTACTCCCTTACCACACCTGACAGAGCACTTCTCCGCCGATTTTCTGTTTTTTGGCCTGCGAATCGGTCATAAGGCCCCGGGAAGTGGACAGGATGCTCACGCCGAACGCAGCCCGGACCTTCGGGATGGCGTCATACGGGCGGTATATCCTCAAGCTGGGCTTGGAGACTCTTTTGATGCCGGTGATAACGGGTCTTTCGTCCTGAGTATATTTGAGCGTGATCCTGATAAGGCCTCGCCTGTCTATGCTCTTATCGGTCTTATGGTCTATCACTTTATAATTGGCCACAAAACCCTCGTCCTTAAGCAATTTTACCACCGACGCTTTGATGTTTGAAAACGGCACATCCACTCTTTCCTTATTTTTTACCACCGCATTCCTTATCGCGGTCAGCATGTTCGATATAGGGTCCATTTTTTCTCCTTTGAAAAGCTAAATCGTTGGCGAATAGAGGTTAGCGAATAGCGAATAGGGGTGGAAATACGGATTTTGATGATTTTTTCTGTTTTCCATTCGCCACTCCGCCATTCATTATTCCCTATTCGCTATTTGCTATTCGCTGCCGTTATCCTACCAGCTGGATTTCTTGAGGCCCGGTATCAGTCCTTCATGGGCCATCTTTCTGAGACATATTCTGCAAAGGCCAAAATCCCTGTAATATCCCCGGGGTCTTCCGCATATCTGGCAGCGGTTCCTGAAGCGCGTGGAAAACTTCTGGGGTTTGCGCATTTTCGCCATCCAAGCGTATGTAGCCATTCTTTTCTCCTAAAAAACCAGTGTAAAGTCTAAAGTCTAGAGTCTAAAGTGTAGAGTCTAGGGTCGATAGTCTAAAGTCGAAAGTCTAGAGTCTAAAGTGCGGAAACATTATTTTATTACTTTAGACTTCTGTTTTACTTACTCTCGACTTTAGACTTATGTTCTAGTTACTCTAGACTCTCCACTCTCGACTTGCGTTATTACTTTAGACTTCCGTTCTATTTACTCTCCACTATCGACTATTTATTCGCCGCCTTTTTAAAAGGCATGCCCAGGTACTCCAGCAGCGCCTTGGCTTTATCGTCGCTGCCGGCCGTGGTGACAAAGGTGATGTTCATGCCGCGGGCCTTGGGCGATTTTTCAACGTTAATTTCCGGGAAAATGTGATGTTCCTTCAGGCCTATGTTCAGATTGCCGCGGCCGTCGAATAACTTCGGGTCCAATCCCTGGAAATCGCGTATCCTGGGCACTGACAGGGACACGAACCTGTCGAAGAACTCGTACATCATGGCCCCGCGCAGGGTGACCCTTACGGCTATCGGCATGCCCTGCCTCAATTTGAAATTGGAAATGGACTTCTTGGCCCTTCTGATCTGCGGCGCCTGGCCGGCTATCTGGGTCAGGTCTTCCTTGGCAAGGTCCAGCGCCTGGATGTTCTCCTTGGCCTCGCCTACTCCGATATTGATGACTATCTTCGTCATCCTGGGCACGGCCATCGGAGACCCGAGGGACAGGTCCTTCATAATGGCGGGGACTATTTTCTGGAGATACGCCGTCTTAAGCCTCGGCGTGTAGTCCTTGGGCATCACGTTGCCGTATTTTACCGTTTCCTTGGCCTCTTTGGCTTCCTTGTGGTCTCTCGGCTCTTTGCCCTTCCTGATTTCCTTGTTATCCTTCATCATTTTGGAACACCTCTTTGAACACACAGATAACCGCAGATTAGGGGCAGATGAACGCAAATGTTATCTGCGATAATCTGCGTCTGTTCATCTGTGATCATCTGCGTTTTACAGTATCGCTTCTCCGCATTTGCGGCAGGCGCGCAGCTTGTCGCCGGACTGCATTTTGGCGACTTTAACCTTCACCGGCTTGGTGCACTTGGGGCAGATCAGCTGCACGTTTGAAACATGCATGGGGGCTTCAAGTTTGTGGATGCCGCCGGGCTTATCCTTTGACGGACGCTTGTGCTTGGAGACTATATTGATCCCCATCACGATCACCCTGTCGTCCTCGGGCAGCACCTCTTTTATCTCGCCCTTTTTGCCCTTATCTTTGCCCGTTATCACCATCACCATGTCTTTCTTTTTGAGTCTGGTCATATATCGTTGCCTTTTAAATTAAATTAGGCCCTTCGGGCTGACTTTTTTAGCCTTTGGCCGCAAAATGTAACTACAGGCCTGTCTTGTCTCGCGCAAAGCCGCAAAGCTCGCAAAGAAAAGCGGGCATGCATCTGTTTTTTTGCGCCTTTGCGCCTTT
>JAHJSU010000332.1 GCA_018829985.1 Elusimicrobiota bacterium | reverse complement strand
TTCCTCACGCAAAGGCGCAAAGGCGCAAAAAAACAGATGCATGCCCGCTTTTCTTTGCGAGCTTTGCGGCTTTGCGCGAGACAAGACAGGCCTGTAGTTACATTTTGCGGCCAAAGGCTAAAAAAGTCAGCCCGAAGGGCGTTAATTTATACGATGCATTCTCCTTCCAGGTTTAAGCAGGTTTTTGTCCTGAGCACGGCCATGCTCAGCTTCATCTCTTTCTGGAAAGCCGCCTCCATAGTGCTCTGCGACTTCGGCTCCAGCGCCTATTACGCCGGCGGCATAGCCATGAAGGCTTTCGGCCCGGCTTTCCCCTGGTTCATACTGGGGGTTATGCTGTTTTCCGGCCTGATGCTGGGGGTCTATACCGAATCCTGCCTGATGTTCACGCGCGGCGGTGTGTACGTGGTGGTGCGCGAGGCTATGGGCAAGGTAATGGCCAAGCTGTCGGTCTCCGCCCTGATCCTCGACTATACCCTGACAGGCCCTATAAGCTCGGTGGCCGCCGGGCTGTATCTTGGCGGTTTGCTTGATAACATACTGCCGCTGCTGCATATAAACTGGCATGTTCCGTCCAGAATTTTCGCGGTAATTTTCGCCCTGCTGGTGACCGGCTATTTCTGGCGGGAGAATATCCGGGGTGTTGCGGAATCGGCTGACAACAACCTGAAGATAGTAAGCTTCGTGTTCGTGGTGGCCGTGATCCTCATCGCCTGGTCCGGATTCACGCTTTATCATAGGGGGTTCACCCTGCCGCCTTTTACCCCGGTTTTTACCGAGCAGGCGCTGGGCTGGACCGTGCATTTTCCCTGGCTAAAAGCCGTAGGCCTGGTCGGACTTATGATGGCTTTCGGGCATTCGATACTTGCTTTGAGCGGGCTTGAAACGCTGGCCCAGGTTTACCGGGAGATAGAAGACCCGAAATTCGAGAACCTTAAAAAGACCGTTGTCATCATTTTCGTCTTCAGCGTTCTTTTTACCGGGCTTCTGACCTTCATTTCCGCGCTGATAATCCCCGCGGACCTGATAGCCGGCAAGTATGCCGACAACCTGCTGAGCGGCCTCGCGCTGGAGCTTCACGGTCCCTACTGGGCGCGCCTGTTCATGCAGATGGCCGTGGTTGTGTCCGGAGTGTTGATGCTCGTGGGCGCGGTCAACACCTCCTTTGTCGGCTCCAACGGGGTGCTGAACCGCGTGGCCGACGACGGTATCCTGCATGATTGGTTCCGCCAGCTGCATAAAAAATACGGGACCACCCACCGCCTGGTCAACCTCGTAGCCATTACCCAGATACTGACAATCCTGATTTCCCGCGGCGACATCTACCTGCTGGGCCAGGCCTATGCTTTCGGCGTGATGTGGTGCCTGACTTTCGACACCCTTTCGATGATAATCCTCAGGTTTAAAAAGCGCGGCGAGGAGCGGGAATGGATGTTCCCTTTCAATATTAAGGCCGGGAACGTTTATTTTCCAATCGGGCTTGTGGCCATACTGATGGTCCTGCTGGCCGCCACCGGCATGAACATGCTCACTAAAAAGATAGCAACTATCGGCGGCGTGTTCTTTACCATGACCTTCTTTACCATTTTCCATATTTCCGAAAAGCTTAACGAGAAAAAAGCGCAGCTCTACGCGCAGGATGAAGACACCGACGAGAAAATGAACCTCAGGAGGGAAGCTGATATAGCCAGCGTCCTCCCGGAGCTCACCAAGGCCCGCCGGATACTGGTGCCGGTGCGTAACCCCGGCAACCTGGTGCACCTGGCCGCCGTGCTTAAGACGGTGGAGGACGAGGATACCGACATAATAGTGCTCAGCGCCAAGATTACCAAGGGCATTCAGATTGGCGGCGGCGAAACGATGACTGACGAGGACAAGGACGTTTTCAGCGCGGTGGTGCTGCTGGCCGAAAAATACGGCAAGACCGTGAAGCCGATGCTGGTGTTCTCCAACGACCCGTTCTATTCCATAGCGCAGGTCGCCCAGGCCGCGGGCGTTTCGGAGATAGTCATGGGCGTCTCGGGCACTACGGGCGCTGAAGTCCAGCTTGAGCGGCTTGCAATGGCCTGGGGCATGCTGGAGAAGCCTGGAAGCATGTTCACGGTAACCGCCAAAGTGGTATGGGAAGGCCGGCAAAT
>JAHJSU010000041.1 GCA_018829985.1 Elusimicrobiota bacterium | reverse complement strand
TGCGAGGAAGAGTGTCCTATCCGACGCAAGCCGCGCCCTTAAGACCGTCGGTAAGCCGTGTGCGGGAAATCCGCATGCACGGTTTGAAAGGAGGATTTGGAATCGGGCTGAACTAGCCCGCGCCAATTTCTACCAATGAAGGTATATTTTAAGACGGTCGGGTGCCGGGTCAACCAGGTGGAGACGCAGAGCCTGGCGGAAAAATTCTCGGCGCTCGGGCACCAGGCCGCCGACGGCATAACCGACGCCGACCTGCTGATAATAAACAGCTGCACCGTCACCGACCGCGCCGACCGCGACACGCTTAACTTCATCAGAAAAGCCGCCGCCGCAAATCCCAAAGCCCGCCTCGTCGTCACCGGCTGCCTGGCCACCCTCGATCCGAAAAAAATACTCGAACTCGCCCCCGCCGCCTCGCTATTCTCAAATAAGGACAAAGAAACGATACCGTACGCGCTCTCGGGCCGCCCGCCCAAGCGGGATTTCTTCAGCGTCCGGAAATTCTCGGGCCGCACCCGCGCCTTTATAAAGCTTCAGGACGGCTGCGACCTCGGCTGCGGCTACTGCCTGGTTCCCCTGGCAAGGAACGAAATAAGTTCCAAAGACTCGGCCGCCGCCGTTAACGAGATAAAGAACCTCATCGCCGGCGGCTTCCGGGAAATAGTGCTTTGCGGCACGCGGCTGGGCATGTATAAATGTCCCGCGACGGGCCGCGGCCTGGCCGGGCTGATGAAGGAAATATTTAAACTTGACGGCGATTTCAGGATACGGTTCTCCTCGCTTGAGCCGATGGAAATATCTCAAAGCCTTTTAGAGATCTTGCAGGCCGGCGGCGGCAGGTTCTGCGATTATGTCCACCTGCCGCTCCAGTCCGGCTCCGACGAAACGCTCAGGGCCATGGGCCGCCCTTACGACACGGCCGGGTATTCGGAAAAACTCCGCCTTTTGAGAAAGTACTTTAAAGACCCCGGGCTTTATGCCGACGTCATCACCGGCTACCCGGGCGAAACCGAAGCGCGGTTCAGGGAAACCATGGCGTTCATCCGCGGCTGCGGCCTGGCCGGCCTCCATATATTCAGTTTCTCAAAACGGCCGGGCACCCGGGCTTATGCGCTGAAGGCCCTTTCTCCGGCGGTGATAAAGGAGCGCTCCGCGCGCCTGCATGAACTGGACAGGGAACTGCGCGCCGTGTTCGCCGCGTCCATGTGCGGCAGGACGCTTAAGACCCTGACGCTTAAAAACAAGGACGGATTTGCTTTAGGACTCGCTTCCAATTTCCTGAATGTCGCCTTTAACGGCGCGCTGAAGAGCGGGATTTTCGTGAACGCCCGGATAACCGGGGCGGCCGGCGGGACTTGCGCGGGAGAGGCGGCGGTATGAAGACCTGTCCGTCCTGCGGTTATAAAAATGAGGAGGCAGCGCTTAAATGCGGCATCTGCGGGGGGGATCTTTCCGGCTTGAAGACGGACGCGGCGCCCGGGAATATCCGCGGGAAAATAGATTTTAATCTGGTTTTTTTAGGAGTGCTGGCGATCGCCATCGGAGTTTATTTTTTTGTGCGGCGTGAGATCCCGGCCGCCGGAACGCTTAAAAAAAACGCCGCCGCCGAACGTCCATTTTCGAACGACGGCGTGATCTATACGCTTGAAAAGATGGCGGCTTTGAAATTTTTAGGCGCCGAAGAAAAGGCCGCGGCGCTTGCCGCCTTCGAAAATCCGGATGAGAAAGTAAGGGCCGCCGGGGTGAAGACCGCCGGAGCGTGGCTCAGGGCGGGTATCGGGGACACGGCTCCGTTGTTAGCGCGGCTTACCGCCGCTTTAAGCGACCTTTCCGGGCCGGTCAGAAAGGAGGCCGCGATGGAAACAGGCCTCCTCATCGGCTTAGGCGTCATAAAGCCGGCCGGTGTGCCGGGCCTTGAAACCAAAGTCCGCGCGTTCATGGAGGACAGGTCCGATCTCGTAAAATCCGCCGGTTATTTTCTGGCCGCCATGGCGGAGCTGTCAGGCCTCAAAGGCAGGCTGGAATACGCTTCCGGGCATGAACCGCTGGCCATGACCCGGCTTTATGCCGCCTGCGCCCTGGCGGGCCTTGGCTCTGAAGAAGGCGCCCGGGCGGTTTTCAGGGCCTCCCTGGACCCGGACGCCAATACCAGGAAAGAAGCCGTTTTATGTCTTGCTTACACCGCCAGTCCCCAAGCCGTTCCCCTGCTTAGAAAGATCTCCGCGTCAGATACCGACTTCGAAGTTGTGGATTACGCAAAATTTTCGTTAAATTTGCGCAAACAACTTGCTATAATCAATAATAAACCTGATTAAGCTGTTTATTTATATTATAAAGTTTCAAATAGCCTTTCCGATAAAATTCGTCCGCTATTTCAGCGGGCGTCCGCCTAAGGCGGACGAATTTTTCGGGCTAGTGAACGGCGGGATATTTCGGGGGGCATGTTATGGCCGATAAAGACGAAATAAAAAAAGAGTCTATAGAAGAAATACTGGCAGATTTGAACGATATTTTAAACAAAATGCCTTATATCCTCGACGGTATTAAGCCGCCGGAGAACGCGCCTGCGGCTCCAGGCATGACGTTAGAAGAAGAGCCGGGGAAATCCTCCTGCCCGCCTGAGACGGAGCCGCCTTCCGGCCGGGCCGGCATTGAAGCCGCTGAGGACCGGTCCGCGTATGCCGCTGATATGGCTTTTCAGGAGAAACCGGCGCCCGAACCTGCTCCCCGCCTTGAGGAAAAGCCCGCCGCCGCATCCGAAACTATGGATGCTGACGGGAATTTTGAGCGGATCATCGATCTTGAAAATATCGGAGGAACAGGCGTTTCCGGGAATAACGAAGACGGTAAGCTTGCCCGTCCGCCTGAGGCGGACGCCGAAACAGCGGAAGATACGCTTGTGCTCCAGACGCTTGGCGAATCTATGTTTTCCGCCGGGGCCGAAAAAGAAATGACAAGAACCGACGCGCGCGCGGACCTGCCGGCTTCGGAGCCGGAGACAGAGGCGGCCGCGCAGCCCCGCGAAAGCCAGCCCCCCTGTCCGCCGGCCGGCCAGGCGGGCGCTGCGGACGCAGAGGACCGGGATTCCGAAAAAAAACTTGCCGATGAATTAAACCCCGTTAAAGAACAAACTCTAACGGTTGCAGATGGCGGCATTATACCGCCATCCGCAAGGAACGCACACACACCGACGGTTGAGCCGACAGCTTTCTCTAACGGGGTAAAAGAGCAGAAATCCGCGCTTGAGGAAGCGTTTGAAATGAGCTTCGCGGATGATAAGCGGGAAATAGAAAAAGATACCGCGGCCAAAACTGAAACAAGCAACAGCCCGTATGCGGGTACGCGGGATTTCGGCGTGCCTGACATAGACATATTGATGAAAATGTCGCAAACGTCCGAGGATGCGCCGCAGGTCCTGGAAGCGCCGGCGGCCGCCCAGGCTGAGTCCCCCGCTGAAAGCCCCGTTCCGCAGGCCGAAGCCGCGCCCGCCGAAACGGCCGGGGGTATAGAAAAATTTATAATAGAGCCGTCGGCCGAAGTTGAATCCGGGGCGGAGCCGCAGGCCCTGGAAGCGCCGGCGGCCGCCCAGGCAGGAAACATATTTGATCAGACACATGAAGAAGGGCCGTCCGGTCATAAGTCCGGCGACATCGTTCCGGATGACGGACCTGTTGGACCGCTCGCTGCCGAAGGGGGAACAGTGGAATTTAAAGAGGAAGACCTTAAAAATGAAGAATCTGTCCCCGCGCCGACCGTTGACGCGGGAGAGGGGATACAACTTGAACCCCGCATTATGGCTGAACCGGACGGGACTTTAAGCCCGGAGCAGAACGCCCCTGTCGAGCCCGCCTATCCGCCTGCGTCGGACCTGCCTGCCGGCCAGACGGGCATTGAAACTGCGGAGGAAAAGCCCCTGGTTCTTGAACCAGCCGCCGCCGGTTCCGTTCCGTCCGCTGACGCGCCGCCGCCTCAGCCCGAAGAAGAACATACCATGCTGATCGTCCCGACCGCGCCGCCTCAGCCCGAAGAAGAACATACCATGCTGATCGTCCCGACCGCGCCGCCTCAGCCTGAAGAAGAAAAAACCGTTATGTATGAAGCCGGCGCCGATCTGTCCGCCACCGGGCGAAGCAAGGGCGATATTAAGGAACTGTCGGTTAAAACGCCGCCGGAGGGCATTCCTGAAAACCGCCTGCGGACGCTGGCCCTGCTTTACGTGGAGGAAGACGCGGAACTATGCGCCGGAGTTCTGGCGGAGTTGGACGCCATATGCCTTAAATCATCCGCCAAGCCGATGTTTATCCAAAGAGGATTTGTGAAAGTATGCGAGACCGGCATGAACGGTAATTATGTCCTACAGATGGCTTCCGATGTCAAAGCCGTCGGTCTTTTGTGCGTGGGTTCCATTCCATCGGAAACTGTCTACGAGATAGAAAACGTGTTAAGTTCTTCGGGCGTGTTGTTTAAACACGTGCAGAGGGACAATTTCAGTCATTCCGCGATGCTGGACCTGGTCACGGAGCTTATCCTCAGGTAAACCCGAAAATTGCAGTTGAAATCGGTTTTTACTGAGAAACTTTTGTAAAAATATCCATGGCAATTTTCGGAAGGCTGAAGGATGAGGGATGAAGGATGAGGCAAAAGACGATTAAAAATAAAGGTTGTTTTTTCATCCCTCAGCCCTCATACCTCATCCCTCCGCGTTGCTTATGATTAAAAAATGGGATATTGCGCCGGCCCCCAGCGATAAGAATCCGGGTAGGCATAAACTCCTCATCAAAGGGGAGATGAAGGATATTTTTCTTATCGTAAAGAAGCTTGGCGGTCTTTGTTCCCGTCCGGAAAAGAACTCCGGTGAATTTAATTTTCTGATCTATCTCTCAATGCTTGAGCCGGATACGATGGTCAAGATCAAAATTCTGGCGGCCGAATTAAGCCAGCCGGCTGAACAGACTCCGCCCAGGGCCGCGACGCCTTTTGCCGAGCCGGAACCTTTTGAACTCCCGAAGCCGAAACTTAAGATCTCGCCGGAACCCCGGGCGCCCGCGCAGGCGCCTCGGCCGGCGGCCCCCGCCCCTGCGCCGGCGCCCAAGATCCAGCCGCAGCCGGCTCCCGCGCCGGCCCCGGCTCCGCAGACTTTCACTCCACATGTGCCGCCGCCTGTTCCCGCGCCCCAGCCGCAGTTTCAGGCTCCCGCGCCGGCCCCGGCCCCCGCTGGACAGCTAGGCAGCGAGGCAGCTCCGGCCGCCCAGCCGCCCAGCCGCCCAGCCGCCCAGCAGTCTGCCCCTCAGCCCTCAGCCCTCAGCCCGCAGTCGCCGCCGCAGGAAGAAAAGACCAAGGCGGATACAGGCAGGTCCATGCCTTTCGGCCCGCCTTCAGCCACCGCAAGGATGAAGCAGGCGGCGCCAAAGCCGGAAGAAAAACCGGCGGAAGCGCCCAAGCCGGCGCAAGCGCCCAAGCCCGCCGTCAGCACCAGGATCGGCAAGACCAGATGGTCGGTTGAACTGCCGCTGGTGCCGATTTACAGTTTTCAGACACTCGTGTCCGGCTCGCATAACAGGTTCGCCCACGCGGCCTCGATGGCCGTAGTGGAAAATCCGGGCATGATCTACAATCCGCTGCTTATTTTCGGCGTACCCGGCACCGGCAAGACGCACTTTATACATTCCATCTCATACGGGCTGTCCTCCTCCATAGGCCAAAGCAACATCTTCGTCACGGACGGGATAAAACTGTCAAAGGGAGTGGAGATCGCCGTCAAGGATGGCAGCATAAAAAAACTGGCGGATACGATCTCCAGGGTCAAAGTCCTCATTATCGACGATATTCACCTTCTGATGCTGACTGATGCCAATAAACCATATATTTCAAGATGGCTGAACGATTTTATGACGGCTAACAAGCAGATCGTCATCACTTCCGTATTCCCGCCCAAATCGCTGGGCGGGCTGGAGGAAAGCGCCGGTTTCCAGTTCACGCAGGGCTGGATGGTGGATCTGAAACCATCGGCAGCGGCCAGCTATAAAGTTATATTGAACCAGATCCTGCAGGGCCTGGACGTGAAGCTCGCCGACGATGAACTGACCGGCATCTTCGCGGCCAGGTCGGCGCCGTTCGGCGAGGCCGTAAAGGCGCTTGAGAGCATGAAGAAGCTTGAGAAATTTATGGTCAATGCCGCGTCCCCGCTTTCCCACGCCCAGCTTCTGGATATGCTGCTGGGCCTGAGCGAGCCTGCCCTCGGCGGGGCGCTTTCCGGCAGTGAGAGCGACGCGGCGCAGTCCTGGGACCCTTCCACCAAAGACTCATGGTTCAAGTGGGGGATGTTCTATCCGAAGGGTATGCAGAACGAGGCGCGGTTCGTTCTGTTCAAGCTGCACGAAAAGATCCTGGAACTGGCCTTGAGGATAGAGTGGCAGCAGGTCTTCCTGGAAGAATATGACCCGGACGAACTTTACGGCATTAATTTTAAAATAGGCAACTTCGCCAGCGAGAAAAACGCCAACGGAGTCATAATCCTGGGCCCCCAGCCGACCTCGGCCCTGGGCACGCAGGAGGCGGAATTCAGGCATATAACCATGAAAATCCTGGACAGTTTCCTTGTCAAGGGAGCGTGGCTGTCTTCAGGCAATATAAAATCCGCGGCCGCTTACGTTAAAACCCTGATGGAGCTGATATAGCGTTGCGTTAGGTAATAAATAATCAATAACGGGTAACCGGCAGTGAAGAAAACTCTTTAAATACTCGTTACCCGGCGCTCGTTGCCGGTTGCCAAACTTATGGACGTAATGGCAAAGGAATTAATACCAGCCGTAATAGTGGGCGTCATCGGCGCTTTCGGCGTCTATTGGTACATAAAGTTCAGGTTTATCCTGCCGCTCGAGACCCGGACCAGGGATATTTCGCGGGCATTCGGGCTGTTCACTGTTTTTTCAAGGGAAGTGCTGGACCACATCTATATTCCGGATTCCATCGAGCATTACGGCGACATCACCAATCACTACCTGATAAAGCTGCATAAGATCTTCCCCGAAAGTTCAATGCTGGTCTTTGAGAATTCCCAGGGCCAATGGCGGCTGATAAACTACCTTAAGAATTTCAAGACCGAGCCCAGACTTATGACGGTCTATAAATGGGGCGTTTTCGATAAGGCCGCCGGCGATTCGGAAATAGTGAGGCTGGAAAATATCTCCAGCAGTTCCGACGCGGGCGCCGCCGGGCTTTTCAGGACATTCGACATAAAAGCCGCCATGATCTGCCCTTTCATGCACTCCGGCGCCCAGGCCGCAAGATTACTGCTTTTCGGCGGCGCCAGGCGGGATTTTTTTGACACGGCCGAGCCTTACCTGCATTTTCTCGTCTCCCAGCTTAACGCCGTTTACAAGATCTCGGAGAAGGTCTTCGCCTTGAAAAAGGACAACGACCAGCTCAAAAGCGAGCTTGACGCCGTCGTGAGGGAGCTTAACATGACCGGCTCCCGGCTTATCCAGCGCGCTAAGGAGAGAAAAGCGCTTTATGAGGTCGTCACCCTGGGCGCCGGCGATGAAAAAGACATCAAGGCCGGCTGCACCGCCATAATGAACGTCGTGGCCAGGATGATGGACGCCGATGTCGTGGCCTGTCTGCTGTTCGACGAGGCCAAAAGCGAGCTTGTGGTCACCCCCGGTTCTTACGGCATTTCGGACGACGAGCGCATGTTATACAGTCTGGGCGTTTCCAACACCGCGTCCTCTTCGGTCAGGGCCTTCCTTACCAAGAGACCTTTTATCAGCGCCGACGCCCAGAACGATCCCGAGGTGATCACCCATTACGCCAAACTCTGGGATATCCGTTCGCTGATGATAGTGCCGATCTCGCTTCACTCCCGGGTAATAGGGGTTTTGCGGGTAGGAAGCCGCAACAAAGGCGTTTTCACCCAGGACCAGCTGGAATTCCTGTCCGTGATCGCCGACGAGCTGGCCATCCTCATAGAGATGGTGACCCTTTACGAAAACCTCTCGAATACGGCCACGGAACTGGCACAGCTGAACAAGCTGAAAGACGAGTTCCTCTCCACCGTCAGCCATGAACTCAAGACTCCGCTGACCACCATAAAAGGGTTTGTTTCCGTGATACTGAGCGGCGAGGTGGGCCCGTTGAACGAGCAGCAGCTGAATTTCCTCGGTGTCGTGGACCAGTCGGTGAACCGCCTGACGCATCTTATCTCAAATCTTCTGGACCTCTCCCGTTTGAACGGCAAGGTGGAAATGGAGTTTTCGGCGGTGAACGTAAAAGAACTCATCAAGAACTCGGTCTCGACCATGCTTCTTAAAGCCAAGGAGAAGAATATCACTCTTGCCTCGGTCGCGGACAAGAGCCTGCCGTCCGTCCACGCGGATACGCGCTGGATAATCCAGGTCATAGACAACCTCATCCTTAACGCCATCAAATATTCCGGCCCGGGCTCAAAGGTTAACGTCAGCGGGCATAACAAGGGCGAGGTGGTGGTGGTCTGCGTGGAAGACAACGGCCCGGGCATACCCGTCGAAGAACAGAAGCTTATATTCGACAAATTTTACAGGTGCAAGGCGAGCGTAAGCCAGGTGCCCGGCACGGGCCTGGGGCTGGCCATCTCGAAATCAGTGGTGGAAAAGCACGGCGGGAAGATCTGGCTTGAATCGAAGCCGGGCGAGGGTTCCAAGTTTCTCTTCGCCCTGCCGGTGGCCAAGGAGAAAGGGGAGGGGAAGGGGCAGTAGGTAGTAGATAGTATACCGTAGGCAGGGGATAAGAGTTCCGGTTCTACTAAACCCGTTGAAGGCAAAACTGGTCAATGATTTCAGGGAGTTGGAAAAATACAAGTGGTGCGGGCACGGAGTTTTAGCTGGAAGACGTAAGGCTGGTTTTTTGAAAAGAGACTATATCTTAAGTCATTTTGGAGAGAATGAGAAAAAAGCTGTGCAAGGATATGAAACCTTTCTAAGAGACCGCCAGGGCAAGTATAAAGGCGGGGAATATTCCGGCGGTGGATTGAGAAAGAGCATGGGCGGACTCGGAAATGTTTTAACTATTGGAAGAAGCGGGGAAATTGCTGGAATTGAAAATATCGCCGCAAGAGATAATGCGGCAGGTATGCGAAATGACTGGAGTGAGCAAAGAAGAAATTGCAGGCGGTAGCCAGGTAAGAAAAGTTGTTAAGGCACGGGCGGTATATTGTTATCTCGCGAAGGAAAAGAGCAAAATCCGCGGGGTGGACTTAATGAGGGATTTAGAGCTAACATGCGGGGCAATTTCAAGACTTATTGAGAGGGGAAAAGACTTGCATGAAAATCTTGCGGTGCATAAATAATCAATCTTTCAACAACGTCCCCTATAAACTACTCGTCCCCTATAAACTACTGCGCTTGCGAGCCGGCGAGCGTTAACGGATACGGCTGCGAAGATTGTTAAACTCAAGGATTAAGCTTATGAAAAGGACACTGTTGTTGAGAAATGTGTTTATATTGTGTATGCCGTCTATCCTATTTAACGCATCAATAGGCTACTCTGCGGCCGAAAACAAGGTAGTCCTTGACTCCAGCGCGACAATTAAGAGCGCCGAGCAGGGCCGGAAAGCGGGCAGGCTGCGCGAGAAGCTGAATAAAATAAACGATGCCGCGCTT
>JAHJSU010000331.1 GCA_018829985.1 Elusimicrobiota bacterium | reverse complement strand
GGCTTTTTTAAAATTTAAGGAAATACTCCGGTTTTTTTATATAATCAGGAAGGGGAGCTTTTTCTGAAAGATTTTTAAGCAGCGGAAAGAGCGAAATTAAAGAAGAGCTTGCCAAAACAGGTCTTATACGGACTACAATGCAAATAGGAAACTTCAGGAATTGTATTTCCGGTCCATGAAATATCTCATTTTAGCCGGAACGCCTGTATTTATCATGGGTTTTGCTTTTGCCCATTCGTTCATACAGATCTGGTTGGGCGCTGGTTATGATAGAACCGCTTTTACATTACAATTGTTGCTTGTTGCAGGTTTTATTAATTTTTTGACGGGCCCCGGGTTTTATATTTTTAACGGCACGGGAAAACCGCAATATGGAATGTATATATCCGTCCTTTCTACGATAATGAAGTTGACTCTAAGTATCATTTTGATTATCAAGTTTGGATATTATGGGACTGTTTTAGGGACTTGTATCTCTTTCATTATTTGTTCAGTAATCTTTTTGGTTATTTTCCATAAAATTATAGAGATAAGTCTTGTCCAAACCTTAAAAAAGTTTTTATTCCTGCCATTTTCGGTAGGGTTAGTTTCTTTATTTATTCCTATATTTGTTGTTAATCAAAGTCAAAATTGCTCTTTAATTCTTATTGGTTTGGCTGGGGCTGGTTATATATGTATATACGGATTGCTGATTTGGAAAAGTGGTTGTATCCATTCTTCTGATATAGAACTTTGGCGAAAATTGTTGCCGGCGTTGCTGGGGCCACAAAAATGAAAATTCTGTTTGTCTATCTAAATATTAATTATGGAACTCCGTATGCTTTTGACTTCCATTTTGGGGTAGCCAGTATTTCCGCACTTCTAAAAAGTCACAATCATAATGTTTTAGGGATGGTTTATGGAAATCGAACAAATATCAATGAACTGCTTGGGAAAATTGAATATTTTGAGCCCAATATTGTAGCTTTTTCTATTACGACTCCACAGTTCTCTATTGCTAAAGAAATTATGCAGAAAGTCAAAAAGAACTTTAGCGCTCCTATTATTGTTGCGGGTGGTGCGCATCCCACTCTTTGTCCCGAAGAGGTAATAAAAGAGGACTCTGTGGATATAATCTGTATAGGTGAAGGTGAGTTCCCCATGTTGGAATTAGCTGAGTTGATGAAACAAAGCAAAGATTGTACTCATATTAAGAATTTATGGCTCAAAAACGGTCAGACTGTTATAAGAAATGACCTGAGACCTTTGATGCAAAATTTAGATTCACTGCCCTTTCTAAGCAGAAGGATATTTAATAACGAAAAAACAATTGCCGGATTTATAATGGTCTCAAGGGGGTGTCCGTACAGTTGTGCCTATTGTTGTAATCATGCCTTGAGAGAGATATATAGAGGTTGTGGAAAATATGTCAGATTCAGGAGCATTGATAATGTCATTGCCGAGATGAAGCAATTGATGAAGGAGTATAACATCACCAGTTTATATTTTCACGATGATATACTTCCGCTAAGTATGGATTGGATAAACAATCTTTGTAAAATATACAAAGACGAAATTTCTTTGCCTTTCGATTGTCATGTGCGTCCGGATTTAGCCAGTAAAAAATTATTTGAAATGCTCAAAGATGCAGGTTGTCAGAGGGTCTATATGGGCATTGAACACGGGGACGATTACATTCGCAAGACAATAATGAATAGAAATATTTCTCGGGATGAGATCGTCGCGGCATTCCGCCATGCAAAAGACGCCGGGCTTGAAACATATGCCTACAATCTTATCGGTTTACCGGAAGAAAATCTTGACACAATCAGGGCGACAATTCGTCTAAATAGAATTGTTAATCCAACAGGAACTCAAGCCACAATCTTTTATCCTTTTCCAGGAACTTGTCTTTATAAGTATTGTTCTGAAAAAAATATACTACCAGAAAAATGGGGCACAAATATTTTCGATGATACGATCATAGAGCTTCGGATGCTTACGCGACGACAGGTCAAGCATTATCAAAGGATGTTTTCTTTCTATGTTTATTGCAAAATAAATCCAATAAAAGCGATTTTACAACTACCAGAAGATAATGTGATAAAAAAGTTTTTTATCTTTTTACTCGGGGTGGCATCTTTTTTAAGAATTAAAAGTTTTTTAAAGTACGCGGGTTTGTCTTTATTGAAACATATGGCTTGGATGTCGCGTAAAGGCAAATTTTTATGAGAAAAATTTTATTCATCAATCCGGCTCTTGAGGTCTGCGGTGTTCCTCATTCGGGGCTTGCTTCTCTGGCCGCCATATTGAAACAGGACTGGTATGAGGTAAAGGTGGCGGACTACCACTTTTCTTCCAAAACGCCGGCTCTTGAAAAGATACTTGAGGATTTTAAACCCGATGTCGCGGGTATTTCGTTGTTTTCCTGTATTGCCGGGAAAGCCGATAAGATGATCGGTATGATAAAGGATAAAAAGATCCCGTTATTGTGCGGCGGCCCGCATGCGGCTTCCTATTCGGAAGAGCTTTCCAAAGACGCCCGATTCGATTATATAGTTATCGGTGAAGCCGAAAGTATTATTTCCGACCTGGTTGAGAATGCCGTCGTTAATACGGTTCCGCGTATGATCCACGCCCCGCTTCCGGATGTGGCGGCTCTGCCTTTTCCGGATTATAGTTCATTCTATGACCATGAAAATATCCTTTTGTATCCTCTGATCACCAGCCGCGGCTGCCCCTTCAACTGCTCCTTTTGCTGCGTGAAGCTCTCAAATTCGAAAGCCTGGAGGCCGCGGCCCCCGGTCGCATGCATCGAAGAATTGAAGGAAGTTAGTGTCCGGCAGCCTTTGGTCAGGGAAGTGATGATTTGGGATGATAATTTCTCTCTTGATATCCGCCGCGCCAAGGAGATATTGCGGCTTTATATCGCGGAAGGGTTTAAATACAAGATGCATTCGGCTAATGTGCGGGCGGATAAGATAGACAGGGAATTTCTGCTGCTGCTGAAAGATGCCGGGTGCGAAGGTGTCCAGTTCGGCGTTGAACATGGGGACCCGGAAGTGTTCGGGCATGTGCGTAAAGGGGAAACGCTGGCGGATATCGAGCGCGGGGCCGGACTTGTGCGCTCTTGCGGGATGAAATTGGGTTGTTCTTTCATTATCGGGCTGCCGTACGATACTCTGAAAAAGACCCGGACCTCCGTCAGGTTCGCTGAAAAACTGGGCCCCGATCACGTCCACTGGAATATTCTCGTCCCGTATAAGGGTACAGAAGTCTATGAATATTTTAAAAAGAACGGGTGCGTGGATGACGGACGCATTCCTTTTACGCTCCAGCGGAACGGCCTGCTGTTCGAGCCGAATGCCGCCACCCCGGAGTTTACCGCGGAAGAGAGGAAGAAGGCGTATCTGACCGCTTTGCTGCTGTCGCACGATGCCGCGTTGGTGCAGGCGGATACCTTTGAGAACGTGCGCAAGTATGGTCTCGGGATGGAATTTGCACGCTGGCTTCTGTCCCCGAAAATCCTGAGAGAGCTGCTCAGGGCGATAATGAGAAGAATGGCGGGCCGGTAAAATGAATATTCTTATCACGGGGGCGACAGGTTTTATCGGCAAAGCGCTGGTCCGCCGCCTGGCCGCGGGAAAGAACAGGGTAGCGGTTTTGGTCAGGGATCAGGGCAAGGCGGCTGCGTCCCTTCCGGCAGGCAGCGAGATATATGCCGCGGATATAACCGATAAGGCCGCGCTCGCCGAACTGGCGCCGTCGATCGGCAGCGTGGATATGGTGATCCATCTGGCTGCATGCATTAATTACAACGCAGGAAAGGAGACGCTTTTTAAAACCAACGTGGAAGGGACGGATAATGTCCTTAGACTTGCCGGAAAACTAGGAGCTAAAAGATTTATTTATATTAGCAGCATTGAGGCGATCGGTCCGGTAAGCGGGAAAGATGTGCCTGCGGGAGAAACTCAGCTATGCTGTCCGGTAAACTTGTATGGAGAGTCAAAACTGGAAGCGGAAAAATTGGTGCTTAGGGGCGGCGCTGAACTGAAAATGGAGACGTTTATCCTGCGCCTTGGCAATGTGTACGGGCCTGAAAGCTTGTCGTTTGTTCGGCCCATAGCCGAAGCGATGCTTTCTTCCAATAAAGCGTGGCTTTATCTTAACTGGAATCTGTATCAGTGGCATCCTGTCTATATAGACGATGCTGTGGCTGGGATTATTAGTGCTGCAGTGAAAAATAACCATGGCGGTATTTACAATATAACCGGAGAAGATCCCGCTACGGTGGGTCGCTTGGCTGAGGTTATAATGCGGGAATTGGCCGTAGATCTTAAAGCACGGAGAGTGGTGGGATGGGGCGGAATTTATATACGCCTTAGTGAAATGTGGTCCAAATTTAAAGCCCTGTTTAGATTCAACAAGTACTCCCGCGTTAATTGGGTATATTCCATTGAAAAGGCCCGGCGCGAGTTGGGTTACGCTCCGCAAGTCAGCCTTGAGGATGGCATACACCGGACCATAGAATGGGCGAGAAAGGAAGGAATTCTTCTCAAGAGAGTAAATTGAAGATACTTATTCATAACAGGTTTCTGCGGCTTATTGGCGGATTGTGTGGTATGAAAAAGCGGGCCGGCCAGGCAGGGGTTCGCAAAGCATGAAAGCAGGAGTTAGCGACATGAAAGCAGAAATTATCAGGAGGGTTAAAAATTTTTTATCCGGAATTATCTCTTCAGAGAAAGGGGAGCGCTTTATCCCCGGGCACGCCACTGGCAGGATAGATGAAACCGCGCCTTCGGATTTCGGCGGGTTCTACCGGTTTGCGGCGCAGTTCGTTAAAGGTGCGGCCATACTTGACACCGGTTGCGGCTGCGGCTACGGAATAGAGTATTTAGTGAGAAGCGGGGCGGCTTCCTGCACTGGGATAGATATTTCCCAGAAAGCCCTCAGATATGCCCGGGGAAAATTTAAAGAGGCCGGCTTGAGCTATCTTTCCGGTTCGGCTGAGGATCTGAGTCTTTTTGAGGACGGTAAGTTCGACGTTGTTATCTCTATTGAGGTTATAGAACATCTGCGCGATCCGCAAAAACACGTGGCCGATATTTTCCGGGTCATGAAAAAAGGGAGTATACTGGTTCTGTCAACTCCCAACAAAGAAACGTCCCCGCCCGGCGCCGTTCCCGCCAACAGATTCCATGTTGGGGAATTTAACTATGACGAGCTCAAGGAACTGCTCGGCCGCTACTTTGAAACCATGGTGATCTTTGAAAATCTTCTGGTATCGCCTTTTGAAGAAGGACAAAAGCATAGGGCGGAGCGGATGGCAAAAGGGGAAATGGGGCAGGCCTGGGCTCCGCGTGTAAAAACAGACGGTCTGGACATAGATTGCCGGTATCTTTATTCCAACACTCATTCATTCGTTGCGGTATGCAGGAGATGAGTTTCGCGCGGGCGTATGAATTATGAGAATAATCCTTGTAAACCCGCCTTCCACGGTGCCGATGGTAAGAGATATGGCCGGAGGACTAGGCTTTACCAGCAGCAGCCCAGTGTCTTCCCTGCCGCCGCTGGAATTTGCCTGGATGGCCGCTACCCTTCAGCGTAAAGGGCACGAGGTGAAAATTATAGATCCCGATGTCTGCGGTTACGGGCTCGCCGCTGTTTACGAGAATTTGGCGGAATATAAGCCTGAAGCCGTGGTTTGCGCGGTATCCCTGCCTACACTGTACAAGGATTGTTCCTTTCTTGCGGGAATCCGTAAATACTGCGCGGGCAGGATAATAGCTAAGACAAGTATTTCGTACCAGCCGGTATTAAAAGAAATACTTCAAAAAAGCGCGGCTGATATATGTGTGTACGGCGAATGCGAACTCAATATCGGAGAATTGATCCTGGGCTCTTCTAGAGCCGGCGCGGTCTGGCTTGAGAACGGGGAGATAACGTCCGGCGGGGACAGCATTATACAGGATCTGGACTCTCTGCCATTACCGGCGCGCGGTTTATTATCCAACGATAAGTACGCCTACTCGCTGCTGGGCATTGGAACAACAACCATGCAGACAAGCCGGGGCTGCCCTTTCCCATGCGCGTATTACTGCGCCTACCCGCTGTCTCAGGGCAGGCTCTGGCGCCGCAGGACTCCGGAGCACGTCCTGCGTGAAATAGAAGATATTGTGGTTAACCATGGGATAACAAAAATACTTTTTAGGGACGCCACGTTCACCATGGATAAAGAAAGGGCGTCAGCTATCTGCGATCTTATCATCTCAAGGAAGATTAAAATACAATGGTGGTGTGAAACAAGGGTTGACTGCCTGGATGAAAGCCTGATGCGGAAAATGAAGGCGGCGGGCTGCGCCGGCATGAATATAGGAGTGGAAAGCGGCGATTCCGAGGTTATGGAAACCCAGGCGAAAATAGGGATGACTTTCGGCAAACTTAAAGCTATACGGGAGGCGGCGCGGGCTCTGGGGTTGAGGCTCCATTTCCTACTGATGGTGGGGCTGCCACAGGAAACCAAAAGATCCATCTATGAAACCTATAAGCTGATAACGGAGCTGAAGCCGGAAACCATAGGAGTCACGATCGTTACCCCGTACCCGGGAACGCCGCTTTATCATGAGGCCAAAAGAAAGGGTTACATAGAGACCGAGAACTGGGCCGATTTTGGAGGGCACAACCCGGTAATGCATACGGCCGGGCTGACCGCCGGCGACTTGTCCTTTGCCCGGCGGAGCCTTAACAGTATTTTTTATTATCTACAAAGACCCGGTCTGGCTTCCCGTTTTAAAGCTGTTATGCTTATTCTGCGTCTTAAACTATGGGCGTTGAAGTGATACGCGGATAATATTATGGAGAAGAAAATAACCGTCATTATTCCCACTTATAACAGAGTGGATACCCTAAAAAAATGCCTTCAGGCGCTTTCCGGCCAGACCTATAATAGATCCGATTACGGAATTATCGTAGTGGACGACGGATCCGGCGACCGTACCGCTGATTACGCGGCTGCCCTGAAGAAAGATTTCCCCGTGGAGTTGGAATACCTCCGCCAGAAGAACAAGGGGCCGGCTGCAGCGAGGAACCTGGGGATAAAAGCCGCGCAGGGGACAATAGTCCTTTTCATCGGCGACGATATAATAGCCGATCCCCGCCTGCTGGAGGAGCATGCCGCCTGGCACGTTGAACATGCCGGAGCGGAATCCGCCATGCTCGGCTATACCACCTGGTCTGAGGAAATAACGATAACGCCTTTCATGAAATGGCTTGAATCAAGCGGCGTGCAGTTTAGTTATGACACAATTGCGGATAAAAATGAAGTGGATCCCGAACGGTTTTTTTACACCAGCAATATTTCACTGAAGAAAGATTTTATGACCCGCAACGGTTTGTTCGACGAGGATTTCCGGTACGCCGCTTATGAGGACATGGAACTGGGTCGGCGGCTTAAGGAAAAAGGGCTGAAACTCTATTACAATAAAAAAGCTGTCGGCTGGCATGAACATGCGACCAGCCTGGATGCGGCTTGCGCGCGCATGATAAAAGTAGGCGAGTCCGGCGAGATATTCAGGATAAAAACCAAACAAGAGCGCGGTTTTACGGAATCTCCCGCTTCTCCGGCCAGAAAAGTTTTAAGAATGTGCAAATTCCGCATATATTACCAGCTCGCCAGATTCTTTGAAAACAGAGCGGTCAACGAAAGTGTGTTTAAGTATATCGTTGAATATTATTACCGTATAGGTGTCCGTCTCTACAGGGATAGAAATAAATGACTTCCGCTGTTTTCTCCATAATTTGCGTGTATAATGACGAGGGGATACTGAATAACTGGCTGTTAGCCGGCCTGAAAGATCAGACGCGCGGATTTGAGCTTATAAAGGTGGATAATACCGGCGGCGCGTTTAAATCGGCCGCCGAAGCGCTCAATTACGGGGCCAAAAACGCAAAAGGCGAGTATTTGATGTTCATACATCAGGATGTGCGCCTTATATCCGAAGACTGGCCGGCTAGGGCGGAAAAATTCTTGAGGGATATGCGGGATCTCGGAGTTGCCGGGGTGGCCGGTATGGTGAAGACAAAAAACCCCGGCATGATAAGCTTCGGGACGATTCCTACGGATAACCGCGTATGGGAGATCTATCATGGCCACAAGAAAGAATTGAGCGTGTACAACAGGATATTATCCGGTTGTCCGGCGGAAGTGCAGACTTTGGATGAACAGCTCCTGCTGGCGCCCAGAAAAGTGTTCGGGGAATTGAAATTCGACGGCGCGGCCTGTCCCGGCTGGCATTTATACGCCGTGGATTATGCGTTGTCCGTCAAAAAACTCGGTTTGAAGGCGTATGTCCTGCCTTTGCCGGTCTGGCATATGTCAAACGGCAATATTAACCGGGGATATTACGCCGCTCTTATAAATGTTCTTAAAAAACACCGTGAGGAAAAAGCCATATACACAACATGCGGACTCTGGCATACTTCCAGGTTTGTTAATTGCTTGTCCTTGTTCTTTCTCGCGGTCCGGGGTGAGTTGGGGCGCTGGGTCGGACGCAACGACCGCGGCGGCGGGTTTTATATGGCGCGTTTAAAAATGTTCCTTGGTATTTGAAATGGCGGACAAAAGTGTTGATATAATAACCGGTACTTACGTGGCAGTATGACTAAAAAAACTCGGGTTTGGGTTTTTTCTTTAGCGGATCTAAATACCTGCGCGCCTCGGATCAGGCTTCTCAGCCCTTTCAGCTATTTCCCCAAGGAAGAATTTGAGTTTGTTTATGCCCCTTCTTTGAATGCCATATTAAGGCTGCCGTACCTCCCGGATATAATAGTTTTCCACCGTAATTTATACCGCCTTCAGGAAATCGGCAAAATCATAGAATTTGCCCGTCGTCACCTGATTAAAACCGTTATGGAAATAGATGATCTGATAACGCATGTGCCCGCCCAACATCTATCACATCCTTTCTACCAGAAAACAAAAAACTTCATGATAGAGTCGTTTAAAAAAGTCGATATTATCACTGTCACAACCAATAGATTGAAGGAATATTATATTGAGTATAATTCAAATATCCATGTGCTGCCCAATCTTATAGATGAGCGGATTTGGACCGGCAGGCGCGGAAAAGAAAAACCGGAGGACGGCAGAATCACCATCGGCTATTCCGGCTCTCCCACTCATGCTTATGATTTTAAAAAAGTGATCCCCGCGCTGGAATATATTTCATTAAAGTATGCCGATAAAATATTTTTTAAGTTCTTCGGCTATATGCCGGACGAAATGCGGGCAATAAAAAATGTCTCTTATATCCCTCTGATTTATTTATACCAGGAATATGCCGACATTTTAATGGACAGCAATCTTGATTTCGCATAAGCATAGACTCGCTCTTTAAAGCGGCCTTATTGCCGGGCATTTCGCTGATAGTGGTCCTCTCCGTTTACGCGCTTATAACGGCAAGGAAAGCCGGCATTCAAAAGCAGGCTTTTTCCTTCGCGAACGTAAAGACCGCGGTCAGGGAAGCCGCCTGGGAGCTACCCCTGCCTTTCCTGATCATCGGCGGCATTTACAAGGGACTGTTCACGGCCGGCGAAGCCGCCTCGATAATGGCCTTTTATGTTTTAATAACGGAAGTCTTCATATATAAAGAGTTAAACCTCTTCAGGGACATACCGAAAATAGCGGTCAAAAGCATGATGCTGGTGGGGGCCATATTCGTGGTGCTGGGTACCGCCCTGGGTTTCACGAACTACCTTATCGACGCCCAGATACCGGACAAGCTCTTCGCCT
>JAHJSU010000330.1 GCA_018829985.1 Elusimicrobiota bacterium | reverse complement strand
GATATTGCCGGTATTCCCGTTAAGGACGTGCGCGCCGACCGCGTACATAGGGCGGCCCTCAAAAATATTCCCCAGCGGGTCTATCAGAAAATGGTAGCCGATATCTATCCAGCCGCGCCCGTTCTGGTGATAGTCCTGTATGAACCGTATCTCGGAAACAGCTTCCTCGTAATTTTCCGGATAATGCCCGGCCGTGTGGTGCAGCGTGAACCTCCGCGGGGAATGCCGGATATAAGGCATAGTCGCCGGCGCGGCTTTCCAGGCGTCGCGCCGGACCAGCGCGAACGGGACGTCCTGCGCTATGGAAAATGTCGGGTCGTCTTGCCAGTTTACGGAGGGGGCAGCGGGGCTTACCGGCTCCTTCAGCGAAGCTTCGCTGAGGGCCTCAAGTTCGTAGATCGTGAAAGTATGGCCGGCCTTGACCCCGTCGGCCGTTATGACCAGTTTAAGAGGCTGTTCCGTAGCGGCGACGGCGAACCTGGCCCAGAACCTGCCGTTAGGGAAGCGCTTGAAAGCGTTCTGCCGATATTTGTCGTAAGCCTTGAAAAGCGATTTACTTTTGATCCAGATCTCAAGTTTGATGCCCGGGTCCGGCATTTCTCCCTGCATAAGCACCGTGTCATAACTTGCGCGCCTGGGTTCGCTTAAGGCGGACTCGTATATCACATCGCCGGTATTTTCGCCGGGGGAAAGCGTTATTTCAAGCGGATATTGAGAGCCCGTGAAAACGACGGAATTCTCCTCCGCGCCGTAAGAATGCGTATTGAGCCAGAGGCAGGATACAAGCGCGATAAATTTAAGTCCGGTCATCGGTTAGTTCCAGTATATATAAATATACGCGAAAATTACACGCAATTTAAAGGGCTAAAGACCCATTACCGTCTGGGCCTAAAGGGCTCAATAACAGAAAAACAGTAACTACTCAGGCAGCGGGGCGGCTGGGCGGTTAAACTGTAGTATCCCCAACGCTTCTTGACATTTGAACTGCTTCCTCCCCCCTTACGGGGGAGGATCGAGGTGGGGGGAACGGCAGCGCAATAGGCGAGAAGGCGAGGATAACCAACCTTCCCGGCTTATCCCCCATCCCGGCCTTCCCCCGCAAGGGGGGAAGGGTGCCGTGGAAATGTAAAGAGATTTATGAGACACTACACCAGGCTGCCAGAAAAATATTTTTTGTTTCTTCCTCTGCGAAGCTGCCTCGCCGTCTAGCCGCCTAGCTGCCTAAATGGTTGCAAAAATAGCGGTATGACAATCTTTAGTATAATTAAATTATGGCGAAAATATCGGTTTCCGTGATCGGGCACAACGAGGAGCGCAGCCTGGTTCGCTGCCTGGAGAGCGTCAAATGGGCCGATGACCTGGTCTATGTGGATTGCGGCAGTTCGGATTTGAGCGTGGAGGTCGCTTCCCATCATAAGGCCAGGGTCTTTAGACGCGAAAACGATTTCAATATAAACGTCAACAAGCAGTTCGGCCTGGAGCAATGCTCCGGCGATTGGATACTTTATCTTGACCCCGACGAGGAAGTGCCTCCCGGCCTGGCCGCGGAACTGAAAACCAGGGCCGCCGGGAAAGACGATTTTTCGGCTTTTTACATTCCCCGCAGGAATTTTTATTTCGGCCGCTGGCTTAAGCGCGGCGGCAAGTACCCCGATCTACAGTTGCGTTTTTTTAAAAAGGGCGCCGCCGCTTTCCCCTGCAAAAATATCCACGAGAAGCTGGAAGTCAAGGGACGGATAGGAGAAACTGAAAACGCCTTTGACCATTATCCCTGCAAGGACGTGGACGACCTGCTCGGGAAGATGGGCTCCTACAGCATGCGTAAATCGCTGGAATATAAAAGGTCCGGCTCCATGCCGGGGCTTTTAAAACCCTTCAGGCGGTTCGTCGCCAATTATATTCTTAAGGCCGGTTTTCTCGACGGCTGGGAAGGGCTGACCGCGGCGCTGGCCGACGTTATGAATGAATGTCTGGCTTGGTTGAAATACAAGGAAAAATCCGGTTTGTAACATCCGCCTTCACTTGTTTTTAATCAGCTAATTTTCCGAAGAATCCACCGGTCTTTTCCGCGAAAACTTTCATACTGAAGCGCTCCGCAGCTATTTTCCTGTTGCTCAGCCCCGCCTGCTCCATGTTTTCCCGGCCGGATATCAGCGCAAGCAGCTTTTCAGCCATAGCCGTCGGGTCGCCGGGGGGGACGAGATGCGCCTGGTCCAGCATTTCCGGGACGCTGCCCACATCCGTGCCTATTACCGCCCGGCCCTGCGCCAGCCATTCCAGCAGCGCGCGCGACACAACTTCGCTGGCGGTGGAAGCTATAACCCCGATATGGCAGGAGTCTATGAATTCAAAAGGATCCTTGACGTGCCCCAGCCAGTTTATACGGGCGGCTATGCCCAAGCTCACGGCTTTCGCTTTTAATTCCGGGAATTTCACGTGCGCTTCTTTTCCGGCTATCAGAAATTCGACATTTTTATTTTTTGCCAGGATCCGCGCAGCGGCTTCTATGAAATGCGCGTGACCTTTGACCGGGTCCAGGCGCCCCAGCAGCCCCACCCGGATGAGCGGCCCCGCCGGCAGAGGCCGGTACGGACGCAGTTCCACGCCCTGATGAATGACAGTGATGAGGCCGCGGGGCAGTTCCAGCGGCAGATAGCTTCTCTCTATCGCCCCGGAAGCGGCGATGACGCCGGAAACTTTGTTGTAAGTGAAAGAGGGGCGGGGAATTCCGGCGTCCGCTTTTGTACGTGCCAGCTTGAAATTCTTTTTTGAAAGCAGCCGGGCGGCGTAAGCGAGGGTTTGGGCCCTGCCTGTGTGAGCGTTGAGCACGTCCGCGCCGCAGGCTTCGGCAAAACGCGCGATCTTCACGGCGGAAGGAACGATCAGAAAGTCCTTTCGGCCGGCTATGTCGACCGTGCCGATCTTTTCCGCCAGCGAGAACCGCCAGTATTCGCTGCGCCTGGGCGCCGCTGAAAAGACCTCGTGTCCCAGGGCGCGCAGCGCCCGCGTCTGTTCAACGGCGTATTCCGCCAGGGCGCTATGCCACGGGATGTCTATGATGTTTAAGATTTTCATGCCTGTGGCGGTGCCGTATCAGGGCCTCTGGCCTTCAAACGGCCAAGTTCCTGCTCATATATCTTCAGGGTTAGTTCCGCCATCTTGGGCGAAGAAAAATCCAGCCGGCGTCTGTGTCCCTCAGCGGCGATCCGGGCCCTTAAAGGCGCGTCCCCGAGCAAAGTGAGCTGCGCCCGGGCCAGTTCCGCCGGGCTTTTTATGTCCACGATTATGCCGTTGGCGCCGTCTTCAATCACCTCGGTGATGCCGCCCGCCCTGGTGGCTACTATCGGCAGGCGTGAATTCATGGCTTCTATCAGCACGCTGCCCAGGCCTTCTTCCGACGAGGGCAGGACAAAGATATCAAGAGCGGACAGCAGCTCATAGGGGGTCTCATAATAGCCCAGCAGATGGAAGTTTTTTTCTATTTTGAGTATGTGGATCAGGCGTTTGATGTTCCCCGCCAGTTCGCCCGCGCCGGCAAGCAGGAAGTGCGCGTGGGGTATTTTTTCAAGGACCAGCGCCGCTGCCCTGGCGAAATTCTCCGGGTCCTTATGCGGGACCAGGGCGATCAGCGAGCCTATCCAGGGCGCGGATTGCGGCAGGCCGAATCTTTGGGCTATGGCCAGCTTTGAAGCTGAACGGTAGGCCTCGAAAGAGCGCCCTTCGACTTCGCTCAGGGCAGGCTCTTCCCAGGGGGTTTCGTCAAGGTCCACGGTGCTGTTGACCACTGCGACCTTGTCCCCGGAAATGCCCAGCGAAAGCATGAGATCTCTTACGGCCTTTGAAATGGCGATGACCCGGTGCGCCTTTTCATATTTAAACCGCGCGGAAAGGCCCGCGCTGGGGATAAAATCCACTCTTCTGTGGGCGATCCTTACGCAATTCAGATCGAAGGAGGCCAGATAGGAAATAGCGGCGGCATGGGAGGTATGGGCGTGAAGGACCGGAGGTTCGCCATGCCCGCGGTTCTCTGACACGGCCTTTATCTTTTTTTTAAGCAGGAAGGCGGAAACGGGGTCCCATTCGAAAAAATAAGGGAGGGAGACGGTGTTGAAATTTTTTCTTCTGGCGGTGATTTCCAGCGGCGAGCCGCTGCGGCAGACTATATGGTTCAAATGTCCGAGGAGATTAAGCTCCTTTACCAGATATAACAGCTGGCGTTGGCCGCCGCGCAGTTCCCTGCCGTCGTCGAGGTGAAAAATAAGCAGTTTTCTAGGTTCCATATTGTACGTGAAATATTTTAACAATTATGCGGGCAGGTGGCGGGGTTTTTTTGAGTGAGGGCGCCGCGCGCGGTAAATGGAATCAAATGGAAAACAAAACGCCGCGCATGGAGCGCGGCGCAACAGTTTGCAGTAACTTGTGACCTGTGACTTGTGTCTTGTGACTAAAAGCCGTATCAAAATTAGGTGGACGTGAGGGGGTTCGAACCCCTGGCCTCCTGCATGCCATGCAGGCGCTCTCCCAGCTGAGCTACACGCCCATAAATTGTTTAACCACTCTCTTCCCTGACCTTCCGCCTAAGGCGGACGCTCTCCCAGCTGAGCTACACGCCCCTTTTGCCTAATTGCCTAATTTACTATTCTATCAATTTTGAAGCAAAAAGTCACTTTGCCGAAGCGGCACACTAAAGATTAAAATATCAAAAAGGGCGGCTGAAAAGCCTGGTTTGGCGGGTTGTTGCCGCGGTTCTATCGCACAAATCCGCCGCTGTTTTTGGTAATATAGATTCCAGTGAAAACGGATATAAGGGACTATACGCGGGCGGAACTGGAGGAAAAGCTGGTTTCCCTCGGCGAAAAAAAGTCTCATGCCGCGCAGATATTCGATTGGCTTTACAGGAGGAACCTCTCCGGCTTCGCCGCGCTGGACGGTGTTCCGCCGCAGGTGCGCGCCGCGCTCGCCGGCGCCTATTCTCTGTTCCCTTTCCCGCCTGCGGAAAAGCGCGTCTCCCTTATAGACGGCACGAGAAAACTCCTTTTCAAATTCCATAACGGCGCTCCGGCCGAAAGCGTCGTGCTTGCGGGAAAGGGCCGGTTTTCAGCCTGCCTGTCCTCGCAGGCCGGGTGCGCCTGCGGCTGCTCTTTCTGCGCCACGGGCGGCATGGGCTTCAAACGCGACCTGAAACCCTCGGAAATAACGGCCCAGTTCTCCGCCTGCCTGCGCGAGGCCGGCGGAGGCTTGAGCAGCATAGTGTTTATGGGCATGGGAGAGCCTTTTTTGAACTGGGAGAACGTGAAAACAGCGATCATTATCCTTTCAGATAGCCGCGGTCATGGCTTTTCGCAGGGAAAGATGACAGTGTCCACCGTCGGAGTGACGCCGGTGATACAGGAACTCGCCGCTTCGGACCTTAAGATAAAGCTCGCGATCTCGATAGTGACGGCTGATGAAAAGCTGCGCGCCCGGCTTGTCCCGATGGAAGCGAAGTATCCGCTGCGCGAGGTCATCGGGGCCGCCGGGAATTACTGCCTGGCGCGGCGCGCCCGGGTGTTCTTCGAGTATATCCTTTTTTGCGGCCTGAACGATTTCCCTGCGGACGCCGAACAACTTATCGGGCTGATCAGGGGCATCGACTGCAGGCTGAATCTTATACCGCATAACTCCGCGCGTGGCGGAACCGGAGGCCTGTCTGTACGCGCCGCCCAGTTCCAGAAGATCCTGATCGCAGCGGGGATACGGACCTACCTGCGTCAGGAAAAAGGTTCCGATATCCGCGCCGCCTGCGGGCAGTTGGCGGCGTTTTCGGAAGGCTAAAGGATAAAGGCTTAAGGCTGAAGGAAAAATATCGCAGAAATAAATACGATTTTCCGCCCTTTAGCCTTTATCCCTCAGCCTTCATCCTTCCTGAAAATCTCAGCCGAGGTTTTCAGGGTTATGGCTTGCGGCGCGGATAATTATGTAAAATTATTATCCAGAATAGTGAGTTGAACAGTGAACTGCGCGCTGCGACGCCTTGATTGAGGAGCGTAAAATGAAAATAAGATCTTTCAATGTCATCCCGAACCTGCCGGACAATCTTAAGGCGCTGGAAGAACTGGCCACCAATATGTGGTTTACCTGGAACTGGGACGCGATCATGATGTTCGTCGGCATAGACGACGACCTCTGGCATCGCTCGCACAGAAATCCCAAGTGGATACTGGGCACCCTGGCCCCCGAGAAACTTGACGCCTTAAACCGCGATGGGGAATTCTTAAGCCTGGTGCGGGACATAAAGAACAAATTTGACGCCTATATGAGCTGCCAGGACACCTGGTTCAATAAAGCGCATGACCCCAGGGAAAATGATATGCTGGTGGCTTATTTTTCCATGGAATACGGGATAGGCGAGGGGCTTCCCATCTATTCCGGGGGCCTCGGCATACTGTCCGGCGACCATCTTAAATCCTCCTCGGACCTCGGCATCCCGCTGGTGGGCGTGGGCCTTTTGTACAGGAAAGGGTATGTCCAGCAGGTCTTGAACCGCGATAACTGGCAGGTGGAGCGCTATCCTGAGAATGACTGGTACAATATGCCGGTCCAGATAGTCAAGGACGCGCAGGGCAGCCCTTTGAGCGTGGCTGTGCAGCTTGACGGGGAAACTGTAAAGGTCGGCATCTGGAAAGTCCCGGTGGGACGTAATTCCCTTATTCTGCTTGACACCAATCTGCCTGAAAATACTCCCAGGGTCAGGGCTATCACCGAACAGCTTTACGGCGGCGACAGAGAAAACCGCCTGAATCAGGAGATAGTGCTTGGCGTGGGCGGCGCGCGGGCGCTTGAGGCAATGGGCCTAAAGCCCACGGTATTCCACGTTAACGAAGGACATTCGGCTTTCCTGCTGTTCGAGCGGATACGCCAGCTGATGAAGGCGCGCAAGCTGTCGTTCAAAGAGGCGCGGGAAGCCGTCTGGGCCTCCTCCGTCTTTACCACTCATACGCCGGTGATGGCGGGTAACGAGTATTTTGATTTTGAACTGGTGAAGAAATACATGGAGCCCTATTGCAAAGAAATGGGCCTCACGATGGCGGAGTTCCTGGAGATCGGCAAGGAAGAGCCTTCCTCCATGGGGTTCTGCATGACGGTGGTGGCGCTCAGGCTAGCCGCCTTCCTGAACGCCGTCAGCCTGCTGCACCGCGATACTTCCCGCGACATGTGGCATAAGATCTGGCCGGAGCTTCCCCACTATGAGATCCCGATAGACGGCATCACCAACGGCGTGCATTCCGGTTCCTGGGTGAGCCACGAGAATCTTAAACTTTACCAGAAATACCTGGTTAAAGACGGGCCTGCCGTCGAAGGGATGCCGGATAACTGCGACTGGGCGAAGATGAACGAGGTTGATGACCGGGAACTGTGGGAAACGCACCTTATACGAAAGCAGAAACTGGTAAAGCTCGTGCGCGAACGCCTCAGGCGGCAGTATCAGCGCCTGGGCTCCGACCGCACCGTGCTGGAAGAGGCCGGGCAGGTCTTGAATCCCGAGTACCTCACCATCGGTTTTGCCCGCAGGTTCGCCACCTACAAAAGGGCCACGCTTTTTATGCGGGACATGGCGCGCCTGCTTGAGATAGTGACGAACGAAAACATGCCGGTGCAGTTCGTAGTAGCCGGTAAATCCCACCCGGCCGACACCCAGGGCAAGGAATATATCAAAGCCGTGGCCAAACTGAGCATGGATAAGCGCTTTAAGAACAGAATAATCTTCGTGGAAGATTATAATATGAACGTGGCGCGTTATATGGTACAGGGCGTGGATGTGTGGCTTAATAATCCGATAAGACCGTGTGAAGCCTCGGGCACCAGCGGTATGAAGGCCGCCATTAACGGCGTCCTGAATCTCTCGGTCCTGGACGGCTGGTGGATGGAGGGCTATTCCCCCGATGTCGGCTGGATCATAGGGGGCATCGAGAAATATAACAGCGATGAAGAGAGGGATTATGTGGAATCCGAAGCCATCTATAATCTGCTCCAGAAAGTGGTGGCGCCGCTTTATTACGACAGGGGGCCGGACGGCCTGCCGCATAAATGGCTTGCGATGATGAAGCGGTCTATGCAGAAACTGGTCCCGCATTTCAGCACCAACCGGATGTTGCGCGAATATTACGATAAATTCTATGTACATGCCCACCGGACCGCCAAAAAACTGGCCGACAACGGCAGGGTGCTGGAGCTGGCGGCCTTCAGAAAAAAAATAGAGGATAACTGGCCGCGCGTGCGCGTGGCGCTGGATAACTTTAAGCCTGAGATGGAGATACGCTCCGGCGCCAAAGTGCCGATCCGAGCCACGGTGTGGCTCGGCGCTCTGACCCCGGAAGACGTGGATGTCCAGCTGTATGTGGGCACTGCGGACGGGGAAACCGTATTCAACGACGGGAAAGCCGTTTCCATGACGCAGGACTCAAAAGCGGGCGACGCCTATATATTTAAAGGCGAAGCGGCCTGTTTAAAGAGCGGCCGGCACGATCTGGCGGTGCGCGTCATACCCAGACATCCGGACCTTATGAACCCTTTTATGCCGTTTTTCATAAAATGGAACGAGGAATAAAAAAGCGAATAGTAAGAAAGCGAATAGCGAATAGCGGCGGAAAAGATTTATAAAACGCGAGCATCAAGCCTGATTCGCCGTTCTCTGTTTACTATTCGTTTAAATAATGCAACTACTTAGCCACAAAGTCACAAAGACACGAAGGAAATCAGACAACAAATCGTTTGATCCCCTCTTTTATCGCAAGAACTTTCTTTGTGCCTTGGTGTCTTAGTGGCTGAGTAATTGCCGAATAATGTATAATATTTACAAGAGCCGGAAACGGTCCGAAAGGCGGTAATAGTAATTAAAGAGAGGTGAATCAACAAATGGCAAAAGGTAAAGTCAAGTGGTTTAACGATAAAAAGGGATATGGTTTCATTATCCCCGAAGATGGTTCAAAGGATCTCTTTGTCCATCACTCTTCAGTTCAGGGCGAAGGCTTCAAAACCCTTGCTGAAAATCAGGAGGTGGAGTTTGAGACCGAGAACACCGACAAAGGCCCCAAGGCCGTCAGTGTGACTAAACTCCAGGCTCCCCAAAAAGCATAGCCTGCTTTTGAAAATTTACCGTCCGCCTCAGGCGGACGGTTTTTTTGTTATCAGGGCGGTTCATTATGTTGTAAAGCCTGGGAATAAAATTATATTGTATATGGGCCTGATTAGATGAAACCTTTAAAATTCTTAAAGAAGAGCAGGGAATATATCAAATGGCCGTCTGAGGCACACCGTGCTTGATACGGCACCTACGCAAGTAATGGAACAAAAACGTTAAGGAGGTCCGGGTTATGACTGAAAACAAACAGGACGCCAATAAGCCTATGCAGCTGCAGGTTGAGATGGACGACAATACCGCCCAGGGGCTTTACGCGAACCTTGCCGGCGTCACACACAGCGAGACGGAATTTATATTTGATTTTCTTTTTCTTCAGCCCAACCAGCCTAAGGCCAAGCTCAGGGCGCGCGTCATCTCAAGCCCCGTGCACACCAAGCGGTTCCTGATGGCCCTGCAGGAAAATATAAAGAGATATGAGGACCGTTTCGGGACCATTCCCGAACGGGCCGTGACCACCACGCAGGGACACAGTTAGCCCGAAAGGCTAAAGGCTTAAGGATAAAGGCTAAAGGTCGGAAAAATTCCTTTATCTCCACTTGTCTTTTCCTTTATCCTTTAGCCTTCATCCTTTATCCTTCCGAAAATTGCCATGGCAATTTTCGGATTAAGGGTGGCCTTCCAGCAGGAAACTTTTGGATTCCATGGCCATATGGCAGGTTAAGGGGAAGCCTTTGGCCTGGATGCGGGCCTGGGCGTCCGTGAACATCCCGTCCAGTTGTTCGTCCGAATAGCCGGGATTCAGGTGGAACAGCACCAGGTCCCGGACCAGGGCTTTTTCCGCGGCAAAATCAACGACTATTGAGAGGCCGGAATGGCCTTCCTTCTTGTAGGCGTCGTAATCCTTGTCGGAATGGACGGCGTCATGCATGAAGATATCCGCGTTCTTCACGAATACCGCCAGTTTTTCGTCGTAGTCCTGGAAAGCCGTGGCGTCGCCCCAGATCTCGGAATCGGGGGCGTAGACTATTTTCTTGCCCAGTATCTCCAGGCCGTAGAGCATCGTGCTGGTGGGGTGGTTGGCGTACATGGTGGAAAGCTTTACACCCGGCTGCAGTTCATAATTATCTTCAAGCACTTCATAGATGTCGACCTTCGCTCTGGGGGGGCGTTTGGTGAGCGCGAAAGAGCTGTAAAAAGTCGCCTGGATCATTTCCTTAAGACTTTTCTCCGGGTCATTGGCCCCGATCACATGTATGGCGGTATTCGGGTCGTCTATCGGCATGAAATTGCCAAGACCGATTATATGGTCCATGTGGAAATGGGTGATAAAGATCCAGATATCCTTGTAATAGGTCTTTTTAGCCATGATCTCGCGTCCCAGCGGCACTATGCCGGTGCCGGCGTCAAAGATAAAAAGGCTGGTCCTGGTTTCGACGGAGACGCAGGAAGTCTGACGGCCGTAGCGCGAGGCGGTATTCGGTATTACGGAACTCAAGCCCCTGGCGCCCCAGACGGTGACTCTGATCTGGCCTTCGGACAGATCGCTGGTCTGGATAGGGGCGGTCTCTTCAGGTATGATGGTGAATGCGGGCGGAGCCGCGGGCGGGGGGGCGTCGCCGCCCGCGCCGTCCATGATGCTTTTCACGGTCTGGGAAAAAGTTTCCACGTTATACGGTTTCTGCAGGAAAAAATCCGCGCCGAACTGAAAAGCGCGCTGTTTTTCCACCTGGTAGGATTTTCCGGAGACGATTATGATCTTTATATTCTTAAGGTCCGGGTCGGATTTCAACATTTTGCAGATATCCATGCCGGAGAGGCCGGGCATCATGATATCGCAGATGATAAGCTTCGGCCTGCAGGTTCTTATGGTGGGGATGGCCTCCATGGAATCCTGCACCAGCATCACGTTATAGCCTTCGTCGGTTAAAAGATCGCGGGAGAGTTCGCCTACCATCGGATCGTCGTCAATTACAATGATGTCGGGATTGTCCATAGTCCGTTTTCGTGCGCGGGACGCGGCATAAGGGGCTCGATAAGGAATCACACAACGCTTCCCGCATTTATTCTATAATACATTATATATTTTTTCGGGTTAACGATTTGTTACCGAAAGGTTTACGGAAGATTATGATAACTGCCCAGGTGGATAGGCTGTAGGCAGTTAGACTATCAGGTAAGAATCCGATTTGCCTAACAGCCTAATAGCCTACAGCCTAAACAACCTGAGCAGTTACAGATTATGAGAATAATCGCCGGATCAAGAAAAGGAAGAACTATAGTTTCCGTCCGCAAAGACATGAATATCAAGCCGATATCCGGCCGTATCAGGCAGTCGGTCTTCGATATGCTGCGTCCTTATGTGACCGGCTCCGTGTTTCTGGACCTTTATGCCGGCATAGGCGCGGTGGGCCTTGAGGCTCTCTCGCGGGGCGCGGGTTCCGTCGTGTTTGTGGAAAAAGCCGGGATCTGCGTGAAGACCATAGAGAAAAATATAGCCAACCTTGGTTTTAGCGGGAACGCCAGGGTCCTTAAGGCGGATATCTTAAGCGGCCTTAAGTGGCTTGAACATTATTCCAATTACGAGGGATACGATATAATATTCCTGAGCCCGCCTTACCGCGACGAGGACAATCTGCCCCTGGCCTATACCTCCCGTACCCTGGCGCTTATAGCCTCGGGCGGCATAATGAGCCCGGGCTGCCTTGTGGTCTCCCAGCGCCATAAAAAGGAAAAAATAGAGATGCCGCCGGGGCTTGAGACGACCAGAGAAGTCAAATACGGCGATACTCTGGTCAATTTTATCCGCGCCATAGATCATAGCGCATAGCGCTATGATCGCCATAGGCCATATGCTTTAAGCCATACGCAGAATAGCCCTTAAAGAATTCCTTGAAAAGCCAACGGCCTATGGCTTATGGCGCGGCTGGAACAGCCGCTTATGGCAAATAAATATTTCAAATTCCATCTTAAATTATGATTTTTGACCCTTTTGAGCTGAACTATACCAAGGTTAAAGCCTGGCTCGACTGTCCCCAGCTTTACAAATACCGCTATATAGATAAAAAATTCACGCCGCACACACCCTTCTCCGCCCTGGGTATTTCCGTGCACCGTTCCCTTGACCGCTATCACTCGGCCGGCGGGGACTTAAGCGACCTGATCCTGTATTACGACGACGGCTGGCATAATCACGGCTTTGAGAGCCCCCAGCAGAGCATGGAGTTTTACAACCTCGGCAGAAAAATACTTGAAAATTACTGGGTGGCCGATATCGCCGCGGACCGTTCCGAGATCGTGTTCACGGAAAAAGAGTTTGAATTCGAGTTTGAAAAATGGCGTATCCGGGGCACCATGGACCGCGTGGACCGCGTCCGCGGCGGCTATGAACTGATAGATTATAAGATGGGCTTTGAGAATAAAACGGCGGAAGAACTTAAAAACGATCTGCAGCTCGCCATCTACGCCGTGGGCTTGAAAAAAGCTTTCAACATGGAGCCGCGCGCCATCTCCTGGTTCTTGCTTGTTAAAGGCGAGAAGATCTCCGCGCCTTACGATCCCGCCACCGCTGACGCCGCCCTTGCCGTTTTAAAGGACACCGGGGAGAAAATACTCGCCCTGGACCTTTCCCGCAAAGGGAACTGCGAGCGCTGTCCGATAAGAAAACTCTGCCCGGAGGTTATCAAGATAGTAGATAGTAGGGAGTAGATAGTAGGTAGGGGATAAGGAATACCGATTTCCCTCCTACCACCTACCACCTACCACCTACTGCTCCTGTTTCTGCTGGAGGTTCTTCGCTTCCCTGTAGATTTGCAGGAAGACTATAACGCAGGAGATAAGGAGCGGGCCCAGGAATATTCCGATCGGTCCGTAAACCTTCAGGCCGCCGAAAATGCCCAGGAAAAGCAGGAAGATGGGGAGTTTTGCTTTTTTCCCGATAAGAACGGGCCTGAGGATGTTGTCCAGGAGTCCGATGACCAGCAGACCCCATAGAAGGACAAAGAGGCCGGTGTAAAAACCCTTGTAGAACATGAAAAATAAACCCAGGGGTATCCAGACTACGCTGGTCCCCACGAAAGGCACCAGGGCCGCGAAAGAGGTTATGCAGCCCAGAAGCACTGGGGCGGGCAGGCCCGCTATGGCATAGCCCAGCATGGCCGTGACCCCCTGGATGACGGCGGTAAGCAGGATGCCTCTCACCACGGCTATGGTAGTGATATAAAGCTGGTTGGCTATGCGGTATTTATGCTCGCGGTCCATGGGGATAGTGTCTATAATCCAATGGAGTAAACGCTCTCCGTCCCGGAAGAAGACGAAAATCGTCACTATCATCACCATGAAGTTTACCAGGAAAAAAAAGATGTTCGTTAATATCCGCCCGCCGGACTTCATAATGTTTTCCTGTATGTTCTTGAGGTTTCTCAATATGATATCCCCGGCGTCTATGTTCCACACGTCCTTCAACTGGGGCGGCAGCGCCAGAGCGAACCCGGTCTGCGAGATATTGGACAGCCACTGGCTGGTCTTCGGGTAGATTTCTTTGGATTCCTTGAACAGGAGCCAGCCGAAGATCAGCATAGGGAGCACCACGGTCAAAAGCGTTCCGGCGGTGGAGATGACCGAGGCCGCGTTATTATTATCATTGACTTTTTTCCTGATCCACAGGTGTATAGGATAGAAAATAAGGGCGAGCGTGCCCGCCACGATGATGGCGCTTATAAAGGGGGAAAGGACCTTCAGCAGCTGATACAGTAAAAACAGCAGGATGCCGAAAAAAGAAAAACTGAAAAGCCGGGCTTTGTCGAATTTAAGGAATTTGGGGTCCTTTAAGCCGGTCTCCATGAGATAATTATACCATACCTGTAATCCGAAAATTGCAGTGGCAATTTTCGGAAGGATAAAGGATGAAGGCTAAAGGATGAGGGTGAAAACACCGGGGAATAAAGAGATTATTCCGTCCCTTAGCCTTTATCCTTTAGCCTTCCCGCCAAACAGCCCGGCGCCGCGCCCGCCGTGTTGTATTGGCGGGGGTCCGCCTTCGGCGGAAAGTCTTCCCGAAAAATTCAAGCCTATGGCAGTGCCGTATCAGAGGCTATGCCTAACGAACGGCCAACTGAATTTTTCGGGTTAAAAATGCTATATTTTGGTAACTACTCAGGTCGCTATGAGATGGCGGAATAGAATATAGAACGCTGATAACGCTGATTTTTAGTAATTACTCAGCCACTAAGACACCAAGGCACAAAGAAAGTTTATGGATCAAACGGTTTGTTGTCTGATTTCTT
>JAHJSU010000329.1 GCA_018829985.1 Elusimicrobiota bacterium | reverse complement strand
TCCGCCGGATTTTACGCCGCTACAGAAGAAAATACTCGCTTTGCTGGGGGTCAACGTGGCGAATTACGCCAGCGCGGGCGACTGAAAATCGGTTATAATTAAAAGGAAACTTTTCGAGATGTGCGGAATGTACGTTGCATAATTAGTCAACTAACTGATTCCGCTGAAAAACCCCCTGTTTTACCTGAAAACTTTTTTATCAGCGGGTTTTCCTTTAGCTTTGCAGCGCAGCAGATGCAGTTGTTCGCGGGAATTTAACTCCCAGTGGACTTCTTCACCCGGTTCCAGGTTAATGGCGGCGGCCAGCGCCATAGGCATAGCGACATAGAGTCTGACCGGACGGCCCTTGCTTCTGATGACTTGAACTTTAACCGGATAATTTATTTGTTGCATATTGTATGGCTATTATATATAATATCCCTAGTGAGATAAAACAATCATTAGCAACAAGGATATTATACAACATGAGCCTGCCCGAATTAGATTTGCAAAGAACATTTTTTGACACAGATGTTTTGTTCCCCCGTCTTACCGTCGCCGCCGGTGCGGAACGGTTCGGCTTCTTCGCGAAACGCATTTTACCTGAACTTATGAAACGGCGTTCTGATTTGGGAAAGATGTATTGCTCCGACAATGGCCGTCCGGCGGAAGAGCCGGTGCGCATGATGGGCGCTACGATTCTGCAATTCATGGAACGAATGCCCGACCGACAAGCGGCGGAGGCCTGCGCTTTTGATCTACGTTGGAAGCTGGCTTTAGGTATGAAAGCCGATGAACCAGCGTTTCATCATACAAGCATGGTAAAATTCCGTGAGCGGCTTTCCGAGTACGGGATGGAAAGGTTGGGCTTTGAGGCCGTACTCGAAACGATGCGTGAGGCCGGGTATTTGCCTAAGCGAACCCGCCAGCGGCTGGATTCCACGCACATTATCGGAGTGGTCAGCCGTATGAGCAGGCTTGAATGCATGAGGCAGTCTTTGCGTCTGGCTTTGGAAGAATTGGCGCAGGATGAAAAACTTTCAAGACCTGCGGCTTGGCCGGTGTGGTGGGAGCGGTATGTTGAGAACAAGATTGATTATAAAAGCTCTGGCGAGATTATGGGGCAAAAAATGATTCAATCCGGGAACGACGCGCGGGAAATGCTGGGCTGGCTTGACGGCCTGAGCGCCGGAGGCCGCGACGGTAAAGCCGTGCGAATTCTGCGAAGCGTGTTTGAAACGAATTTTGCGATTAACGCGGCCGGCGCTATGGAGAAACTGCGGGCGCGTCCGACCGGCGCGATTCAAAACCCGCATAATCCCGACGCGCAGTGGAGTTCTAAAGACACACTGAAAGACAAAGCCTGGGTCGGGCACAAAGTACAGGTTGCCGAGACGGTAGAAGAAAATCCAAGACAGGCCGGCGAGCCGACAAAGAGCGTAATTACAGTCATAGTTACCCAGAATGCCACCGAGAGTGATAAGGCCGGGATGGCCGCAGTATTTAAAGAGCAGGAACAGTTGGGTTTGGCGAAACCCGAAACGCTTTATGCGGATACGGCATATGTGTCGGGGCCGGGCATGGCCCAGGCAAAATCAGAAACGCGGGAGCTGATGGGCCCCGCGATGCCCTCGCCGGACCGCGGCGTGTATACTGCCGACGCTTTTGATGTCCAGGTTGAGCGGCGCTACGCAATCTGCCCGGCCGGAAAAACCAGTACCCAATGCGCACGGTTAAAGGCTGGCGAAACCGGACGGATTACCTATCGTTTTGAATGGTGCGGTCTTTGTCAGAGTTGCGGGGTAAAGGAAGCATGTCTTCACAATGGCGAACGAGACCGCATGCTGCGGGTTAATGAGCATCACACGCTTACACAGGCTCGTCGTAAACTTATGCGCACGGAAGAATTTAAAAAAGATATGCGCCATCGCAATGGAATTGAAGGCACACAAAGCGAACTGGTAAGGGGGTATGGGTTACGCAAGTCGCGGTATCGCGGGAATAATAAAACCCGGCTGCAAAACTACTTTATCGGCGCGGCGTGTAACATAAAACGCTGGTGCCGCCGAGTTACCTGGGAGGCTCAACAAGCCGCTGCCGGGGGAGTAAAAGTGGAACAACCACTTGCGGTATCGGCTTAAAAGCCGGTTTTTGCGTCAATTTTCCGCCTTAGATGGCGGTCCGGGAGAAAAAACAGAAACCGAAGTCGCTTTTTTTGTGCGATTTTAAATCTGAAAGCTGATTTTTGCGTTCTGCAAATTGAAACAGGGGGTTTTTCAGCGGAATCACTAACTACGCTACGTCCCCTGGAAATACCAGTATGTCTGCCCGACGACAGCGCCCGCGGCTGTAAGTGAAATAAGCCTGATTATCAAAACACGCAGCCGGAACGCCGACAAGGGATTTTTTTGTTGCATGGTGTCACGTTAGCGTCAAGCCGCCGGGGGCGCGGGGGCGAAGAATTTTTTCCTGACGAAGGCGCCGAGGGCGCCGGCTATGCTGAAGAGCAGGCCCAGCACGAAAAACGCGACAAGGCCGAAGGGGAACATGGAGCCGATCTCGCCGGATTTGACGAATATCGCGAGCGGCTGAAGGACGACAGAGAACAGACCTTTGAGCATTATTCTCTCGGGCTCCATAAACCCCGCGGCGGCGTTCAGCAGCAGCATCGAGATGAAGTACGGCCCGAAGCCGCGGCCGTCCCACGCCTCCCGCAGGTTAAACATTGACGAAATGAGCAGCCACACCCCAAAACCGCACAACGCCAGGATCAATGGAATCCGGTATTTATTCATAAAACGTAACTACTTCTACAGCCGCACTTTACGAGGTAATATTCGGTGAACCCATGTCTCTTTCACGTATCTGCGTAGTTGCAGAGCTTGCTCTGCGTAAAAGGCAAAGCAAGCTTTGCCACTACAGAAGCAAAGTGCGGCTGTA
>JAHJSU010000040.1 GCA_018829985.1 Elusimicrobiota bacterium | reverse complement strand
CGGCCGGCGTTCTGCGCCGCATGGGCGAAAGCGAGCGCAAGCTGCTGCTGGCCGGGATCTACTTCCGGCTCGGCCGGCCGGAGAAGGCGCTGGGCCTTTACGACGAGGCCTTCGCGATCTGGCCGCCGGAGGAGAATCTGAAACAGGAGCGCGACCGCCTCCGCGCCGCCCTGACGCCTCCCAAAACGCGCCGGGATGCGCCCACCCGCCGGTGAGTCCGGCAGGGGTTTACCCCGTTAGAGAAAGCCCCCGACTCCCGTCGGGGGTACAAGTCCGAAGTTTCAGCCGGCGGTCTAATGCCGCCGGCTTTTCCCGCGAAGCGCCCGGTGTCTCTAACGGGGTTTACTAACCCCGGTCATATAATCGGCCGGCTGTTTTTTATATATTTATCCCCGCCCCGTAGATAAATCCTTACCCGCTCCCAAGGCCGCAGCGGCTTATAACGTAACTACTCAGGTTCTCCGTATTTTTCACGTATTTTTTGTAGTGGCAAAGCTTGCTTTGCCTTTTTGGGCAGAGTAAACTCTGCCACTACGACGACAGACCTGAGTAGTTACCTTATAACTGCAAAATCCGGTCCTTTTCCTGGCGGCAGGCTTTCTGGCCTTCGCGGCCTGGGCCTTCCTCGGCGCCAGGTACCGCATAGGCCGCGACCTGCTGGAGAAGCGCCGTGCCTGGCGTCTGCCGGCTTTCCTTATTTTCCTGGCCTGGTATATAAGCGGCTTTGAGCACGGCACCTCGCGGAACGGCCGACTTCCGCTTACCGCGCTTATCCTGCCGGGCCTGGCCGCCTATATAGCCGCCTTCCTTTCCTGCGAGCGGAGGGAATACTGGCGGCGCTGGCTGGCCGGTGAAAGCCCGGCGCGCCGGCTTGACGACGCCCCGGCCTGGATGAAGGGCGCCGCCGCCATGCTGGTTATAGCCGCGGCTCTCTACCTGGTTTATGCGTTTTGGTCGCCCGGGGACGGAAAGGTTTACGGCCGCATTTACCTTATACTGCCGCTTTTCCTGCTGAGGGACCTGATGTTCCTGCAATGGTGCCGCTTCTCCGCCAGCCGGCGGCCGGAGATGATGGCGCTGGCCTGTCTGGCGCCGGCCTATGTTCTGCCTATGATAATACTCCTGCCCACAAAGATGACCGGGCTTGTGACGGCTTTTGTTCCATACGCAAACGACGGCCTCGGCGCGGCGGCTAACCTGGCCGGACCACTGGCCCAGGTTTTAATAATGGGTTATATACTGCGCGGGAAAATAAAGGCGGCGCTGGCGGAGCGTAACTAGAGTAGTATCTCATAAATCTCTTTACATTTACACGGTCCCCTTCCCCCCTTGTGGGGGAAGGCCGGGATGGGGGGATAAGCCGGGAAGGTTGCTTATCCTCGCATTCCCGCTTATTCCGCTTCCGTTCCCCCCGCCTCAATCCTCCCCCGCAAGAGGGGAGGAAGCAGTTCAAATGTCAAGAAGCGTTAGATACAGTACGCGGGTTGATTTATACGATGTCACAGACCCGCCCCCGCCCGACGACCAACCTAACCTGCTTCCCAATTGCCTTTAGGCGGTTCTCAAGGCTCACTTTTTCAGTCACATCGTTATGCCCCCCGTCAGCGCCTCCGAGTTATAGGCGTATAGGCTTCGGTTTCCCGGAATACCCCGTGTCATTATAATCTGAAGTCAGCACACCGCCTTCCATTTCCCGCAGGCAGATATTTGAACTGGATTTGAACTCGTTTTGAGCCTGATTTTAGCATCTTCCCGTATACTATATTGACAAAGTCAGGAGGGATTATGATAACCGGCTTTTCCTGGTATCGGGGATTTGTAACAGCGGCGCTGGGCGCGGCATTGACTTTTTTATGGAGTCCCGGAATTTGCTTTGCCGGCGAATATGAAAGGCTGGCTGACCAGCTGGTCAAAATCGCTAAAACCCAGAAGCTCGCCCGCCTGGCAATAAGTAATTTCAACGCGCAGGGGCAGGCCGGGCAGGACGAGGCAAGAGAAGCGCAGCGGCGGCTTTCCGAGGCGCTTTTTAAACTGCCGGGGATTGGAGTTATGGATGCCTCGGTGCTTGAGGAACTTAAGGAGCGCGGCAGGCGATGGGCGCAGATCCTGGTAACGGGCCAGGTTTACAGGACCAAAACAAGCATTGCTCTGGTGGTAAAAATGATAAATCTCCGTTCCGGGCTCCAGATGGCGGCAATGCAGATAACCATCCGGGAAGAAGCGCAAAGTTCTTTTCCGGAGGACTTCCGTGACGCCCCGCGCGACACCAGGGAATCAGCCTGCGCTAAAGCGTTTGAGCAGCTTGTGGACGCCAACAGGGCCGACGTGGAGCTTAAAGCCCGCTACTGGGCCGCCAGGGTGCGCGAACCCGGCTTCTCCTACTACGAGCTGGACCGGGCTCCGGGCAGCGAGATAACGGATTACGCAACCATGCAGAAATTTTATATCCTGATTAACGCCTATTACGAGCAGGACGGCCCGGTAATTCTTACGGAAACCGAGCGCGCAAGACTAAATGCTTTGCTGAAAACAGAAGACGGAGTCCTGCGTAAATGCCCGAAGAAGGCTGTGTGGTAGGGGCTTTGGCGCGCGGCAGCACGTGCCGCGTTTTGCCGCAGGCCACGGAGATACGGTCTCCGGCCAGGAGATCCACCACCAGAACGCCGCCGAAGGGGAACATGCCCAAAAGGCCCAATTTAATGACGGCCAAAAGAATTTTGCATAATTACCCAAAAGACTCGTCCATATCTTGCGGGCAAAATAGTAGGATAATAGAAGCGCCATAGGCCGTAGGCTTCAGGTCATAAGCTTGAGGAGGCGGGAATTCTTTATGGCCTATGGCTTATAGCATATGGCAAATTCGAACAAGGCCGGCGCTAATCGAATATAAACGGAAACTAAACCAGCGCCGAACTAAAAGAAAACAGGCGGTTGTTGGAATATAGACGGAAAATGAAATGACGTAACTACTCAGGTCGCTATGAGATGGCGGAATAGAATATAGAACGCTGATAACGCTGATTTTTAGTAATTACTCAGCCACTAAGACACCAAGGCACAAAGAAAGTTTATGGATCAAACGGTTTGTTGTCTGATTTCT
>JAHJSU010000328.1 GCA_018829985.1 Elusimicrobiota bacterium | reverse complement strand
CTGTGCTGGTTATACTGCTTGCGGAGCTTTGCCTGGACGTTTTTATCAAGCCCGGCGCTTACCTTTGTTATATCGGGTGCAATGTTTTTTGCGCAGGAATCATCTACTTTTTTCTGAGCGGCCTTTATCAAATCATGCTTTTTCTGGATCAATGCGCAGTTTTTCTTACAGTTTTTTACAGCGGCGGCGGATTTGGTCTCCTCGTTATCGAGGACATTGGCAAATGACGAGCACAGCCGACTCATGATAGACGCTTCACAGATGGGACAAACCACAAATAAAAGCGCGGACATTATAACGATTCGGAATAACTTTTTTCATAAAAACACAAAAAAAGGAAAACGATTTTTGTTTTCGTCTTCCCTGGATACACCGGATTAAGGTCCGGTCGTAGATACTCCGGCGCCAATCCCCGGATTACAAGGATACTACACTATGTCTATAGTATACCTCTGGCGGGTTGACTAAGGAAAGGCCTTTTGGGGAAGTACGGCATAGGCCGAAAGGCCTACTTGGGAATTATTGTCGTCGGAGAGACGGGGGGTCCCCCGCTGTGCCTCCGGGCGCGGAAAGATCGCTCCTGAGGCATTCTGGCGCGTTTAGAAACAGCTGTTTCACTAAAAATAGCCGGCAGCGCGCTTTTAGGGGTGGGGAAGGGGTCATTTCAGCCGGGAAAGCGTCTACAGGCGCTTCCGGCGGCGGTTAAACAGGTGTTTAAAACCGGGGGGGAATAGGGAAATAGGATCCCCGGTTTCAACCCGGGGGATTTTTTTATGATACAATTTTATAAACAACTGCCCGGAACCGATCAATGAAAATACTTTCCATAGATCCCCCCTCCCCGGCCGCCTGCCCGCCGTGTCGTGTTGGCGGGACTGAACTCCCCCTTGACTCACGCGCTTACTGGTTGTTACCCCGCCGGGCCGTAGATCTTTTGCTGAAAATCCGCTTACTCCCGCAAGGCGGCCGCAATTTTTGATATTATACCTTTGTTGACCGTTCCCGGCAAAAAAATCGGGGCGATTCCAGCGGCTCAACCTGATCATTGAATGCTTCGCACCACTGGTTTTATTACATTTCCGCGCTGTAAAGAGGTGAATACGCCGAGGACGGACATGGCGGTGAAAATATACACGGCTATCCTGAAGCTTATGGCAAGCTGGTCGAGATTTTCCGGGCCTATCCGGCTTTTTCCGATAAAAAGCGAGAAGAGCAGCATGACTATGGCCATGCTCAGCAGCTGCCCGGTTACCCGCATCGTGGCGAGCAGGGCGGAAGCCAGGCTGTAAGATCTTTGTTCAACCGACCCCATCACGGCGTTGGTGTTGGGTGCGGAGAACAGCGCCAGGCCCGTTCCCAGCACGCAGAGGCCGGCTATGATGACGCTTATCGGGGTCAGGGCGTTTATGCGCGAAAAGAAGAGCAGTCCGGCCGCGGTCAGGGCCATGCCCCAGGATGAGACCAGGCGCGGTTCTATCCTGTCGGAGAGGCGCCCCGCCGCCGGCGAGAACAATACCATGAAGACCGGCTGGAAGACCATTATAAAACCTGCCTGACTGGGGCTGAAGCCTTTTACGTACTGGAGATAGAGGCTTAAAAGGAAGCTGAGCGCGAAACAGGCGCAGTAATTCAGCAGAGCCGCGAGGTTTGCGAAAATGAATGCCTTGTTTTTCAGGAACAGCCGCGCGTTAAGAACCGGATAGGGGGCGCTTAATTCATGCTTCAGGAACCAGGCGCACCCGCCAAAGCCGGCCGCCATAAGCGCCCAGCTTGACGCCCGCGGGACGGTGGACAGGCCGTACATCAGCGCGGCCAGCGAGAGGCTGTAGATAATAGAGCCTTTTAAATCGAAACTTTCGTTCTCGGAGCCTTTCCATTCGGTCTTCAGCTTCGCGTAGATCAGGTACAGGACCAGCAGGCCCACCGGCACGTTAAGATAGAAGATGCTCCTCCAGGACAGCCCCTGCACCAGTATCCCGCCCAGGAACGGGCCGAGCGTCAGTCCTAGATAGACCGAGGCCGACACCACCCCCAGGGCCCTGCCGCGTTTACTGGCGGGAAAAACGGTGGTCAAGATCGCGATGCCGGTTCCGAATATCATGGAACTGCCGAAGCCCTGCAGCACCCTGAACGAGATCAGCTGCCAGGGCTTTTGCGACAGCGCGCAAAACAGGGAAGCCGCCGTGAAGATGATGAAACCTGAAGCGAATATCTTCTTGCGGCCGTATATATCGGCGGCTCTGCCGAGGGGCACGAGCAGGACGCTGGAAGCAAGCAAAAACGACAATGACACCCAGCCAAGCTCCAGGGCGCTCATGTTCAGGTCCCGGCTGATGGCCGGCAGGGCCACATTTACGGAAGAAAGCGTGAAAGGCGTGGAAAAAGAGGCTATGCTGGTTATCAGCAGCACGGTGTTGGGATTTATCCCGCCGGGGGGAGGGCCGCCGGAATTATAGGGAGGATTTTCCATAGTACGCCATATATTCTATAATTTTAGGCAAGAAGCTGGGCAGCTGGGCAGCTAGGCGGCTGGGCAGCTGGGCAGCTGGGCAGCGAGACAGCTTGGCGGCTAGACAGCGAGGCGGCTAGACGGCGAGGCAGCTTCGCAGAGGAAGAAACAAAAAATATTTTTCTGGCAGCCTAGCTGCCCAGCTGTCTAGCGGTCCAGCGATATTTGCCGTCCAGCCGCCGGGCAAATGGGAGAAATCATGGAAAGAGAAAAAGCCCTTGAACTTTTGAAAACGCACGTTAAGAACGAAAATCTGGTCAAGCATTGCCTGGCCACGGAAGCCATTATGCGCGCTTTGGCGCCGAAACTGGGCGGAGACCGGGATAAATGGGGCGTGACCGGCCTGCTGCACGATATAGACGTGGAATTGACCGGGGGCGATCTCCGCAAACATACTTTGGAGGCGGAGAAGATACTGCGGGAGCATAACTGCGCCGCGGACATCATAGAAGCGGTAAAGATGCATAATGAGGCCGCTTCGGAGAAAAAAAGGGAAGAGAACTTTCACAAGGCCCTGGCCGCCGGAGAAACCATAACGGGTCTTGTCATAGCCACGGCGCTGGTATATCCGGATAAAAAGCTCGCCAGCGTTAAAGCCTCGTCCATCCTGAAGCGGATGAAAGATAAAAGGTTCGCGGCCGGGGTGGACAGGAACATCGTGATGGAGTGCGAACAGCTCGGCATACCGCTTCCGGAGTTCGCGGAGCTGGCGCTGAACGCCATGCAGGGCATCGCCGGGGAACTGGGACTTTAACGGGGTCCTCCGTTCGCCCGCGGACCGGGCGCCGGTTTACTGCGCGGCCGGTTCGGGGCCGCCGGGCCTTTAGAGCGCTTTCCGGACTTCCAGCATAATGAAGTCTATGCCGGAAGTTTTTGAAATGATACTGCGGACTTGCGGGTAGCGGTTCACATCGGCGCGGTTCCGCGTGTTAAAGTGGGTGGCTGTAACAACTATAACCGGAATACCGGACAGCCGGGGATTTTTCTGGAATTCTTTCAGCATCTGTATGCCGTCTAAATCCGGCATACCTATATCAGTGAGTACCAGGTCTGTGTGGCTCTCCAGGCACAAAGTTATGCCCTGCAGGCCGTTCAGGCCGACCGCGACGTTGTAGTCCGGCTCAAGGGCCGCGGTTATCAGGGCCGCGAAGACCTCATTGTCATCCAGGACCACTATCCGCTGTCTCTCTTCCATTAGCAATAGTATACCAAACTATATAATCGCCCCGGGAGCGTCTTTGGTTTCTTTATTAATTTTCATTTAGGCCCTAAATACTCCGGCCGTCCGGCCCCGGCGCGGCGGAGGCGATTAACAACTTCCCCCAGCGGCCGAAGGCTCCCGCCACAGGCCCGCCGGCCAGTGAATCCGCACCAATGAGCCGGAACATCTCGAACCCGCGCAGCGCGTCCAGCGAAAATAAGCGTTTTATACAGGATTCAACCTTTAAATATTATATACAAAAAGCAAGCCGGGTTTATCCGCCGGCGGCCACAGGGCCCAGCCGCGCATAGGCCTAAAAAAAACGCCGGCTTGGGCCTTTGTTCACTGCTTATTTCGCGAAGAAACTGTTACATTATAACAGACGCAGATTTTAAGGAGATTCGCAAAATGACTAAAAAAATACTTATGAGCGCGGCAGTCCTCCTCTCCCTTTTCCCCCGTTGCGCGATCTCCCTCCAGCTTGAAGCCATGAACGCCTCCGACATAAGCGGCGCCCTGGACATCCCGGCGCCCGCGGTGGCAGCGCCGGCTTTACGGGCGGCGGACGCCCGGGCTCCCCGCTCCGGCAACTACTACCTGGACGAGAAGAGCTATGACCCGCTGCTGAACCGCAGTCTTTCTTCTTTGCAGAAAATAAACGTCATCGGCGGCGAGATAAATATCCCCGGTGTGGACGGTTCCCTGAATTTCGCCCGCAAATACCGCCAGGCGTCTTACCAGGTTTACGACCTCCAGAGCGACGTGGCCCTTGCGGTCTATACCAAGAGCATTCCCAAGACCCTGTTCCGGGTCCTCTTCGGCATGGTGGAGGACAACGGCGACGCCGACGGCGGCTCCTACGGGGACATGAACCCGGTGACGCCGGAGACCCAGGACCCGGCCGTCGCGCTGCCCACCGAAGCGGAGATCATGGCGCAGGACATACCGCAGGATGAAAAGGACCGCCTGCTGCTCCAGCTCAAGAACTCCAAGCTTATGCTCGAGGGGCGCACGAACCCTTTCCGGGTCAAAGAAATGGTAAAGATGCTTATCCAGGTGATGAAAGAAGAAATGGATGCCAGCGGCATTACCCCGCAGTTCGGCACGCCGCACGCCTGGAGCCCCGAATTCACGGCTTATTGCAGGGCGAAAGGCGAAATGATACCGCTGACCTTCACGAAACTGCTGACGGCCCTCGCCTCGGGCGTCACTTCCCGCCACTTCAGGACGGGAAAAGAGACGGACCTGATAAACTACCTCCTCTCGCGCCCCGACGGCAGCGTAACGATGGACGAAGCTTTCCGGCAGAGCTACCGCCTTAACGGCGGCGAAGTATACCTGAGCATCCTGACCATAGAGAACGTCCTTTCCGACTACTGGCGGCACCCGCGGCGCGACCAGTTGTCCGTTACGAAGAAGCTCGCCAACATCTGCAATTTTTACCAGGGCAAAGGCGACAAGTACGGCGCGTGGTACCATTTTCACGGCATCATGCTTTACGGCTATGTCCGGGGCGGGCTGCGGGCTTATATCGTGGGCAGCATAGAGAGCGCGGGCTCGCACGTCCTTTCCCCCGGCGCGAACGAAAAGCAGGAGGACTGCGTTAACTCCACCGGCGGCCGGGTCGGCGCGAAGCTCGCCAAGGCCGTGAAGAACCGGGATTACCTGGCCTTCCCGGCCGACCGCAACTACTGCGTCCCGGAAGTATACCTGAACCTGAACGAGGATTTCCGCGACCGCCTGGAAATAATACAGAGCCGGAAATTCCAGGGCGACCTCTCCGATTCGCGGCTCTGGCTGAAATCCCTGACCGGCGCCCGCACCGGCTGCAAACTGGAAATAATCTATTCCGACTCAACCGGCGAGCTTAACTCCGGATACAAGCGCGTCGTGGAGACGGCGGATTTCCGCGCCGGCAAGGCAAAGCCGTTTTACCTGAGCAGCGTCAGCCCCGTGAAAAAGGCCAGGGCTTTCATTACCTGCCCCGGCCTGGCCGAGCAGGCCCTCGATTCCGACGACCCCTGGGCGGACATGAACAATTCCGTCGGCCGCGGCGCGCCGGCGCAGCTGGAAACCGCCTCGGCCAGGTAATTTCCCCTGTCCCGATGGTTCCTGCATGTTAAAAGATCTGACCCGCCCAGAGCATGCCCAGGAATTCTTCTGCGGGAAGGATCTCAATGCCTCCCAGGGCGCGTTTGCGCGTATCGCACGAAACCACTATTTTCCGTTTAAGCTTGTGCTGGTTGTCCAGGCTGCGTAACCCCTTTAAATGCCCCGCGTGCGCCATCTCGGACGCTTTAACCTCAATACCTATTGAATCCCCCACCACAAAATCCACCTCGGATCCCTCGTAAGTCCGCCAGAACTGTATTTCCTCCGCTTTGTTTTTGTAGCTTTTATAGGCTTTAAGCTCAAGGTAAACAAGATGCTCCAGGGCCTTGCCATAGACGGGCGTTCCCCGGGGAACCTGCGTAATTCCGGCCAGGGAGTTGGCCACCCCTATGTCAAAAAAATAGAATTTGCCCATCGAATAGGCTTTTCTGCTTGCGGCATGGCGGAAAGGCGGAACCATATTTCCCAGAAGCGTGTCCTCAAGAATGTTAAAGTACTCGATAATGGTGCGCGGGGGAACCTGGGCGTCCCTTGCCACCTCGTTAAAATTCACAAGCTCCGCGTTCGTGAGCGCCGCCACCCTTAAAAACCGCGAGAAGTTCTCGATCTTGCGCACAATGGCCTCAGCCTGTATTTCCTCTTTAAGGTAGGCGCCCGCATAATCTTCAAGCTCCCGCGCGGGAGAAGCGCTCAGGCTTACGGGCGGCAGGCTCCCGTAGGTCAGGACTTTCTGCAGATCAAAAAGGTGTTTAGGCCTGGATTTGAGTTCCGCATAAGTGAAAGGCCATAGGTTTTGGACACGGGCCCGCCCGGCCATAAGCGAAGTATGGGTTCTCCTCAGTTTTCTCGCGCTGCTGCCGGTAAGCAGAAACCGCGCGCCGCTGGTTTCTATTAAATCGTGTATTTCATCCATCAGGGAAGGAAGTTTTTGTATTTCGTCCACAACTATTAAGCGGTCTTTTTTCTGGAGCTCTTCCCTTATCAGCCCGGGATTTGCCGCAAGCTTCACAAATTCCCTGTTTAAAAGCAGATTGTAAACGCGGTCGGGCTTAAGCTGATTTTTTATGTACTGGGTTTTGCCCGTACGGCGCGGGCCAAGCAGCAGTACGCTCTTTGTTTTTAAGGTTTCGGCGATCGGGCAAAATATCCGTGGAATATACATGTACACCTCCAAGCCTGGAATCCACGCACTTATTATGCCATTTTTCCAGTAATATACGCAATAAGTCGTGCAGCGAATTGGAGCGGGAAACATGGACCCGCCTGGGCCGGACAAGTGAACCCCCTGCCTGCAACACGCCTTGAGCCGGGCTTTTCCCCCGCCCGGGGGCCTGCCCGCCGTGCTGTGTGGCGGGGCGCTCCCTTGCTGAAAACCCTTTTACTCCCGCCAGGCGGCCGCTTTTTTTGATATTATACCCTTAAGGACCGTTCCCGGTAAAATATTTTGGGCGATTTTCGCGATTCCACTCACGATAATCGCCTTAT
>JAHJSU010000327.1 GCA_018829985.1 Elusimicrobiota bacterium | reverse complement strand
TTACTACTCAGCCACAAAGTCACAAAGGCACGAAGGGAATCAGACAACAAACCGTTTGATCCATAAACTTTCTTTGTGCCTTGGTGTCTTAGTGGCTGAGTAATTACTAAAAATCAGCGTTATCAGCGTTCTATATTTTAACAGCCGGGTAGTAACAATTTAATAATGAAATCCGCCGGCTTTATACATCTGCATAACCACTCCGAATATTCGCTTTTGGACGGGATGCTGCGCATCACCGACGGCGAAGGCAAGCCTTCCGAATTCCTCAAGGGGCTCTCGGACAGGAAAGTGCCCGCTTTGGCTTTCACGGACCATGGCAATATGTACGGCGCCATGGAATTCTACTTTACCGCCTCCTCCATCGGTATCAGGCCGATAATAGGGTGCGAAGTCTATGTGGCCAAAGGTTCCCGCCTGGACAAAGACAAGACGGGGTCCCGCAAGGACAACGGCCATCTGACGCTCCTGGCGAAAGACCAGGCGGGCTATCAGAACCTGATTAAACTCGTCTCAAAAGGTTTCCTGGAGGGGTTTTATCATGACCCGCGCATAGACAAGGAAATACTTGCGCAGCACAGTTCCGGCCTTGTCGTGCTGTCCGGCTGTCTTAAATCGCACCTGGCGAGGGCCGCGGCGGAAGGCAATGTGGACGAGACCGTAAAAATAGCTTCCCAATATTCCGACATAATGGGTAAAGGGAATTTTTACCTTGAGCTGATGGACCACGGTATCCCGGAGGAGGCCGCCGCCCTTAAAATACTGCTTGAAGCCGCCAAAAAGACAGGCCTCCCGGTAGTGGCCACCAATGACTGCCATTACCAGAAAAAAGAAGACTGGGAAGCGCATGACGCGCATATCTGCATCTCCACCGGCTCGCTGGTGGAATCCCCGGACCGGTTGAAAATGACCACGCGGGAGCTTTACTTTAAGAGCCCCGAAGAGATGATAAAGCTTTTCTCGCACACCCCCGAAGCCGTGCAGAACACCATGACGGTGGCTGAGATGTGCAACTTAAGGATCGACTCGGGCAAGCTTTATCTTCCGGAATTCGACATCCCGGCCGGGTACAGGGAAAAACATAAACAGGAAGGGGAATTCGAGTACCTGAAGGATCTTTGTTCCCAGGGCCTCGTTGACAAACTGGGCAGAGTGAACGAGGAATATAAAAAAAGGATCGACTATGAACTGGAAGTGATAAAGCGGATGGGATTCTCAAGTTATTTCCTCATAGTCATGGATTTTATAAGGTACGCCAGGACTAACGGCGTGCCTGTGGGGCCGGGCCGCGGTTCCGGGGCCGGCTCGCTGGTGGCCTTCGCGCTTGATATAACCAGGGTGGACCCGATAACGAACGGGCTCCTGTTCGAGAGATTCTTAAACCCGGACAGGAAGAGCATGCCGGATTTGGACATAGACTTCTCGGACTGCGGCCGGGAAAAGGTCATAGAATACGTCCGGCGGAAATACGGCGCGGATCACGTGGCCAATATCATAACCTACGGCACTATCAAGGCCAAGACCGCTGTGCGCGACGTGGGCCGCGTCATGAACATCCCGCTCACCGAGGTCAACGCCATAGCCAAGCTGATACCGCCGGACGGAGAAACCCTTTACGAAGCCCTGGCCACCGTGCCGGAGCTTAAGGAATACCGCACGCGGGACCCGAAATTCGAAAAGATGTTCAATATAGCCATGAAAATAGAAGGCCTGCGCCGCCAGGTCGGCGTGCATGCGGCCGGCGTGGTCATAACCCGGGAGGCCGTCACCGATTATGTGCCGCTGGCCAACCGGAACAACAAGGACGTTATAACCACGCAGTACGACGGCAATATGCTCACCCGGCTCGGCCTCCTTAAGGTGGACTTTCTGGGACTCCGGACGCTGACCATAATCGAGACGGCCTCCGGGCTCATACGGGAAAGCAAAGACGGGAACTTTGATATCTACAAGATACAACTGGACGATAAACCGACATTTGACCTGCTGTGCGACGGGCGGACCACCGGAGTGTTCCAGCTGGAAAGCGAAGGCATGAAGAAGCTCATCAAAGGCCTTAAACCTTCCATGTTCAGCGATATCGCGGCTTTAGTGGCCCTGTACAGGCCCGGTCCCATAAAGAGCGGCATGCTTGAGCTGTTCGTGGAGAGGAAACGCGGCCGAAAAAAGATAGTCTACGACCATCCCCTGCTGGAGCCCATTTTAAAAGACACTTACGGCACCCTGGTGTATCAGGAACAGGTGATGGAAATATCCAAAAAACTGGCCTTGTTCAAGCCCGGAGAAGCCGACTCTTTGCGCAAGGCCATGGGCAAGAAAAACGTGGATGCCATGGAAGGGGAGCGCGTCAAATTCGTGGACGGCACCAGGAAAAACGACATCCCGCACAAGCTTTCGACCAAGATATTCGACCAGATGCTGCAGTTCGCCGGTTACGGCTTCAATAAGTCCCATTCCGTGGCTTACGCCCTGGTGGCCTATCAGACCGCCTGGCTAAAGGCCAATTACCCGGTAGAATTCATGTGCGCGCTTTTGACCAGCGAAATAGGCCATAACGCCATGGGCGCGGAGGACAAAGAGAACAAGCAGGTTACGTATATCGGAGAAGCCCAGAATATGGACATAGAGATACTGGGCCCCGACCTCAACCGTTCCGGCAGGATATTCGCTATTGAGGAGAAAAATTCCAAACCGGCGCTTCGGTTCGCGCTGACCGCCGTCAAGAACGTGGGGGAAGGCGTGGTCCAGGCCCTGGTGGAGGAAAGGCATAGGAACGGCCCGTTTAAATCCTTTGAGGAATTTACGATGCGCGCCGATACCAAGCAACTGAACAAAAGGGTCATTGAATCGCTTGCCAAGAGCGGCGCTTTCGACAAGCTCTATCCCGCGCCTACCGTAGAGTTGTCCCGCACAAAGGCCCTTAAAACCGTGGAAAATTTCAGCGAAACCGGCAGAGCGGGCCGCAAAGCTGATGAAAACCAGAGCATGCTCTTCGGTATGGAAACTTCGGGTAAAACGGCCGCCGTCCAGGCCGCGGAGACGGAAGCGCTTAACGAGCACACAATTTTAAAATACGAGAAAGAAGTGCTCGGTTTCTATTTTTCCGGCCACCCTTTAAACAGCTACCGCCGGCATATCAGCATGATCTCCAACGCGAACATAGAAAAGATACTGGACGCCGGCTTTAAGCCGGGCGAGACGGTGCGGGTGGCGGGCATAGTGCTGCAGTCCAG
>JAHJSU010000326.1 GCA_018829985.1 Elusimicrobiota bacterium | reverse complement strand
GTCGGCGTGGCCCGGACAGTCGATGTGCGCGTAGTGCCGCTTATCCGTCTCGTATTCGACGTGCGACACCGCCACCGTCAAAATCTTGGACGCGTCGCGCACCACGCCGCCTTTGGCTATCTCGGCGTACGACATCTCTTTTGAGCGCCCTTTCTTCGCCAGCACTTTCGTGATGGCCGAGGTCAGCGTCGTTTTGCCGTGGTCCACGTGGCCGATGGTTCCCACGTTAACGTGCGGTTTATTCCTGTCAAACTTCGCTTTTGCCATAGTTTATCTCCTTGTAGATCAGGATTAAGCGGTAAGTTGTAAGGATTAAGCTCGTCCTTAATTCCTACTTCTTAATCCCTAATCCTTACTCCTTACTACTTACCTCTTACTTTCAGCATGATAGCCGTATCAAAATATCAGCTGGGGATGGGGATTGAACCCACGACCTTCTCCTTACCATGGAGATGCTCTACCAGCTGAGCTACCCCAGCACACGAAAGTGGTTAGTGTTGAGTGGCTAGTGGTTAGACAAGCCAATCGCGAACCCTTTTCTGAAGCTAGTCACTAACCACTAATCACTAGCCGCTGTATCTTTAAGCGGGTGATGGGAATCGAACCCACATAGCCAGCTTGGAAGGCTGGTGCTTTACCACTAAGCTACACCCGCACCTTCGGAAGGCGGGGAAGGCTCGTGTTCTACCATTGAACTACGCCCGCAAACATTTAATTATATTCATTTTACGCTTACGTAGTCAACGAAAACCCGTGCGGCCCGAAAAACTCAGTTAAATTTTTCGGGTAAGGATAAAGGCTAAGGGACAGAAAAATCTCTTTGGAGCCGCTGTATTTTTCCCAATACATGCGGGCATAGCCTTGGCCGTCTGATGAGCACCTGCCTGCCGGCAGGCAGGTAGCTCCTGACCCCGCCATCTGCTTGCAAATCGGAGATTTGCCTTCGGCAAATAAGCAGGTGGTGGGGTGATACGGCGCTGGCATAGCCTTGTACTTAAATGCCTAAAGTTATATTATTTTCAGTGCCGCCTGCTGATTTCCCGGAAACAGCCCGGTAACCTGTTCCGCGGCGGTAATTTTTGATTTCTAAAAGGGGACTTCATGGCATCAAAACGCGGCGAAGGCGACAGGAAGCATTACAGGATAGGGAAGATCTTAAATTTACTGGACAGCGGCCCGGTCAGAATAAATGATTTAGCGCTGGAATTCGATGTTACCACCCGCTCCATAGAACGGGATTTTGAAAGAATAGAGCTGTACGGCTATGAAGTGGAGACTCCCTGCAAAGGCGTAAAGCAGTTCGCCCCGGGCGTCAGCCTGAAAAAAAGCAAACTTACCGCCGACCAGCATTCCGCGCTTATCATGCTCCATGAAATGTCCAAGAACCTCGGCGCTTCGGTCAACAAGTCCTTTTCCAGCCTGTTCAAGCACCTGACGGAATCCGAGCCGTGGGAATCCAACATCCTCCCGCTCATGCCAAGGCTCATCAAAACGGAAACCATCCCTTATATAAAAGAGATAGAAGAAGCGATAGACTACGGCAGAAAACTTAAAATGACCTATTGTTCCCGGGGAAAGACCGAAGCGGATATCCGCGTCGTCTGCCCGCTCAAAATACTGATCGCGGACGGCTTCGCCTATATCCTGACCGTGCCCGGGGACGGGAAAGGCCGCGCCGCCACCTACCGCATAGACAGGATAAAAAGCCTGGAGGTGCTGCCCGACGGCTTCACCGCGCCGGCGGACGTGGAAAAGATAATCAGGAAGGCCCGCAACATCTGGGGCGTCATGCCCGAAAAGCACCGCCGGATACAGGTCCGCCTTAAAGTGGAGAGATGGGCCGTGGACTATTTCAGGCAGCAGGAGATCGTAGGCGGACAGAAGACCAGGGATGAAAAGGACGGCTCACTGACCTTTGAGGCGAAGGTCTGCGAACACCGGGAAATAATCCCCCATATCCTGCGCTGGATACCCAATGTCACGATCCTCGAGCCGCCGGAGCTCAAAGCCGAGGTCCGTTCCCTGGTGGAAAGATACCTTAAAAAATAAGCCCGCGCGAACCGCGAATCCCGCACTTTTTCCCCGCATGGGTCTAAGTGCCGGGTAAATCACCGCGACATGACGCTGTCGCGGTGGCCTTTTATAATATTTCCGGCAGACATTTAACCGGGAGGTCTTCTATGAAAGGCAAGAGTTCATTAGTCCATAAGCGGCTTTCGCTCTTTGCCGGAAAAATACTTCTGGAGCTTCGCGTATACTCCGTGGGCGCCGGCGAAAGCCGGGAAATATGCGCCGCCGCGAATATAACCGTTTCCGTCGCGGAGCCGACCGTTCTTCCGGCCGAAACCCTGCTGAGAACTAAAATGCGATATTAAGGGGGTTTATCATGTCTTGGAAAATAGCGGAATGGATATGCGGCGGGTTCAAGGCCGAGCGGCCGGACGGGGAACTGGTCTTCGTCTACAAGAGGCTGGACTGGTCGCCGAGCCGGTATATGCGCGCTTACAGCGCCTACGAGTTCCGCTGGCACGGCCTGGCCGCCGGCCGGCTGACCACGGAAAACACCTGGCAGAAGCGCGCGCAGGTCCTTTACACGCTGGATAACCCGCGCATCATAAACGAGGTTGACCTGCTTGAGATAGCCGGCCTGGTGGCCAAAGCGATGAATTAGGGGAAGGGTTTTAGGGTTTCCCGCCAAACAGTCCGGCCCTCCCCCGCCCCCGCCAAACAGTCCGGCGGGTCCGCCGAAGCTGTGTGGCGGAAAACGGCCGGCGGGCAAGCGGGTCCGCCTTCGGCGGAAAGGTGTTAAGGGTTTTAGGGATTTTAGGGACTGTTGTTTGCTGACGCTTTTTTTTGTAGTATTCAAAGTGGATGATGAGGCATTTATTTATATTGATTTTAACGGGGGTTTTCTCTCTTGCCGCCGGCGCGCAGGAACGGCAATTCGGCTCCGAATTTACCGCCGAAGGGCTGCGTCTTGAAAACGACGGCGTTTTTGAATTAACTACGCCCGAACCGCCGGCCGACGAACTTGAAGCATGCCCTAAACTCGATTCTTTTAACGCAGCCGGAGAATATTCCGATAACACCTCGAACCTTAAGGATGTGGCGGAAATCCCGGGCGAAAGTCTGCCGCTTCCGGCCGACGACATGGACCGGGAAAGCCTTCTGGCCGCCCTCAGGGTAAATTTAAGCTACTGGAACGCCAGGCCCGATTCTTTCAAGGTCCGGCTGGGGAAGGACTATTACTCGGCCAGAGACATGCTCCGGACCACCCGGCGGCTTATAGAGATATTTTCTTCGGACAAACCGGCCTCGGAGCTTCAGAATATTTTAAAGGACCAGTTCAGGATATACCGCTCCGTGGCCGACGACGGTTCCGACAAAGTGGTGATTACCGGCTATTACGAGGCGGAGATAAAAGTTTCAAAGGCGCCGGACGCGGCAAATAAATTCCCGGTTCACTTAAAACCCGCCGACCTGGTAAAGACCACCCCGCAGATGGGCGTGGATTTTGATTACGGGCGCTATGACGCGGGCGGCAACCTGGTCCGGTATTATTCCCGCGCGGAAATATCGGCCGGCGCGCTTGGCGGGCGCGAACTTGAGCTGGTCTGGTCGGCACACCCGTCGCATATAATGCTTTTGCAGATACAGGGCTCCGGCATTTTGCGGTTCGGGGACGGGGATTTTATTAAGGCCGGTTTTGACGGGGCGAACGGCTGGCCGTTCAAGAGCGTGCAGAAGCTGCTTATGGACTGCGGCGAGATACCGGCGATGTCGTTCAAGGATTTTATAGCCTGCCTGTCAAAGCAGGGCGACCGTGAGTCCAGGCTTGTGGACCTGAACCCGCGCTATATTTTCTTTCAGCCGCGGCCCAAGGACGCGCCGGCTTACGGCGCCATGGGCTACGGGCTGACTCCGGGGCGTTCCGTGGCGGTTGACCCGAAGCCGATCCCGCTGGGGGTTACGGCGCTGATGGTTTCAAAGCGGCCGGTGGCGGGGCAGGGCGGCGGGCTGGAATTCAGGGATTTTACACGGTTCGTTACGGCTCACGATACGGGCTCGGCCATCCGCGGTCCGGGCCGCATAGACCTGTTCTGGGGCGCCGGCGACAAAGCCGAGACCGAAGCCTCCTCCATGAAAGCCCCCGGCGACCTCTACCTCCTCATAGCGAAATAACAACACATTGCGACGATTTGGATTTGCTAACGCCAATTATACAATTGGCCGGGGTGGCGGGGTTTTGCCGCTCGCACGCCGGGACCGGCTTTATGGGGAAGCGTCCAAGCCGTTTCCGCCGGGCTTCTTCCCCGGAAACCCGGTCCTGGAGCGCATAGGGAATTCACCCTCGACTCCGGGGATCTGGGGGTTAGCTGTTTTTTCAGGGGAAAAGAAAGAAGCGGGACTGAACCTGTTTAGTAGGTGTCCCGCTTCTATAAAAATATTATAGCAGATTATTTCTATTTGTCAAGGGGGGGGCGAGGTGAGGTAAGGAATAAGTAGTAAGAAGCAAGTAGTAAGCAAGGAAACTCTTTAAAAAACTTACCACCTATCCCTTATCACTTACAACTTTTTCGATATCTCGTAAAACATCACCGCGGCGGCTACCGACGCGTTAAGACTCTCAACCCCGCCCTTCTGCGGAATCGAAACCAGTTCGTCGCAATGCTCCCGCGTCTTCCGGTGCAGCCCCTCCCCCTCCGACCCAATCACCAAAAACACCGGGAAAGCGAAATCCACCTTATCCGCCGGCTTCCCCTTCATGTCCGCGCCGTAGATCCAGAAATTCCTCTTCTTTAACTCAAGAATGGTCTGGTTTAAATTCACCACCTCGACCACATCCACTCTTTCAATGGCGCCCGACGCCGCCTTCTGCGCCGCCGGCGTCAACCCCACCGACCTGCGCTCCGGGATGACCACGGTCGAAACCCCGAAACACGCCGCGCTCCTTATAATGGCGCCCAGGTTCATCGGGTCCGTTATCCCGTCGAGGCCGGCCCATACGGTCTTTTTAGGCTCTTTTACCAGGCTTAAAGCGTCAACCAGCGAAAGTGTTTTAAGAGGTTCCACCTCAAGTATAACGCCCTGGTGGTTCCCCCCCTGCGACAGGCGCTCAAGGGAGCGCGGCTCCACAAAATCCACCGGGACGCCGCTCTTCCCGGCCAGGCACACTATATCTTTAGCCTTTCCTTCCAATTCGCCTTTTGAGACGTACATCCTGAGAACTTTCCGTTTTCCCGCTTTCAATATCTCTCCGGCCGTGTTGGCGCCGTATAAGAATTCCGGTTTCATGTTTTTCAATATAGCCGCTTGGAAGCGTAGATGCGCTGATGCGCAGAGGCATAGATGAGTAGAAGCTGGACGAAGGGATTCTTCTTCCGGCTAAATTGCCACGCCTCTAAATTGCTGCACATCCGCATTACCTAAACTGGTCCCTACGCCCACAGCCGTCCGCAGCTCCTGACAATCTTTCCCCACCCGGCGCAATTTTCTGACCGCCGCCGCCAGCGTCACGCTCTCGCAGACATAATGTTTTAAAGCCGCCATCCGCCCGAATTGTTTTTTCTCTATCAGTTCGACCGCCTTCACGCCGAAACCGGTCGCAAGCCACCTGTCAAAGGGCGTCGGCTCTCCGCCGCGCTGGACATGCCCCAGCACCACAACCCGGCATTCCACGTTTATCTGCTTTTCTATTATCCCGGCTATCTTGTAAGACACGCCGCCCAGCCTCAATGGGTCGGTGGAACCCGCCACTATCTTTGTAACGGTCATCTCGCCTTTCTCGGGCCTGGCGCCTTCGGCCACTACGACTATTGAAAAATTTTTGCCTCGCCTGCGCCTGTCGGCCACGGCTTTGGCTATATCCTGCGCCCTGTACGGGATCTCCGGTATCAGTATTATGTCGCCGCCGCCGGCTATGCCCGCGCGCAGCGCTATCCAGCCCGCGTAACGGCCCATGGTTTCCACTATCATAACGCGCTGATGAGATTCAGCCGTGGTATGAACCCTGTCCACGGCCTCGGTGGCCACCGTCAGCGCCGAATCGAAACCGAAAGTCACGTCCGTGGCCGAGAGATCATTGTCTATGGTCTTCGGCACGCCGACCACCGGAAAACCCTTCTTGTGGAGCTTATAGGCAATATTAAGCGTACCGTCGCCGCCTATGGCGACCAGCGCGTTCACCCCGAGTTTCTCAAGATTCTTCACGGCCAGGCCGGAGAGGTCCTTTGGAGCTTCTATCGAACCCAGCGGCCTTATGGTATAAGAGAACGGATTTGCGGTGTTGGAAGTGCCCAGTATTGTGCCGCCTCTTATGAGGATGCCGGAAACATCCCTGTCATCCAGGCGCTCGGACCGGCCTTCCACCACGCCCTTAAAACCGTCTTTAAAACCTATAACTTCCCAGCCTTTTCTCAAAGCCGCCTTGGTCACGCCGCGCACCACGGCGTTCAGGCCGGGGCAGTCCCCCCCGCCGGTCAATATTCCTATTTTCATAAACCTGTTCTCCTGTAATAATAGTAGACAGTAGACAGTAAACAGGGTCTAAGGAATACCGAATCTTACCCCGTATTATCTTTTGTCCCTGTCTACTGTATTCTGTTTACTGGCTGCTTTTTAAAACGGCGACGGATAGATCGGGTCTTTTTCTTTGGAGATTATATACAGCACGCAGGCCAGCATCTGCGCCGGATTGGCCAGCCGGGCGAAGCTGAAATCGAGGTGGATCTGGAATTTATTCGAAGAAGTGGGATCGAGGAACACGAACCCGGCCCTGCGCTCGGCCGCGAAAATACCATAGCGCGAGCGCAGCGCGCCGCCCAGGCTGCCGAACAATTTTCTCATCAGATAGCCCGTGGGATAATCGTCCTTTATGGTGAACACCACCTTGTTGTCCGTGTCCACAAAATCCCAGTTTCGTTCCTTCGTTCCGCTTTTCCTGATCAGCCGCGCCACTTCCGTGCCCTTGCCGTCCCTTATCAGGCAGTAGGCGACTTCCTTTTTCGCCGACATAAGAAGGTTGGACTGCGCGTCGAAGATCTGAAGTATCTGTTTCTTGTTCAGATACATGAACACGCCGGCCACGAGAGGAATTATAAAGAATATCTCGGGCACGGAAGCCCACAGCCTGCCGCCCGGCAGCGCGAACAACAGGCCGGTCACGCGGCCGCCTTTTCCCAGAAGCTCCATGAAGCTCCAGAAAACATGAAATAACAGCGCGCCGTAAACGGAACCGACAACGTATCTTTCATGCTCAAAATTGAATGAGGCCAAAAGCAGCTGCTTCTGGCGGTTCTGCACGTTATAGGTGGCCTCTTTAACGGTGCTGCTCCTGGAGATCAAGAACGGGAAGAAGAAATCCGGCGGCACATCCTTGGGCGGCGGGGGCAGCTTGGGATTCTGGAATTTTGCGGCCCCGCCTCTGGCCCGGACGGCGCCCCCGATCCAAAGGCCGATCAAAGCGAACCAGATATAGAAGCTGAGCGGCCGCCGCGGGATATAAGGCGGGGCCTTTGACACGTTTTGCCGCTGTTCCAGTTTTGTGAAAAAGTCGCCGATTATCCGGACAGCCTTCTCGCCGGCTGAAGGACCGGTGCTTACGGGCGCGGGCTCAAAGATGACGGGGTTGGCCTCGCCGCCAAAGCCGGTCTGGCCGGCGGCGGGCGCGGCGGTGGCCCCTCCCGCGACGGGGGGGGCGGTGGAAGCGGCCGCCGCGGCCTCTGTAGATATCCGGAGGTCCGGAAATTTCTTTTCTTTCGGTTTCCTGGCTATCCTTATTTTTTTGGGTTTGGGCGGCTTGGGCAGCTCTATTTTCTCACCCGGTTTCCTGATAGTGGATACGGCATTTCTGAAATCCCTGTCGGAAAGGCCGCTGGCCGAGATGGCGAAGGAACCGGCGTTATAGGTGAAAAAGGCGATATAGATATCGGTTTCCCCGGAGCCGTAGGTGATGTAATAAGCTGTCGAAACGCCGTGCAGGCTGACCGAGCGGGTATCCCCGGAGAGACTGTTTCCCTTGCTCCTTAAGGACTCCACCTGCTCTTTTACGCGGGCCTTAAGGTAATAGTCGCTCAGTTCGGAATCAAGCTTGGCGAATTCCACGAAGGATTTTCCTCTTTCAAGTTTCAGGACTACGGCAGGATCATCGGATTTTCCCGTCTTCCAGCCGGCCGGGAAATCCACGGAAAAAACGGCGCCGGAATCCTTGAACTCTTCCGCGAAAGACGGGAGCGCAAAAAATAAAAAAACTGCAAAAATGGACAGGAAAATTTTCTTCATATCTTTGCCTTTATATTATATCACTTTGCGAAGTAAATGTGACTAAAGTTACACAAAGGGCGGGTGCGAAGAATATTTTTTGGGGAAATCGGGTTTTAGACGGGATTACTGAGCCACGCGTAAGTAATGCCCCCGTTGGAGGCTTGGATTTGAGATGAATGCGAGGCGCGACGAACGAGTCCGCCTTAGGCGGATGAGTGAGGAGCAACGAAGCAGTCGCTCAAAGGCAAGCCTCCCTTTCCCTGCGGGAAAGGGCCGGGCGCTTTTGGGCTGCAACTTCGTCATTCGTCGCTTGCGTAGCGCTGCTACGCCGCACTCCTCATTCCTCGTTTCGCTCCAAAATCGTCCCGGCCAGCGCGGACATTAATTACGCGTGGCTCAGTAAGTGCGAAAAATCACATGGTCTTCAACGCTGAAGCCCCGCGGATGTTCTCCGCGGGGCTTTAAAGACCCTTTCACCGCTTTATTTGCAGAGCTTACCCCGCAGGGTATCGTACTGCAGCATTTCGCCGTGATTATAGTTGTTCCAGGTATGGGCGTAGTTTATCTCGGCGACTACCTTCGGACCGAGGTCCCAGCCCGCCGAAACCTTTCCGCCAAGCTGGTTGGCGCTGGAGGCCGTGCCTTTCCTCATATTGGCCTGTTCTATGACCCAGCCGCCGGCCATCTTCTTGCAGCTCACTTTAACTTCCATGTCGTATTCCAGGCGTTTGACCGACGGGTCGGCATAATAAGCCAGTCCGCCGGTGGTTTGGACCGCCTGCATACCGCTGGGAGACCACTCAAACTTGGCGTAAAGCGGCAACGGCTCGCCCCTGCCGTAGGAGAGGTAGTAGTCGTTCACATCTACCGTAACCTGTTTTTTGACATACTTCTTGCAGACCGGCAAGCCGGTTAGGTAGCTGGTAAAGCCAACTCCCCATTGCACGCATTTATCAACCTTTAACGGCTGGCCTTTTCCGTCATAAGCGTTAATGGTCGTCCTGCCCTTGACCAGGCTGATCTGGTCTATACTCTTAGGCGGATAATTCTTGGGCTGCGGCTGAGGCTGCGGCTGCGGCTGAGGCTGAGGCTGAACCGAAGGTTTCCTGGCAAGTTCGCCTACCCGCGCTATACTTGTATTGAACTGCTGCCTGTTTTGGTCGCATTCGCCGCGAAGCACATCAAGCCTTTTGTTTATCCGTTCAACTTCCGTCCGGGAGATGTCCGGCTTTTGCAGCTGCGTCTGCAGGTTTCCAACTTCCGCAACGTTCGATTTCATCGCAACGCGCGCATTTTTGGCGACAGACAAGCTTGTCTTGCATGCCGCAGACGTGCATCTTGACACCGGAGCCGCTTTGTATGACGAATCCGCCCCTTGCACCGAAGCGTTCATGAGCTTCAGGTCATCCGCCGCGTTAGTCCGGGCAGCGGCTATAAGCTGCGGCAAGGGCTGTTGTCCGGGAACTGCGGGCTGGCCCGGATTAACGTTCTGATTATCGTTCTGGTTTATAATGTTTATGTTAGTGCCCGGCTGATTGGCCGTACCGCTGATCGGCGCCGGCGTAACCGGCGCAACCGGCTGCGCGCCGCTGCCGGTGGGATTGTCCAGGTTTATTCCCCAGCCGTCGGGTAAAGGATCCGCGAGCTGTTTGCGCACCTCTTCCATCTTGTTTTTCAGGGGCTGGAGCAGACCGACGGCGGCTGTGGGATCGATGGCGTTATTCTTTGCGTCGGCCGGAATCTCGGAGACGTTCCGCAGGGAAGCCGCAAGCAGGTTAGCGGGAACGTTATTGATCAGTTGCATCTCCTCCATGGTTTTTTTCTTAAACGGGGTAGCGGCGCCCCATGCCGTCTGCTCTTCTTTTACGGCCGCCGCGTCATTTGCTTCGCCTTTGTTCAGGAAAGGCTCATTTTGGTCCAAGCCCCTCCAGGCTATCGGCCTGGCTATAAGCCCCGCCGGCCGGGAGGCGGCCTGGTCCCTGTAATCCGGCGCATTCCTGGTGTTGAACGCGGTCGCATAGGCGTCGAGCACGGAGGCGCCGCGGGAGGCTGTAACTACGGGAGCATCGGCGGGAAGGGCGGGCGGTTGCACGGCCGGGTCCACGCCGGCGATCGCTTTGAAGTCCTTGACAATGGTCGCCTGCTGCCCGGCGTCCGGCGCGACACCCGTGGTCAGGGTTTCCTTTATCTGTTTGAGTTCGTTATATATATCTTCGGCGGATTTCAGAACCCCGTCCCTGCCGGTATATTCCTCTTTTATCTTGTCGGCGGCGCCGGAGGCAAAACCGACCTGTTTATCATAGATGCCCAGGGCTTTCTTATTGAGCTTTATTTTCTCCTCGGCCTTGGCGAGAGAGCTTTTTTCATATAGTTTAAAACTCTCTTCGGCCGCGTTAAGATAGGGCATGACCTCCTCGCCCATAGCCGCCTTCACGGCGAGCTTGCCCTGGGCGGCGGAGGAACCGAGCACAAGCGTGCCGTCTTTGGCGGCTTTGACTACGTTGGTGAACCTGGTCTTAAAGATGTTGTAGTCCGATTTAACAGACGCAACCTGCATCTCCGCGTCGCTGATGCTGCGCCTGTAATCGCTGATCTCGGCGGCTTGAGCCTTCTGACCGCTGTTTTTGATCCCTGCTGCTATGGCATCGGCCTTAAGGTTCGGGAAACCGCCGGCCAGCTGCATGGTATTGTCAAGCAGGGCTACCGGGTCGGTGGTTTTCGCGCCGTCGGTGCGGGCCATAAGCATCTGTTTAAGAACTTCGTCATAACCGGTGAAAGATTCTTTTACCGGCTGAGGGACGGTTTCTGGCTCAGTGGGTCCGGGGGGAGGAATCGGGTCGGGAGCGGGGCCGCCGTTCGCGGCTGTAAACTCCTCAGGGGTCATCGGGCCGCAGGCGCATGTGCCTCTGTTGATCCACCCGTCCACGGTCTTTGGATCCGAGGCCCGAAAGGCCGCCACCATATTGCCCGCCATGCAGTCTTTAGTCTTATCTTTCAACTGCACGCAGATATATACCTGCTCCTCGCTGCTGGTATTGCCTAGAATTTTATCCGTCGTGCCGCCTATGAACTTGCCGAGCGAACCGCCAAAAGCGGTGACGCAGGCCTCTATGAGCGACTTTGCTATGCCGTGTTTTAAGAACTCTTCCCACTCAAGCCGCTTCTGCAGCCTGAATTTGGCGGCCAGCTGCTCAAGGCTTTCCGGTGGCGTGAAGGAATGCTTATTGCGGTTGCTGGAGACGGGAGGAGCTTTGGTGGGATCGTCGCTGCCTGGGCCCGCACCGCCGGCGCCTATGCCCACGTCCGGGGAATCGGCGGCGGCCCTGTCAAGCGCGCCCGCGGCGCCGCCGTCGGAAAAATTACTGGCCGCTTTATTGGCCTGCGCGCGCAGGTTTTCATAGGCGCCCTTGCTGCCGCCGTGGGGCGTATATGCCGCGCCTTTATAGCCGGCCGTGGCCACGGGGCCGACCATGGAGCGCTTGGCGGACTTGCCGGACGCGTTTTTGGCGTTCTTAAGTATATTGCCGCCGCCTAAGCCGCTGGTTTTTGAACCTCCCCCTCCGCTGAAAAAAGAGCCCATGGCTCTGAGCCCGCTCTGCATCCTGGGAATGGGCGTGGGCGCGCCGGCGGACTTTGAAGCTTGGGAAAAAGCCGCGCGGCCGGCGTCTTTCATGGCGTCCCTGAAACCGGAACTGGGGGCGGGCGGAACGACCGGCGCGGCGGATTGCCATCCGATAATGAGGGACGCCGGGTCCCTTGCGCTTAAAGGCGTTATCACTTCGCCGGAGCCGTCGGGAGAACCCTGGCTTAAAGAGTAGATGCCGGGCTCATAAAGGGAGGACCCGCCGTCGCGAGAACCGAAGCCGCTGGTAAGCTGATTATCGCTTACGGGTTTGGACATAAGGTACTCGGCCACCGGCGCCGTTATCAAAACGCTCAGGCCGGCCACTACGAAAGCCAGGTCTTTTTTAGAAAGGCTTTTGATCCTTTCCATAATGTTTCCGGCCGCTTTTGAAAACATCGGCGATTTACCGAAAGAAGAGGTCTTTTTGAAAGAAACCCCCAGCCTGCCGATGACAGGACCGCCCTCATCGCGCTTTTTATCTTCGTTGCGGTAGTTCATAAATCCTCCTGCTATATGCTGCCGGGCCGGACATGTTCCATCAGCCCGCGCTTTCTTATATCAACCGTTAAATCTTCCGCCGCCCATTGTCCAAAACACATAAAAGGAACACACTTTCCCTTGGTATACTTTAACAGACGCTTCCGGTTAAAACAAGTGTCCATTGTCCCTGTTTCGCATAGGCCTTTTGGCCCACGATATTCCGCCGCCAAACAAACAAGCCCACGGGTTAAAGTCCGCGCGCGCATCGCTCCGAAACCGGGCCGGTTGTCCGCCGAAGGCGGACGGACGGACCGGAAACCTCCGGCGGCAAGCGGAACCGGAATAGAACCGTCACAAGCCGGCCGCCGTCAGAAACCATGCTATACACATTCGGAACGAACGCTCCTGTACCGCGAACTTTAAACAACGGGCTTGAGGGTGGACTTCGCTATCCTGCGCAACTACGGACACTGTACCCGTGGACTTTACCGCAGTCCTGGTTTACTACGGACACCGTATCCGTGTGAAACTTATTTTTAAGACGGCGCATTGTCGTCTTACTTGTCAAACATAGGCTTGAGATCATCCTGCGTCCCTCCCCCGGCTCCCGTATCCAGGCCGCTGGCGCCGCCACCGCCGCCGAGCGCGAGAAGGGCAATAAACGCGAATAAGAGCACCAGAGCCGCTATCAGCGGGCCGAAGATGATAAAGATGGCGATCATGACCGCGATGAACAGGATCCAGAATATCATCCACAAGATACAACAGCCCGGATTCTTCCAGCTGCAGCTGCATGTAGGCCGCGGGCAATACTTTATCAGCATACCGCCTGACGTCGTATATGAAGTGTACATGCCGCAGCCTATCGGGTCGGGGTTGACCTGGCATGCGGCCGCAAGCGCGATGTTGTGCATGTTAAAATCCCGGCAATAGCCCAACAGCGAATCCGGACCGCCGCCGCCCACCTGGTTGTTCCAATTGTTAACCGCCCCCAGCTGGTCGCAGTTGGGGGCGCGCATAGTATTGAGCTTGGTCGTAAGCGCGGTCATGGCGTCGGACATACCCGTGCCGTGCACGGCTTGCGCGTCAGTGCACTCTTCAGCCTCCTCCTGGATATCGGTAACGCCGGTTATCGCGCCGTCGATAAAACCGACGTCCGGAGAAACGACCGGCGGATCCTGGACGGTCTGTACAAGATCGAGGTTGACCGGGTTGCCGTCATAGGTCGCCCCGGTAATCGCGGCCTGGTACTCAAAGGCGGCAGTTGTGAATTGTGCGGCGGAGGCGGTCATGGCGTGAGTATCCGCCACCTGGTATATCGCTGCGCTCTGGCCTGCCTGGACGTTAAAATTGGTGCCGGCAGTAGTGTAGCCCACGTTTCTCCATGTAAACCCTGATACGCGGCCTATCGTTTTGGCATTGACTTTTTGCGGATTGCCGGGCACTGGTATTTTTCCGCTTGTCTGGCCCATCGCGCTGTTATACCTTCCCGCGCCGCGCCCGGCTGCTGTGCCGCCGGACCCCGTATTGTTCTTGCCGACATATGGGGCGTTGTTTAAAGAACCGCTTCCGTAAGAACTGCCGCCGCTGCCGGCGCCGCCGCCGGCGCCGCCGCCGGCGCCGCCGCCGGCGCCGCCGTGCCTGTCGGCCAGATTAGCGCCCATAAGATTACCGTAAAGGCCGCTGCTGTAAGGGCCGCTCCCGTAAGCTCCGCCGCTGCCGAAGGCGCCGTTCCCGTAAACGCCGCCGTTCTTTTTATTGCCGTTCCTGTCGTAGCCGTTCCTGTCGTAGCCGTCCCTGCCGTAGCCGTCCCTGTCGTAGCCGTCCCTGCCGTAGCCTCCGGCCCCGCCGCCTGCAAGGTCTACCGTGTCTCCGTTTTCCCCGCGAGCTCTGTCTTCATCGCTGACAACGCCGTTGAACTGATTCGCTCCCCCCTTTCCCCGTTTTTTGCCCTTTTTAGAAGCGTCGTCCGCGAAGAGGTCAGCGCCGCCTTTTACCATGTCGATCGACGACCCGCCGCCCGCCCCGCTCGAACCGAGACTCTTTAAAAACTTGTTCCAGTAGGAATTCCGCTCGCTCTCCGCCAGGGCCCTGTCCATAGCGGACTTAAGAAGATCGCTTGAATATTTGGGATTGATGGCGGCTACTACGGAGCCCAGCCCCAGGTGCCGCATTACGTAGGCGATCGACGGCGTTTCAAGAAGTCTTGAAAGGGTATCGCGTGAAACGACAAAAGGTATCGACGTGGCCACGACCAGCAGCAGTACTACCACGTACTTGGTGTGGCCTGAAAAAAGAAGCAAAAGCGCGGCAAGCAGGGACTTCCTTTTATGTTTCTCCAAAAATTGGCTTCCCATATATCCTCCCGCCTCTAGCGCCTTCCCCGCCTTAGCGGAACGGCTTCAGCCGTTCATTGCGAAGTTGACGCCCGGCGTCCGCCCTCCTCACCTGTTTCAACGTCCGCCTGAGGCGGACGGTAATTCCTTTAATATCAAGGCAAACCCAATGCTATACAAGCCGCCGGCCGTCCGCCTTAGGGCGGACGGCTTGGGACCAGAAACCTGCCCCCCTTGCTCTCTACATGCCTCCCAGCATCGTCCCCATCAACGCGACAACACCGGCTGCCGCCACCACCCATTTAATCGTGACGAGGAGCGCGGCTGTCATGTTGCCAAACATGGCTATGCCGGCTGCAGTCCCGGCCAACACGGCGGCGCCCGCATAACACCAGCCCAACTCCTTCTGCGAGCCCATCAATTGGACGGCCAGAACACCCGCGTAACTGGCGAGACCCAGCGCTATACCGCAGAGGATCATGCCGATCACTTTCAGATAGAAAGTGGCGGGGGTATTGCCCGCATTGATAAGCATGGCTCCTACAAGAGCAAAAGCAATGCAAAGCGTTATCAGCACAAGAATCTGCTT
>JAHJSU010000325.1 GCA_018829985.1 Elusimicrobiota bacterium | reverse complement strand
CCTCTGGCGGAAAACAGCCCGGCGCTGTGCCCGCCGTGTTGTATTGGCGGGGGTCCGCCTTCGGCGGAAAACCGGCCACTCAAGCGACGCTATATGAACACATCTGCGGCCTGCCGGACGAGGACTGCCGGCTGGACCCGCGGATTGATTACGAAGCTGTAGAACCCGCCCCGGCCGACGACTAACCAAACAACTCCCGCCGCATGATACGTCCGCCTTAGGCGGACGCGGGGGTTTTTTTAAAATTTCAGAAAACCGCCCCGAGTTTTGTATTATAGGGCGGGTAGGGGACGTAGCGTAGTTAGTTGACTAACTTTGGGAACAAGAGAATTTATGTCTAAAATACCTGGAATAAATTTAAACACAAACCCGGCAATGCGCGGCATGCCTATCCCGCCAGGTTAATTCCCCCCCGCCCGGCAGCGGCAGCATAGACGCGCCCGCCCCGGCCGCCTGCCCGCCGTGTCGTGTTGGCGGGACTGAACTCCTCCGCCGACATGCCTTGACCTGGGTTTTCCCCCGCCCCGGCGACCCGCTATTGCTGAAAACCCGCCAACTCCCGCCCCAGTCCTGAGCGGCCTGCGGTGAGCGAAGTTGAACCGAGTCAAAGGACGTCCCCGGCAAAAGAATCCGGGCGGATCCGGGCGGTTTTGGCCGCATAACTACCGATAATCTTGATTGAACGAACTGATAGACCTCTATGCATTATGTTTCCTGCCAATTCCAGGATTGCCCAGCGGGGCCTCTCCCTTTCGTCAACTACGGGATAATTTAAGAACGGAAGATTTTATTTTTGAAGAAAGATACAACGGCATTTTTATTAACCTGCCGCCCGCATTAACGCTGAAATTATTGGCGCTTAGTATTATCTTCAGCGGCGGATTGTATTTTTGTGAAAATACAGCCAGGCTTTTTGACTGGGTTGCCCATCCCGATTTGATTTCAACGGGAAACACATTGCCGCCGGCTTCAACCAGGAACTCCACTTCCGCCGTGTTCTCACGCCAGCAGCACAAATCTTCAATTCCGGCGGCAATAAACTCCTGGGCTGCAAAATTTTCCGCGAAATATCCCTTGTACGACCCGTATTCGTAATCAAGAATGGTTTTTGGGGGAAGTCTGCTGACGGCGCCGAGCAGCCCGGCGTCAAAAAAATACAGTTTAAAGAAATTTTCCTTTGAATACGAAGAAAACGGCAGTTTCCCGCTGTTGACAATGGCCGTCCGGATAATAAGCCCGGCCGACTGAAGCCAGTCAATAGCGCCCTCAAGCCGGGAATACCCCCTGAGCCCCGGTATCACTCCCTTGAATCTGAATTTTGAAGCCGACCCGTTTTGCTCTCTTGCCAGCTGGTGCGGGATATTCTGCCACAATCTCTCTATGCGCATGGAATTTTCTTTGCCGGAATGTTTTGCGATGTCCGCCACAAACGCAAGAACCAGGTCGGATTGCTTTTTGCGGACTTCGTTGTACGCTTTGAATAAATCATCCTGGTTGCCGATAAACGCAAGCGCCGCTTCCGGCATCCCGCCCACAACCATATATTTTTTCAGCATCTCCCATAAATGCGCATGGACAACTTCGGGAACAGCCCCGGAAGAATCAAAGCCGTTTATAAAATCAACCGACTTCGCATCGCCGCACGCGGCCAGAAATTCCTCAAAAGTCAGCGGGTGCATTTTCAGGAATTCAACCTTTCCGACAGGGAACCCCGCTTCGCTGAAATGCAGCCCAAGCAGGGAGCCGGCGCAACAGACCGCCAGGCCGGCGCTTTCTTCCGCAAAGTATTTCAGACTTGCAACCGCTTTCGGGCACTCCTGCGCTTCATCAAAAATAACAAGGTCGTTTTGGACGTCAATAGAGGCGTCGGCGTAAAAACTGATTTCCTGGAGTATCCGGGCCGGAATCAAATCCCTTTCAAAAATTTTTTTAATCTGCGGTTCTTCTTCAAAATTTAAATAATGGACCTTTGAAAAATATTCTTTCCCGAATTCTTTCAGCGAATAAGTCTTTCCCACCTGCCTGGCGCCTTGCAGAATCAAAGGTTTACGGCCCTTTTTTAGCTTCCAGTTAACCAAATGTTCTTTGATTTTCCTTTGCATGGTATATATTATGCCCCATTATGGTACTATTTGCAAGGACTTTTTTATATTCGTGGATACTTTTTGTTATCAGTTTGGATGGAATGCAAATGGAAAGCGCAAATTTAATGTCAAGCCGATGTTGTGAAAGGAAATCCGTTCCGTTCAGCCGTCGCGACGCGATCAGGACAGGAGCATCTACAATGCAGCCGGCGCTTCAATCTTTCAGCAGTTGTTTAAAATCCAGGGTCATGCTCTCTATCCATTTGTCCGCGGCCCCGTAATACAGGAACCATTTGCCGTTGAATTCCGCCAAACCAGTGGCGAAGACATGGTCATTGGGAAATGAGATGAAAGGGTCTTTACATCTTTTTATAAGTTTTGTCGGATCCTCCCTGCTGAACAATGCCCAGCCGGCCTTGTTCTGATTATCCTCACCCCAGCCATTGTAGATAAGAAGTATGCCTTGATCAATTACCACTGCGACTCCGGGCTCCGTGCTGGGGGGAGATCAGGCGGCAGTCCCCCCGCCCGGCGGCGGGCCGGTGGTCTTTCTTTGTGGTTAACAGGTCACTCCACGGGCGAGGGCGGGTCTATTGCATCGTATAGGTCCACCCGGGGGTCCAGTTGGCAGTCCTCGTCGGGCGGGCTGTGACAATAAGCGGGCACTTTAGGCGCCGGCCTGAAAACCGGGAAAAGGCCTGTCCATTTTACTCTCGTTGTCGTCGGAAGCTGGCCGGGCAATTATCCTCCGTCGAGGCGTCGTCGGAGCAATTACGAGAGCGAAGTGGATAGCCCTAACCGGGAATTCAGCAGGCAAGTGGGTTAAGAGCCGTACAAGTTCTTTGGCCGTTTGTTGAGCATAGCTCCTGATACGGCACTGGCATAGCCTTGTCGTTGAGTATAACAGCCATATAATTTCCAGGTTACAGTTGCGTTCCCTTTCTGTGCAGGGGCGTGGGATGATCATAGATGCGATCCCCCTTTTTCCACCCGTTTTTCCGTCCCCAGTAGACGGGGACCGTCATCAGGAGTTTCACGGGCAGGCGAGGGACACTGCGCAATCAATCCGATTGAGACCAGGAACAGTCATAAGGTGTTACTTCCCTTGACACGCTTCCAGCAGTTCGTTCAGCCGGCAAGAGGCAAGACAGCAGGTATTATCCGCGGCGCCGTAGTAGATATAAAGCTCGCCGTCCTTCTCGATGATTCCTTCGGGAAACACCACGTTGGCGACGTCGCCCGCGATCTCATAATCCTTTTCCGGCTCAAGTATGGGATCTTTGGTTCTGGCGATAATCCTTGAAGGGTCGTTCAAATCCAGCAGCACCGCTCCGGTCTTGTATTTACTCACGCCCTTATCCGGTCCGACGCCGTGATAGATCAAAAGCCAGCCCTTGTCCGTTTTTATGGGCTGCGGGCCCGCGCCGATTTTGCCGGATTCCCAGATTTCCTTCCCCTGCATTATAAGTTTGTGCCCGGACCAGTTTTTGAGGTCGCTGGAATAAGCGATCCAGATGCCCGCCTTTTCCGGGAAAAAATCCGGCTTTTCCTCCAGGGGCCACTCGATGGTGTTTTCCTTCACCTCGAGGTAAAGCTTCCCGCCTTTTTCATGGATAAATTTTTGCGTCCAGTTATGCGGGCGGTGAAGCATGACGTATTTTCCGTTTATTTTTTCCGGGAAAAGCACGGTGTCCCGCGCGTCGGAACCCTCGGGGGTTATAATCCCGTGCCGCCTGAAATTTATGAAATCCACCGTGCTTATCAGCGCGGTCCTGGGCGGCCCCCCGCCCTTGCGCGCGGGTTTGCACAGGGCCACGTAGGTTATATAGAACTCGCCGCCGATCGCGGTGATTCTCGGGTCCTCGCACCCCCACCTGTCATAATCCTCGCCGGGACCGAAAACCGGTTCAGCTTTCCTTTCAAAATTCACCCCGTCCCTGCTCACGCCGTAGCCGAGCCTTGAGATGTAGGGGTCACGCTCGCCGGCGGCCCGGTACAATAAATGGACCAGCCCGTCTTTGTAAACGGCGGCGCAGTTGCACACGGCCACTGATTCCCAGCCGCCGCCCCTGGGTTTGATTATGGGGTTTAATTCATGTCTTTTGAGTTTCATTGTCTCCTCCCGGATTTGCAGGCAATATAAGACCAGTTATCGCGCGTTCTTTCCTGATCTTAATCTTTTCCTTGAATCTTTTCACGTTTAAAAAAATTCGAGGAAATCTTCTCTTACCGCTATAATACAATACTTGCGTAGGTGCCGTATCAAGCACTGTGTGCATCGGGTGCACGACATGAATCTCGGCACTTTTTTCGTGGCTGGTAAGTTGTGGTGTAAAACTGCTATCAGGCAGGCTGAGCGGGCATCAGGACAGCCGGCGGGGTGCGGGGCGCAGCGCCGGGCTCACAATTCTTCCTTCT
>JAHJSU010000324.1 GCA_018829985.1 Elusimicrobiota bacterium | reverse complement strand
TTATTGGCTGAGTCCGGGGAAAAAGAAACATTGATATCGCCGGTAGCGGGATTATACTCCATGGCGGGTTGTATTTTAAGGGTTTTTATATAGGTTTTCAGTTTTTCAAAAGGGCTCAGAGCCAGCGCTTTTTTAACATAGGCGTTGGCCAGGTCCACCTCGTCTGAAATTATCTCCAGGTCAAGGCGGATGGATTTAATATTCATGCCGGCAAGGGCTTTGTTGACCATACTGCTTTTGCCGAAGCGCCTAGGACTGATAAGCACCACGTTCTGCCCGGATTCGATGTCCGAAACAAGCTCTTTCATCTCCTGGCGCCTGTTGGTGAAGTATTCGCCCTCCACTATGGCGCCAAATCTGAACGGATTCATAATAGCCTCCCGTATTACGACACCTATCGTTACGACAATTGTCGTAATTGATACTGACAGGTATATACTCTTAATTTAAGAGACTTCTGTCAATGCGGAATTTAGTTTGGTCGGGATGGCGCCCATATTGGCGCCCATCGGCCAGCCATACCGGTTAATGCCCGTTGAAGTCAAACGGGGATTTCAGGCGGTTCACCAATAAAGGTTAAGACCGGTTAAACCGGATCAAACTCGATTAACGAGCCCGTCAACCTCGGGAACCCGCACGAAATAACCCTGCTTGAACTGGCCGGACTGGTCAAGGCCGCGGCCAAAAGCAGGTCAAAAATAGTTTTCAAACCCCTGCCCGAAGACGACCCCAAGGTCAGAAGGCCGGACATCACGCTGGCCAAAACGCTGCTCAAATGGCGGCCGAAAGTGGACCTTGAGGAAGGCCTCCGCAAAACCGTCGCCTATTTCAAATCCCGCGTATAAACTTACCCCGGATTCCACAGTCGACCGTCTCAGGAAGGGGAAGGGAAGAGTTATAGAGGGATTAAACCGCGATAATCCTCTTTATGTTTCCTGCAAATAGCTGAAAAATATAGGGCCCAATGGCCTTTTTTTTGGGTATTTTGCCTCTGTCGGAATCCTGCTTTTTCCATTAAACTATACGCAAGGAAAGCCGATATAAAAATATTCACCTTGTTTCAGAACATGCTGTTTACGCGGTCAAACCCGAAAGAGAGGAAGGCGCAAAATGAAAAAAAACAAAATAACCGCGGCTTCAATGACGCTGATATTCACTTTATCGGTTTTTCCGTTTAATGTTTTCGCTTCTGATAAAGAAGTAAAACGTTTCTGCACAATGGACGGCGCGGTGGAACAATTGCTTAATGCCGCCGGCATAGCTGAAAACCTTAAAAAAGAACCTGCGGTGATAACCATGGCTGAAGACATAATAGGGCAAAAATTAGCCGCGCGGCCGACGGAATTTGTAAAAATTGTGTGGAAAGATATTTACGATATGAGAGGCAGTGTAAATGCGTGGCTGGCACATAACGGACACCCCTTAAATCATATAGGACAAGCGATAGATGCGGCCGGCTCAGCCTTGACCGGCACTATTATCGGCAAAGTTATAATGACAAATGCGCTTATGCTGGCGGGGCCTGCCGGGTTCATTATGCTGGGCGGGATGAATGTAACGCAGGAAACTTTTCAGTGTAATCCCAGCGGAGTTGTTATGGCTGTTAATGCCGGCGCCACCATAATTGTTCTGGTTCCATGGTGCAAAGTGCCCGGGATAAACAAGGGTTGCGTAGCTCTCACGAACGGGGTCAGCAGCGGTATTAAAAAAGTCGCCGCTTCGGTTTTCGGCAAAGAGTTATCAGCGACATTTTTAAAAGAGACGACACATGGAGTTGTAATGGCTTTAAGGTTAAAATCGAAAGACAAAGTAATGACGGCAATGGAGATACTGAATTATCTGGATGGAAGAAAAAGTTTCAGAAATCCGAATTTTGAACTACGCGCCAGCGCTTCGCTGAATAATTCCAAAGAACCCATACTTGACTCGCTGAAAGAAGAAATAAACTGGGATAACCGCTAACACTTAAATCAGAATTCAATTGACGCCCCCGCCCCGCACTTTGGCGGGACCCCTTTCCGCCGGAGGCGGACCCGCCGGGCTGTTTGGCGGGCCGGGGATTTACCCACAGGCGGACACCGCATTGCGGTTTCCCCTACCTTTCAGAAAAAGTGCGGGGCCCGCTCCGGCTGAGTGACTCCCTTATAAATCTTGCCCGGGCGGTCTTCCCGCCTGATACAGAATCATTGCCAAAAACCCTGCCGAACTGACTGCGGATAGTGTCGTCCCCGAAATCCGTAGTCGGGGACCCATTATTTTATGGACCCCCGACAACAAATCTCGGGGGTGACAACGTATCCGGCTAAACTGTTCCCCCGCAGCGTAAAGGGCCGTCCGCCTTAGGCGGACGGCCCTTTTACTTTCCGCCAAACAGCGTTGGCGACCCGCTTGCCCGGTTACCCGCCGGCTGTTTTCCGCCACACTACTCGGCGGACCCGCCGGACTGTTTGGCGGGGGCGGGGGAGGGCCGAGTTGTAGTGGCGGGAAACTCTTACTCTGCCGCTATTGCGCTTCTTCTTACTGGGCCATGTACCAGTTGATGAATTCGTCCCACTGCGCGGCGGCGAACCATTTAAGGTTCTCATAGCCGGCGTCCATGGAATAGCCCGGCGCGTAAACCGCTATGCCGAACGCGTTATCGTATTCCTCGGGCCCGTACCAGCCGCCCTGGCCGTTGCCGTGCCTGTTGTGCACGACGAGGGACCCGCTGATATAGTTCATCAGCGCCGCGCCCCTGGTCTTCACGGCCGCGTTTGAGGAGGCGTCCGAAACCAGCTTTACGAAATGGTAAAGGTCCTTGTTGTCGGAGATGGCGAAAGACTGGGCGGAAGACCTGGCGGTTTTGACTATGGCCTTGTCACCGGCGGCCATCACGGCCTTCACCCAGTCATTGGTCAGCGCGGTGAACCGCGGGATGGCCGCGCTCTTTACCACGCTCTGCGTGTAGCCCTGCTTCAGTTTCGCGTAGTGGTCGGAATAGGCGTTCACGGCCGTCCTGGCCAGCTCTTCGGCGCCCATGGTCGGCTTTGCCACCACCGGCTTAAGGAAGTCATTATAAGTATAGCCGTCGCCCGGCTCGGTTTCCTCGGAACTGACTATATAAGTAATATTGTCCTTTATCTCGTAGGCGACCTCGGCCATCTGCATCAGGCAGGCGTCCGCGCCGTAGACGTCCAGCTTGCCGACCTGCGCCAGGGCAGCACCCAGCTGCGGGGTGTTGATGTGGTTGCCGGACTGCTCGTCGTAGGAGATGCCCTTGGCGAGGCGCGCCCTGGCGTTCTTCTCCCAGCCGGAGCCGTGGTTCCACATGATAAGCATATATTTGCTGGCGGGATACTTGGCCTTGGCCCAATTGGTGAAAGCCGGCACGCTGTTCCAGTCGCCCATATCCACTTCGCCCAGGTCCTCGACCACGGGCGAGCTTATCTTCTTGGTGTCGTTGTCTTTCTTTATCAGGTAGCGGCGCACGCCTTTCCAGTCGCCGTCGGTGGAGTCATAGCCCTCTATGCGGCCCAGCTGCACCACTATATTGACCTTGGCGGAGGAGCCTATCATCTCCATCTCGTTTATGTCGTACATGCCGAACCTTTCAAGATCGTTCTTGGCGTTCAGAAAGACCATAATGGTCCATTCTTTGCCTTTGGAAGCGGAAGAGCCGCCGCCGAATATCCAGCTCCAGAACCCCTTGTCCGCCGGTGCGGCTTCGAGAGCCGGCAGGGCCAGCCCGGTGTTATTGATCTCTTCGGCGAGGTTATTCCCGCCGGGGTTGTCAAAGTTTATTTCGGCGTAAGCGGAGACCGGCATTGTTACGGCTATCGCGGCCATTATAAGTTTCTTCAGCATATTCGCTTCCTCCTTACGGCTTTCGGCGGGCTGCACATAGCCGCCTGTTATAGTTTACCTCACTATTAGCCGCGTGCAAGTATAAAAGGCCTATAGGCCCCAGGGCCTTAGGACCTATACACAGAAAGGCTAAAGGCTTAAGGATAAAGGATGAAGGATGAAAAAAAGATAAGGTTTTTCTCTCCTTCCCTCATCCCTTCCCCATTTTCATCCCTCATACTTCCCGAAAGTTTTAATCGGAACTTTCGGGAAAAAAGAAGGCCGGCTGTTCAGGCCGGCCTTCTATGTATCAGAGGGTACTGTAAGTTATTTAATATACCACTTGATGAACTCGTCCCACTGCGAGGCCTTTGCCCAGGCCAGCTCGTTGTAATCCGTGTTGAAGCTGTAGCCGGGCATATAGATGGCGAGCCCCTTGGCGTTGTCGCAGTAGTTGGTGCGGTTATGGACGATCAGCGAACCCGTCAGGTAGTCCTGCAGGGCCTGGGCCTTCGCCTTGACGGCGGCGCTCGTTGAGGAAGCCGCGTAGAGGCTCAGGAAATGCCACTGGTCCTTATTGCTGTATACCGCGAAGCTCTGCGCTCTGGAGACGGCGGTCTTGACCAGGGCCTTTTCATCAGTGGCCATCGCGGCGGCGACGAAGCCGTTGACGGCCGCTAAATAGCCGGGGAGGGCAGCGGTCTTGAGCAGGCTCTGGGTGGATTCCTGGCCTATGGACTGGTAATGGTCGCTGTAGCCGTCCACCGTCACTTTACCGAGCTGCTCGGGGGACATGGTCGGGTTCTTGATTATCGGGCCGAGCATCAGGTTGTAGGTGTAGCCGTCGCCGGGTTCGGTCTCTTCGGAACCGACTATATACTCGACATAATCCTTTATCTCATAATCCACTTCGGGCATCTGCATCAGGCAGGCGTCGGAGCCGTAAACGTTCACTCCGCCCATGCCCTTAAGCGCCAGGCCCAGCTGCGGGGTGGTCATGTGGTTGCCGGTCTCATCATCGTAAGAAATGCCTTTGTCGATGGCGCGGGCTTTGTCCCAGCCGGAGCCGTGGTTCCACAGTATCAGCGCGTATTTCTTGGCGGGATAGGCCGCCTTGGCCCAGTTGCCGAACTCTATAAGGTGCTTATAATCGCCCATGTCGACCTTGCCCAGGTCTTCAACCACGGGGGAGGTTATTTTATTGAAGTCGTTGTCTTTCTTTACCAGGTAGCGGCGGGAGGTCTTCCAGTCCCCGTCCGAACTGTCGTAGCCGGCTATGCGGCCCAGTTCGACTACCACGTTCACCTTGTCGCTGGAGCCGATCATTTCCATTTCGTTCATGTCCAGAAGGCCGAACCGTTCAAGGTTATTCTTGGCGTTCACAAAAACCATAATGGTCCACTCTTTATCGGGGCGGGCCTTGGAATCGTCGGTTTCGTTAACGGCAACCGGCCCGGGCAGAGAAAGTTCCATTGCCGAGATCTCGTCGGCGAGGTTGAACTTCGGATTATCAAAGTTTATTTCTGCGCGGAGCGACGAGGCGAGGGCTGCTGCTGCTATGATGGCGACTGCGAGTTTCTTCATTTACTCCTCCTGAACCTGGTGTTAGGCCCTTTGGTCCCGGGAGAGGGGGCCGAAAGGCCTACTTAAAGTTTACCCCGCTCCTGACTAAAATCAAGGTACTAAGGGCCTATGCCATACTAGGCCAAAGGGCCTATGATAAATGTCAACCCGGCAACTAGACTACTAGCGGAGTGAGTTATAAATTCCTTTACAGTTCCCGACTTCTTCGGCGCAGGCTTTTCCGCCATAGGCGGATCCGCCGTGTTGTTTGGCGGAAGCCTGCGTATGCTCGGCGTAGAACACGTCCGCCTTAGGCGGACGGCTACACAAACCATTGTAAAAGAAGCGTTGGACTCACTACACTAGGCTCCTGGTTTTTCCTAATTGCCTACTTGCCTAATAGCCTAATCGCCGCCTTCATGGTATTGGCGTGCAAGCGCGCGGTATCGCCGGACCCGGCAGCGTAACCGCCGCTTAGAACCAGGACCGCCGGGATATTTCTTTTAAAGCATTCCGCGAAAACCATTTCATCCCTTTTTCGCACCCCGGCCGCGGTCAGCTTTAGCCCGCCGAGCCTGTCCCCCCTGTAAACATCAACCCCCGCGTTATAGACGACCAGGTCCGGAGCGGACCTTTTAAAAACTCCGGGCAGATGCTCCTTAAGCGCTTTCAGGTACCGCCGGTCGCCCGTCCCGCGGCGCAATTCCACGTCCAGCGAGCTTTTCTCCTTCACTTCAGGATAGAGAGCCTCCTGATGCATTGAAAAAGTAAAAACCCGTTTGTCTTTTTTGAAGATCGCCGCGGTGCCGTTGCCCTGGTGCGCGTCCAGGTCTATTATCAGCGCTTTTTTTATCTTTTTTTCTTTTTGCATTTTCCTGACGGCCACCGCGATATCGTTTAAAAGGCAGAACCCTTCGCCGTGGTCCGCGAAAGCGTGATGCGCGCCGCCGCCGCAGTTTATGCCGAGCCCGGTTTCCAGGGCCAGGCGCGCCGCCAGCACGGTGCCGCCGACATTCATTATATGGGCCTCGACGACTTCTTTTGAGGCTTTAATTTCGGCAAGAGCTTCGTCTTCCGCAGTCAGGCGGCTTTTCAGCAGTTTATCGGTCCAGCGCCGCGTATGCGCAAGCTCCAGGTCCCGGCGGGAGGGGCGCGGCGGCTCCGCGATGTCCTCCGGCTTTATTATGTTGCTTTTTAAAAGGAGCTTAAGCGCGGCGGCGAACTTATCCGCCCTGAACACATGGGCGCGCAGTTTCACCGTGTATTTTTTTGAAAAAACCATTTTAAACGGCATAATTAGCTAGTTACTCCTGTAAAAAGTCGCAACTAATGATTACAGTGATAACAAAAGTAACTACTCAGCCACAAAGTCACGAAGGAAATCAGACAACAAACCGAAAGAGGTTTGTATTCCATAACTTTCTTTGTGCCTTGGTGTCTTAGTGGCTGAGTAGTTACTAACAGAAAACAATTACGATGATGAACCTTCCCAATGAAGTATCGCTGTCATCGTTTTTAAAATCATCGCAATCATAGTTAGCCCTTAGTTATTCAGGGCTAACTAAATAAAAATTAGCGCGGTCAGGAAGGCGCCGGCGGCAAGCAGGCAGAGCCAGCAGAACCAGTCGCCGTGTTCGCCGTAAAAAGTCTTTCCGGGAGCTTCATACAAAGGCGCCTGGACGTTCAGCACGGTGTATTCGTTCAGCTCTGTACTGGCGGAAACGCGGCCCCACGGGTCTATCAGCGCGGAGATGCCGTTGTTGGCGGCCCTTACAAGCGGCCTGCGGTTCTCCGCCGCGCGGAAGATGTTCGCCAGGAAATGCTGGTAAGGCGCGGCCGTGTCCAGGTACCAGCCGTCGTTGGTGATATTGACCAGTATGTCCGCGCCTCTTAAAACGTCACCCCTGGCCAGGTACGGAAAAACCGATTCGTAACAAATGCCGCTCCCGATTTTCACGCCGTCCGCTTCAAAGATTTTCTGTTCAGGCGTCCCTTCCTCAAACTCTCCCAGTTCGCTGACGACGCCTATGTATCTGCCCAGCAATTCCCTGAGCGGGACGTATTCGCCGAACGGCACCAGCCGCCTCTTGTAATAGGAAGCGGTTATGCCGCCCTTTTCGTCCAGCAGGAAAGCGGCCACGTGTTTTCCGTCGCCCTGCGAGACGGAGCCTACGATATGGAATGTCCCGGTCCCTGCCGAAACTTTTTTCAGCCAGTCACGGCATTCGGGCTCGTCTATCCAGCCGGGCAGCGCGTTTTCCGGCCAGACTATTATTTTAGCCGCCCGCCTGCCAAATTCCCAAACCGGCGTTGGTTGGGCTCTTGGCGGGCAGGCGCCGGTATGCTCCAAAAGCCGCTCTATCCGCTCTTCTATAGAGCGCACGTAGCGCTCGTCCCATTTCTGGTAAAGCTCTATGCTTGGCTGAAGCATTGAAAAAGCCGCGTGTCCTTTGAGCTTCGCTTCGCCGGCTTTTTTAAGCTCGCCGTTCCCGAAAGCGAACAGCCCCGCGATAAGGATCAGCGCCGGGAGAAAGCCGTACGCCTTCTTCAATACGCCGCCTTCGCGCATAAGCGCGCAGCCGAGCAGCGCGCCGCTGAAACAAACGGCGAAGCTCAGGCCGTAAACGCCGGTCACGGAAACGACCTGTATCATTTCCGGGTACCGCCACTGCGTATAACCCAGCATGAACCACGGGAACCAGACGCCTTTAATGGTAACCAGTATTTTAAGCCATTCCATCAGCGCCCACCCGGCGGCGAACACGTACGGCCAGGCGGCGCGCCCGGATTTCCTAAGGTAAAAGCCGAAAACCGAAACGGCCGCCAATTCAACGGAAAGGGTAAGGCTTAAGGCCGCCCAGCCCGCCAGCGAAACGGGGACGTTCACCCCGCCGGCGCGCATGGTGGGATAGATCCAGTATAAAATGCCCAGGTAAAAAAAGAACCCGGCGGCGAAGCCGGCAAGCAGGGCCGTTTTAAGATCTTTCGCTTTCCAGATGGCCACGGTAAGCGGCGCCAGCGCGAACCACGCCAGCCAGCCCTGGCTGAATTTGGGATAGCTGAGGATAAGCAGCAGGGAGGTAAAAACGGGAAGCAACATAGTAATCGGTAACCGGTAATCAGTAATCAGTGAAGAGAAAAAGGAACAAATCCCTTTTGGATTTCTCATTTTATCCGCCGCTCTTCACCGGTTACCGGTTACTGGTCACCGGTTACTGGTTACAGCAAAAGGAGCTTCGCTCTTTTTGCTACTTCCCGTGGCATTTCTTGTATTTCTTGCCCGAGCCGCAGGGACAGGGGGCGTTCCTTCCCACCTTGAGATTGGCGTATTTTTCCTGCGGTTTTTTTTCGGCCGGTTTTCCCTGTTGGCCGGCCTCGGGCTGGGCGACCCTGGGGCGCGCCGCCGCCACCGGGGGCAGTTGTATCCTGAAAACGTATTCCACCATCTGGTCGCGAACCCGGGACAGCATCTTCTCGAACATCGCGTAGGATTCCCTCTGGTATTCTATCAGCGGGTCCTTCTGGCCGTAAGCGCGCAGGCCCACGCCTTTTTTAAGGTGGTCAAGTTCGTACAGATGGTTCTTCCAGATATGGTCTATTATCTGCAGCAGCAGCACCCGCTGCATTTCGTTAAAGTCCACGCCCCTCTCCGAAAATTCCCCGAACCGGGCCTCATAAGCCGCCAGGGCTTTTTCAAAGACGTCTTTTTTAATCGCGTCATGCGGCATGTTGTGGAGCTGCTCTTTGGAATAAGCCAGCGAGAAGCCGAAGGTCTTTTTCAGGTAGAGATTGAGGTTTTCGAGGTTCCAGAGCTGCGAGGACTGCTCGGCCGGCGCGCAAAGCGCCAGCTGCTCCTCGGCGGCCTCCTGTACCATCTGCTTTATGCGGTCCGTGACCTCGGCGCCGTCCAGGATGATATTGCGCACTTCATATATGGCCAGCCGCTGTTTGTTCATCACGTTATCGTAGTCCAGCAGCTGCTTGCGGGCGTCGAAGTTCATGCCCTCCACTCTTTTCTGCGCGCCCGCGATCTGGCGGCTTACCAGCACGGATTCTATGACCTCGCCCTCTTCCATGCCGAGCTTCTCCATGATCACGGAGATCTTCTCCGAGCCGAACAGGCGCATCAGCTCGTCTTCAAGCGACACGTAGAAGACCGAACTGCCGGGGTCGCCCTGGCGGGCGCAGCGGCCGCGGAGCTGGTTGTCTATGCGGCGGGACTCGTGGCGCTCGGTGCCCATCACGGTAAGGCCGCCGACGCCCACCACGTGTTTCTGCTTCTCCTCGTCGGGGGGATTGCCGCCGAGGACAATGTCCGTGCCGCGGCCGGCCATATTGGTGGCGATGGTCACCTGGTTTTTGCTGCCGGCCTGCGCTATGATCTGGGCCTCCATCTCGTGGTATTTGGCGTTCAGCACCTGGTGCGGTATGCCCTTATTGCGGAGCATGGCGGAAAATTTTTCCGATTTTTCTATGGAGCGGGTGCCGACCAGCAGCGGCTGGCCCTTCTTCCAGCGCTCCTCTATCTCCATCACGACGGCGTTGTTCTTCTCGCGCTCGGTCCGGTAGATGCGGTCCGGGAAATCCTCCCTCACGCAGACGCGGTCCGGCGGTATCTCCACGGAGTCCAGCTTGTAGATGGCCCAGAATTCGTCCGCTTCGGTCATGGCGGTGCCGGTCATGCCGGCCAGCTTGCCGTAAAGCTTGAAATAGTTCTGGAAGGTGATGGTGGCCAGCGTCTGATTCTCCTCCTTTATGCGCATGCTCTCCTTGGCCTCTATGGCCTGGTGCAGGCCGTCGGACCACCTGCGGCCCGGCATAAGGCGGCCGGTGAATTCGTCCACGATGATTATCTCGCCGTCTTTCACCACGTACGCCACGTCTTTTTTGAACAGGTGATGGGCCCGCAGCGCCTGGTTCAGGTGGTGCGCCCATTCGGCGCCCACGTCGTCGTAGATATTGCCGACGCTTAAAACATGCTCGGCCTTCTTCACGCCGTCCTCGGTCAGAACGACTGTGTGGTTTTTCTCGTCTATGACGGCGTCATAGCCCTTGCCCAGGTCTTCCTCGTTGCGCTTGGCGTTGACCTCCTCTTTTTCGGTGATGAAGCGGACGTTTAAAAGCGGGATGATGCGGTTGACGATGTAATACTTGTCGGTGGATTCTTCCGCCGGGCCGGAGATGATCAGCGGGGTGCGGGCCTCGTCTATCAGGATGGAATCCACTTCGTCCACGATGGCGTAATTGCGCTCGCGCATGACGCGCTCGGACTTGTCCATGACCATGTTGTCGCGCAGGTAGTCGAAGCCGATCTCGTTGTTGGTCACGTAGGTGATGTCGCAGTCATACATGCTCCGGCGCTCAACGTTTTGCATGTCGTGCTGCACGAAGCCGACGGTCTGCCCCAGAAACTCGTGGACGGGCCCCATCCAGTAGCGGTCGCGCCTGGCCAGGTAATCGTTGACGGTGACTATGTGCACGCCCTTGCCGGACAAAGCGTTCAGGTAAGCGGCCAGCGTGGCCACCAGGGTCTTGCCTTCGCCGGTGCGCATCTCGGCGATCTTGCCCCGGTGCAGGATTATGCCGCCGACCAGCTGCACGTCGTAGTGGCGCATCTTTATGGCGCGTTTGGCGGCCTCCCGCACGGCCGCAAAAGCCTCGGGCAGGAGCTCGTCCAGGGCCCCGCCCCCGGCCAGGCGCTCTTTAAACTCAGCGGTCTTGGCGCGGAGCCGGTCGTCCGGGAGTTTTGAGAGCTCCTCTTCAAAGGCGTTTATCAGGTCCACCATGGGATATATCTTCTTCAGATCCCTTTCGCTTTTGCTGCCTATGAAAGACTCCACGAGTTTTTTAAGAATCATAAACTCCTTCCACGCGTATCACAAATCCGTTAAAACTATCGTTTCATTACATTACATTGTGCCAAAATAGGACCGTCCTACTCAACACTTACTTGCGCCGGCGAATAATTCAAACTGGAAATACGGATTTTTAGCTATAATAATAGAAAGTTGAGCAAAAGGCTTGCCGTTCCGAAATGATTTTACAGGAGGCTCTATGATACCCGTATTCAGACCCTGCATGGGCGAGGCCGAGATAAAGGCGGTCGGCGAAGTTTTAAAAAGCGGCTGGATAGGCCTGGGGCCGAAAACCAGGGAATTTGAGGAGAAGTTCGCCGCCTATATGGGGTGCAAATACGCGGTGGCGATGAATTCCGCCACCGCCGCCCTCCATCTCGCGATGACGGTTATGGAAGTGGAAGGCGGGGAGGTCATCACCACCCCGATGACCTTCGTCTCCACGAACCACGCCATCCTCTACACTAACGCGGAACCGGTATTTTGCGATATCGAGCCGGACACTTTGAACATGGACGCCGGCAAGATAGAAGCCCTCGTGACGGAGAAAACAAAAGCCATAGCGGTCGTCCATTACGGCGGTTACGCGGTGGACATGGACAGGGTCCTGGAAATAGCGAAGCGCCACAACCTCAGGGTCGTGGAGGACGCGGCCCACGCCTGCGGCGGGGAACACAGGCTCGGGAAGCTCGGGGCCATAGGGGACATCGGCTGCTACAGCTTCCACGCGGTCAAAAACCTGTCCACCGGCGACGGCGGCATGGTCACCACCGACGACCCCGCGGTATACGCGAGACTGATGAAGCTCCGCTGGGTCGGCATCTCCAAGGATACCTGGAGCCGCGAGGACAAAAGTACCAAGGAATATTCCTGGTATTACAATATCGAAGAGCTGGGCTACAAATACCACATGAACGATATAACGGCGGCCATAGGGCTGGTCCAGCTGGAAAAACTGGACGGGATGAACCGCAGGCGCGCCGAGATCTCGAAGATGTACACAGACGCGTTCTCCTCCCGGAAAAAGATAGGCCTCCCCGTGGTCAAGGATTATATGACCCGCCCGGCCTGCCATAACTACGTGATAAAAACGGAAGACAGGGACGGCCTGAACGCCTGCCTCAAGCAGAAAGGAATTTCTACCGGAGTGCACTATATCCCGAACAATAACTATGACATGTACAAGAAGTTCCGCGGAGCCACTCCCGTTGCCGGAGCGGTCTGGAAAAAACTGCTGACCTTGCCGCTTTTCCCGGACCTGAAGCGGGAAGAAACGGAACTAATAACAAGTTCGGTCCTGGATTTTATTAAGTGAGCAAAATCGCCAGATCCTCCCTGATAGTCACGGTTTTCACGCTGCTCGGACTGGGGCTCTCCTTCCTGAGCCACGTCATAATCGCGGCCCATTTCGGGGCCGGAAAGGATATGGATGTTTTTCTGGCCGCGACCACTCTCCCCTTCTTCATAACGAACATCCTTTCCGGCTCTTTGAACTTCACTTTCATTCCGGTTTTTGCGGAATACAGGGAAAAAGAGCCGTCCGAGATCTGGAAAGTGGTCAGCAGCTTCATCAACCTGAACACGCTGGCGGCCCTGGCGGTGTGCGTTATAGGCCTCGTTCTTGCCCGCCCCATCATGAACACCATCGCGCCGGGTTTCAGCGAAGACAAGCTGGCGCGGTCGGCGGAATTGCTGAGATGGCTGCTCCCGGTGATAATTTTCACCGCCATAAACGAGCTGCTGGCAAGCGTCTATTATTCAAACCAGAGATTTGTCATCCCGTCATTGAATAAGGTCATAAGCCCCGTGCTGACCATGGCCTATGTCCTGGCCTTCCACGCGAACTTGAGCACAAAAAGCATAGTCCTGGCGATGCTGACCTCCTCCATTGTTCAGGCTTCGCTGCTGATCCTCGGCTTCGCGAGGAGCGGGGAGTTCCGATACTCTTTCGTCCTGGATTACAAACATCCCGGAGTGATAAAGATAGTGAAGCTCATGACGCCCCTGGTCCTGGGCATGCTGATATACAAGGCCACTCCGATGGTCGACGCCTTCTTTCTCTCAAGCCTGCCGAGCGGGAGCCTCTCCCATATAGGCTACGCAGGTAAATTGATCGGAGCCATACTTCCCATAATAGTCTCGGGGATTTCCGTCTCCATCTTCCCTGCCATGTCGCGCTACGCGGCGGCGCATAACCTGGACGCGCTGAAAGGGGTGCTTTCAAAAGGGGTGCGGATGCTTTTTTTCCTGAGCGTCCCTATAGTCGTCCTGCTGGGGATATACGGCAGGCCGGTCATACAGCTGATCTTTGAAAGGCGCGCGTTTACCCCGGCAGACACGACCGCCGTTTATTACGCTTTCGTGATCTACCTGCTGTCGCTGTCCGCCGCCGCGGCCGGGGCGCCGGTCGCTCAGGCTTATTATTCCATCCAGGAGACAAAGCTTATCTCTTTCCTGAGCGTCGTGCTGATGCTCTTGTACACCATGTTCTGCTTTTTACTCATAAAGCCGTTAGGCTACCTGGCCATCCCGGCCGCCTACGCGCTTTACTACAACTGTGCTATCCTAACCACGACGCTCGTCCTCAGGAAAAAGCTCGGCGGAAACTGGCCTCCCATGTCGAGCTTCTTCCTTAAAAGCTCGGCGGCGGCCCTGGCGGCGGCGTGCCTGATCTACCCTTTGACGCGCTTAACGGGCGGCGGAGCGCCGGTCTCGGCCGTATTTTGCGCCACAGGCTTTATTTTGTATTTTATTATAAGCAAGACGGTCCTCTCCCTGGAAGAGGCGGACTCTATCTGGACGCTTTTCAAGGACCATCTTTTGAGCAGGTTCGCTTTATGGACCAGGTAATATTATTTTTTCCGAGGCCCTGGCCCGGAGTCGAAATGGCGGGAAGGGTCCCGCTCTCCCTTCTGCATTTGCACGGTTATTTGAAAGGGGAGGACTTCAGGATCAGGATCGTTGACGAAAGGACCGCTCCGGACATCCCGGCCTTTATAAACAGCCTCGGTAATGACGTCCTCTGCTTCGGCATAAGCTCATTTACCGGCATACAGATAGCCAACGGCCTCAAGATCGCCGCCCTGTTAAAGGCGAAATTCCCCCGCACGCCCGTGATCTGGGGCGGGTGGCACCCGTCTTCCCTGCCGGAACAGACTTTGAAGCATCCGCTGGTGGACATAGTGGTCAGGGGGCCGGGCGAAGAAACGTTTCGTGAGCTCCTGCACGCCCTTTCCGGCGGGAAGCCCCTGTCGGAAGTAAAGGGAATATCCTATAAGCTGAACGGGGAGCTTTTTCACAATCCCGACCGGGAACTGACCGGCGTTCTTGAAAAGCTCAGGCTTTCCTACGACGCTATAGATGTGGAAAAATATATTTTCAAACAGCCCTGGGGCGACCGCTCCATAGGCATAATCATGAGCCTGGGCTGTCCTTTTAAGTGCGGGTTCTGCGCGGTCGCCAGCGTATACAAATGCCGCACTTTCTACAGGGACCTGGATCTGGTCCTGGAGGAAATAGACTACCTGGTGGACAAGCACCGGATCAACGCAATAATATTTGACGACGACAATTTTTTCGTCTCCAGCAGGCGGGTCCGGGAATTCTGCGAAAAACTGATCAATAAGCCGTATAAAATAGCCTGGGATGCCGGCGCCCATGTCGGACTGCTTCTCAAACATTACGACGACGCGGCTTTAAAACTGATCAAAGACTCCGGCTGCCGGCAGCTTTATATCGGCGCGGAATCGGGCTCGGATGAAGTGCTGGAACTGATAGACAAAAAGGCTACGGTCGCCCAGACGCTGGAATACGTAAAAAAGATGAAGGCCATAGGCATCAGGTCTTTCCTTTCCACGATGGCATGTTTACCCGGCACCTCTTCGGAAGATATTTACATGACCATGGAAATGCTGTTGAAATGCCGCGACATAGATCCCGATCTTCGGTTTCGCCTGTTTTATTACACGCCATACCCCGCCACCCCTTTGTATGCCAAGGCGCTGGAAACGGGCATGAAAGAGCCTAAGGGCCTCGAGGAATGGTCCCAGCACACACTGCGGAAATTCAAGGCCCCGTGGATAAAGAGCTCGCACCGGAAACAGATACGGTATTTCTATTTTTACTACTTTCCCTATTCTACCGGCATAAAGCACGAGGCTTTCGAGATCGGCCTGTTGAACAATATCCTGAAAAAGCTCTTCAGGCTTGTCTTTGAAAACATTCTGCTGGTCAAACTCGCCAAATGGCGGACAAGGAACTCCAATTATAAATTCCAGGCGGACGCATTTTTTGTCATCCAGGGCCAGCGGCTGAAAAGTTTTTACAACCACGCTGTCAGGAAGCAGGCGGCGGATTTGTTTTCCGATTATGAGGACTGACGGAACGGGAAGAGACTAAAAAAACCATGAACAGATATTCGACGGACAACCTGAAGAAACTTATCCCCGGAGGGGCTGATAAAGGCAAAATATTTCTCGATCTCGGCTGCGGCGCCCGCAAACGCCCCGGCCACATAGGGGTCGACTCGGTGAAACTGGAGGGCGTGGACATTGTCTGCGATATCGAAAAGGGCCTTCCCTTCGAAGACAACAGCGTTGACGCGGTCTGGTCCAATTTTCTTTTTGAGCACGTCTCCGACACTATTTTCCTGTTCAAGGAGCTCTACAGGATCTGCAGGAACGGCGCCCTGGTGGAATTCCGCATCCCGTATTATCAGTCGGTGACCCAGTATAAAGACCCCACTCATAAAGCAATCATCGTGCCGGAAATGTTCCAATATTTCACCACTAAAAAGTGGTACGGGTCCGACTACGGCATCAACACCGATTTCAGGCTGCTGGAAGTGCAATACGATTATCTCCCGCCCTTCGACCTGTTCGCCGGCAGGAAACTGTTCTTCCTCTGGCCCATAACCTACCCGGCGCTGCTTTTTGCCAGGCGCTTTCTGTGGAACGTCGTGCATTCCATCACCGTGAAGCTTCGGGTTGTCAAATAACATGAAAATACTTTTCCTGACCGTAGGCGACGAGACCATGGCCAGCAGCCGCACGCGGGCCTTCCAATATATCCCGCATCTGGTCAATTACGGCATAAGCTGCAGGATAGTCGTTTACGACAGGCCGTCGCCCTGGCGCTGGAAGCCCCTTATAGGGAAGCTGGCGGGGGCGAAGAACCATCTTGCGGCGTATCTGCGGTTGCTCCTGTTTCTGCCTTTCTGCGACATCTTTTTCATCCAGAAGGTTTTGCTTCCGGCTTTCTTCCTTAACCTGATCCGCCTGTGCGGGAAGAAGATGGTTTTTGACTTTGACGACGCCATCTACATAGACGAATTCTCAGCGGAGACAGACCGCCGCCAGCTGCGCCCTTTTGAAAATGCCGTGCGGGCAAGCTCCCTGGTGGTTCTTGAAAACGACGCGGCCGCCGCTTTCGCCGGCAGGTTTAATAATAATATCCTGAAGATAACCGGCCCCATAGACACCGACAGGTACAGGCCGGCCGGGACGACCGGCCCCGTGTGCGTGGGCTGGATCGGCCACCCCGCCACCACCTGCTACCTGAAGAGGCTGCTCGGCGTCCTGGACGAACTGCGCAAGCTTCGTCCCGAAACGAAATTCCTGTTCATAGGCGCCACCTCCCCGGACCTCGGGGATTTCGGGCAATACAGCGTTAACTGGTCGCTTGAAACCGAAGTGGAGCTGCTTTCAAAAATAGACATAGGGCTGATGCCGCTTGCCGACAACGAATGGACCCGCGGCAAGGGCGGCTATAAATTGCTGCAGTATATGGCGATGGGGATACCGTCGCTGGCCTCCCCGGTGGAAATAAACAGGGAACTCACCGAGGACGGCAGGACCGGGTTCCTTCCGGATTCCCCGGACGCCTGGCTGAAAAACCTGACGACTTTGCTGGACAACCCGGACTTGCGGCGGGAGCTGGGCAAAAACGCGCGGGACAGGGCCGTAAAAAAATACTCATTTTACGCGGCCGCGCCGCTGCTCAAAAAAAATCTGGAAACCATCTTAAAATTCAGCCGCTGAATTTTAAATGCGTCGGGAGGAGAAATTTTTAATGAAAATTCTTTTGGTAAATCCGCCGGTCAACCGCCTCTGCGACAACGAGGTGAATTATTTCCCCCTGGGCCTGGGCTACCTCGCGGCCATAACGAACCGGGCGGGCTTTGAGACCCGTATTTACAACGCCGAACTGGAAACCCAAAAACCGCCGATACTGACCAACAGGCGGAGAATAAACAACCACGGGCTGTTCATTAAATCCCTGGAAGACGATTCTCACAGGGTATGGCTCGAGTTCAGGGAGGTCATGAAAAAGCTGCGGCCGGACATCGTCGGTTTTTCCGGCACGTCGGCGTCAATCCTGCCCTGCCTCAAGATGGCGGAGGACGCGAAAAAGATCTACGCTCCCATCGTAGTCATAGGGGGGATACACCCCACCATCCTCCCGGAGGAAACCGTCAGGTCGAAGAACGTGGATTATATCATAGCCGGGGACGGGGAGAAGAGTTTCCCCGCTTTCCTGAAAGCGCTGGCTGAAAAAAAAGAACCGCTGGGCATTCCCGGCGTGGGGGCCTGGAGGGACGGCGGGTTCGTTTTTACCCCCCCGGAGCCGGTGGACAGGGACATAGATTCGTTCCCCTTTCCCGACAGGGATTCCCTGGTAAATCTTGACAAGCATAAAAATTTCCTTCAGGCGATAATGACCTCCCGGGGCTGCCCTTACAACTGCACCTTCTGCAGCGGGAGGAACATCACCGGCGGCCTTGTCCGCTACAGGTCCCCGGAGAATGTGGTCGCGGAGATCAAATTCCTCAAAGATCGCTATAAAACCAACCACATAATGTTCTACGACGACATGCTGCTCGTCAACAAGAAAAGGATACATGAGATATGCGAATTGATAATTGGACAAAAACTAAACATAACCTGGGGGGCGTTCACAAGGGCCGACAGCGTGGATAAAGAGACCCTGGCCGTGCTGAAGGCGAGCGGCTGCAGATCCCTCAGCGCGGGCGTTGAAAGCGGAAGCGACAGCACCCTTGAAAAAATAAACAAAGGCTATACGCGGGAGCAGGCCATTAACGGGGTGCGGCTGATAAAAGAAGCGGGGATAATCCCGTATATAAACATGATCATCGGTTTCCCGCATGAAACGGAGCGGGACATCAGGGATTCCATAAGCCTTATCAGGGAGCTCAATGTCTCCACCAACATAAACACGTTCACCCCCTACCCGAAGAGCGACCTTTACGACGAATGTATTAGAAGCGGCTTAATAAAAGGAAACATGGATTGGGCTTCATTTTCCCAGCATAGCCCCCATAATGAATTCATCCGGGAGGTGTCCCATGAAACTTACAGGGTATTGCTGGATGAAATGCTGACCGCTGCCGACGACATAATAACGAAAAAACACAGCGGTTTGTTTAATCATTTAAAAAGAACGGGGGAAATCTGGCATGAAGAAAACCGCAATGCTTTCAGGTTCACAAAGGTTATGCTCGGCAAAATTAAAACCAAATTTAAACAGGTTTTATCGGAGTAAACACGACCCTCTCCCTATAAACCAGCCCGCTTGGAATTAAAAATACACGGAAGGACAGATAGTAAGATCTTGAAAGAAACCGCCACAGATACCAAAACGCCTGACTTATGCCGGAAACCGCGCCGCCTGGCGAGAAATTTAAATGTCCCTACTGCGGCCAGCCGAACATGCTGGAAAGCGAGTTCTGCTGGGCCTGCTATAAAAAGCTCCAGATACCGAAGGAAGCAAGACTTGAGAGCGAAATAAAGCGGGATTTAAACCGGCTGGGCGGATCCGCCGTTTTAAAAGCGGCGGCGGCCCAGGACGCGCCGGCCGGCGCCGCGAAGCCCGGCTTCGCCTCCTGGGGCAGGATGGCGCTGGTCTGCGGTTTGTTCGTATTTTACCTGCAGTGGTTCAAGCACGAGAACTATTCCTCTTTCCTCGATAACGTTAACCTCGCCTTCCACGAAGCCGGGCATATCTTCCTGGGGTTTTTCGGGGAATTCATAGGCACGGCGGGCGGGACGATATTCCAGCTGCTGTTCCCCGCGATCTGCCTGTTTCATTTCTTTCGCCGGGGCCAGCGCTTGGGCTGGCAGCTATGCCTGTTCTGGCTGGGGGAGAATTTCCTGAACATCAGTATTTACGTTGGAGACGCCATAAAACAGGAACTGCCGCTTGTGGGCGGCGGAGTCCATGATTGGACCTACCTGCTGACCGAAATGGGCCTTATAGCCCACACGGAGGGAACAGCCCGGGTCATCTTCTGGGCCGGCTCCGCCATCATCTTCTACAGCCTCTACCTGATAGGCAACGACGCCTTCAAATCCCGCTGACCCCCTCCATCATTCCGGCGGGGGCCTGCCCCGTGCTCCGACACGGGGCCGGAATCCAGATAAAACAATAAAAGGAATTTCCCCCTTTAGAAAAGGGGGAAATTTGACTGGATCCCGGCCCCGTATCACAGTACGGGACAAGCTTCGCCGGAATGACGGGACTTCTT
>JAHJSU010000323.1 GCA_018829985.1 Elusimicrobiota bacterium | reverse complement strand
TTTTAGTAATTACTCAGCCACTAAGACACCAAGGCACAAAGAAAGTTTATGGATCAAACGGTTTGTTGTCTGATTTCTTTCGTGTCTTTGTGACTTTGTGGCTGAGTAGTAACGATTTTTATGATTAAACATGATCTGCGCCCATCATATTCATCTGCGTCATCTGCGTTCTATATGTTGCTGCTGAGTAGTTACGTTATTTCATCTTAAGCGCTTTCTTTATCCGCCTGAACGCCCAGTCTATCTCTTTTTTGGTGATGACCAGCGGCGGGGCGAACCGTATGACGCGGTCGTGCGTTTCTTTGGCCAGCACGCCCAGCTTCATCAGCTCCTCGCAGAAAGGCCGGGCGGCGGTATTCAGTTCAACTCCTATCAGCAGGCCTTTGCCGCGCACTTCCGTTATATGCCGGCTCTTGATGGTGCGCAGCCTCTCCATAAAGTAATTGCCCATTTCAAAGGACTGCTCCACCAGTTTTTCCTCAACCAGGACCTTCAAGGCCGTCCTGGCCACGGCGCAGGCCAGCGGGTTGCCGCCGAACGTGCTGCCGTGATCTCCGGGGCTGAAAACGCCCAGCACTTCTCTTGAAGCCACAACAGCCGAGATCGGCATTACGCCGCCGCCGAGGGCCTTTCCCAGAATAAGCATGTCCGGCTTTACGCCTTCATACTCGCAGCAGAATTTCCTGCCGGTCCTGCCGAAGCCGGTCTGTATCTCATCGGCCATGAAAAGCGTTTTATTCGCTTTGCACAGGTCATAGGCGGCCTTAAGATAGCCGGCCGGCGGAACTATGATGCCGGCTTCGCCCTGTATCGGCTCCACCATGAAAGCGACGGTATTGGGATTGATGGCGGCTTTGAGCTCTTCAATATTGCCGTAGGGCACGATCTTAAAGCCCGGGGTGAACGGCCCGAAACCGTCCCGGTACTGGGGCTCGGTCGAGAAAGAGATGACGGTAAGGGTCCTGCCGTGGAAGTTGTTCGAACACACGATGATCTCGGCTTTGCCCTCGGCGATGTCTTTGACCTTGTAGCCCCATTTTCTCGCCGCTTTGATCGCGGTTTCTACCGCTTCCGCGCCGGTGTTCATGGGCAGGACCATCTCATAGCCGGTGAATTCGCAGAGTTCCTTGAAGAAAGGGCCTATCTGATCGTTGTTGAAAGCGCGCGAGGTCAGCGTCACCCGCTTAGCCTGTTCCGCCAGCGATTTAATGACTTTAGGGTGTCTGTGACCGTGGTTCAGCGCGGAATAAGCGCTTAACATGTCCATGTATTTATTGCCCTCGGGGTCTTTTACCCACACGCCTTTGGCCTGCGAGATGACTATCGGCAGCGGGTGGTAGTTGTTGGCCCCGTAACGCCCGGCCAGTTCCCTGAGTCCGGAACTTAAAGTTTCGGTCTGTTCGGTCTGATTGTTATCCATGATGGTTCTCCTTGTACAGTTGCAGAGGGTAAAGACAAAGGGTTTAAGGGTCTAAGGGTTTTAGGGTAGAAAGAATATTGTTTTTACCCTTAACACCTTAAACCCTCAAACCCTTAGCTCCTGCTTTAAAATCTCGCGCCGAGGCCGAAGTTCATGCCGGTGTTCCCGTGCAGCAGCGTGTAGGCGCCGTAGACGTACAGGAACGGGAACGGTATCAGTTTGGCGCCCACGGTAAGCCTGGTCTTGGAGGACTTCCCCTCGATGCCGTTCACCAGGGCGCTGACCCCTTTCACTTCCAGCGAGGTCTTGTCGTAGCCCACGCCGACGAACGGCTTTATTATCGGGATGTTGAAGGAGGCTGACGCGTCGAAGGATATATGGCTGCCGCTGAAGTAGGTGTAGTTTATCAAGTCGTAATAGGCGGAGACCGCTACGTCCGGGATGAACATGGTCAGGGTGCCGCTCTTGAATACGGGATAGCGCGCCCCGAAGCCCACTATGGAGAAGCCGGAATAGGAGATACCGCGCAGCGCCACGTCCGCGCCGACCACGGGTATGCCCACCGAGGCCTGTCCCAGCATAATACCGAACGCGTCTACGTCCGCGTTCTTGAGGATGATGTTGCCGCTGCCCGGCTTGGTCTGCACCATGCCCGCCAGGCCCACGTCGAAGCCCGGGAAGCCGACCGTCCGGCCGGAGCTGAAATCCGTCCCGCCGAGGAGGCCGCCCACGTCGGCCGCGAAAGCGTCCATGCCCTGGCTGGCCGCCGCGATCACCTGCGTCTTAAAATCCTCGAATGGGCCGGCCCATGCGATATTGGTTAAGGATACCGCCGCTAAAGCCGCAAACACGATCGCCATACTGGTTTTTCTCATTTAAATATCCTCCATTGACCATTGTACGTCTATACCCTATTATTACAAAAAAACAGCCAAAATAAAAGTATAATTACCCTGATTTAAAGAACGCAACCATTCGGTGAACCCATTTTGGCAGCCGTCTGCCTTAGGCGGACGCTCTCTCAGCACGCAGGATGTAGTCGCAAGCTTTTCCGCCAAACAGCCCGGCGCTGCGCCCGCCGAGTTGTATTGGCGGGGATCCGCCTCAGGCGGAAGCTTGCGCCAACACGCAGGCTAAAGCCTGCGACTACATAGATGTTGTTTCACC
>JAHJSU010000322.1 GCA_018829985.1 Elusimicrobiota bacterium | reverse complement strand
TTATTGGCTGAGTCCGGGGAAAAAGAAACATTGATATCGCCGGTAGCGGGATTATACTCCATGGCGGGTTGTATTTTAAGGGTTTTTATATAGGTTTTCAGTTTTTCAAAAGGGCTCAGAGCCAGCGCTTTTTTAACATAGTCGGTTTTACAGTCGCCAGCGCTCTGATAGGAACCATAATAGGCGCTATTATAGTCGGAAAACCTGCCGACAAGTATGGGCGCCGCAACATCCTCTTTGCCGTCGCGGCTTTATATTCTGTTTCAGCGCTTGGAAGCGCGCTGGCCTGGGACTGGTATTCGTTCCTCTTCTTTCGTTTTATCGGCGGATTAGGCGTCGGCGGGGCGTCTGTTGCGGCGCCAATGTATATCGCGGAAATCGCGCCGGCGAAATATCGCGGCCGGTTTGTAGCTACAACACAATTCAATATCGTGCTTGGAATACTTCTGGCATTCTCCTCTAACTACATTATTTCGGGAATGAACCTGGGAGCGGTTGAATGGCGCTGGATGTTTGGCGTTGAAGCAATTCCGGCTATTGCCTTCTTTTTTCTTCTATTTTACAATCCTGAAAGCCCCCGCTGGCTTATCGCCAAAGGCCGCTTAGCTGAAGCAAGGTCCGTGCTTGAAAAATGCGGGTCCGATACCGGCAGCATAGAAGAGGAAATTCAGGCGATTAAAGCATCCTTTGATATAGAACATAGCAGTTTGCAGGAACCGCTTTTTCAAAAGAAATACAGTATACCGATTCTTTTGGCGGTTGCCATTGCGATGTTCAATCAACTTTCCGGTATAAACGCAGTTATGTATTATGCCCCGCAAATTTTCAAGATGGCCGGCGCGGGTTCCGAATCCGCCCTCCTCCAAACGGTGGCTGTCGGCGGTATTAACTTAATCATGACAATAGTGGCATGGGCAATCATTGATAATTTCGGCCGCAGGAAACTTATGCTGGTTGGTTCGGTCGGTTATATCCTGAGCCTTACCAGTGTGGCATGGGCTTTTTACACCTACGGCGCCGAATTTACAAAAACGGGAAGCGTGATCGTGTTGATCAGCCTTCTTCTGTTTATCGCTTCCCATGCTTTTGGACAAGGCGCCGTAATATGGGTTTTTCTTAGTGAAATTTTTCCGAACAGAGTGCGCGCCCGGGGCCAGGCTCTCGGCACTTTTACCCACTGGTTCATGGCCGCCCTCATCTCCTGGACTTTCCCGATCATTGCCGAAGTATCCGGGGGCCATACATTCGCTTTCTACGCGCTATGCATGGTCGGACAACTTCTGTGGGTAATATATGTAATGCCGGAAACTAAAGGCATCTCGCTTGAGCAAATTCAGAAAAAATTAGGGATTGAATAACTACTGACTTTTATGAAATTACTGTTCGGCGGTATCGAGGCGGGCGGAACAAAATTTGTGTGCGCCGTCGGAAACGCCGCGGGGGAAATCAAGGAAAAAACGGTTATTCCCACCGCCGCTCCGGAGCAAACCATGCCGCAGGTCATCGGTTTTTTTCAATCGATCCATAGCAAGACGCCTCTGTCCGCTATAGGCATAGCGACTTTCGGCCCTGTGGACCTGAATGTCGGTTCGTCGTACTACGGCTATATCACCACCTCTCCTAAACCAGGCTGGGGACATTACAATCTCCTTGGCGCCATACGCGGAAAATTCAACATACCTATCGGCTTTGATACCGATGTCAACGGCGCCGCGCTCGGGGAATACCGCTGGGGGGCCGCTCGCGGGTTGGACACTTTCATTTATGTTACCGTCGGCACCGGCATCGGAGCCGGTGGCATGGTTGCCGGCAAATTAATGCACGGCCTGATCCATCCGGAAATGGGACACCTGCTTATCCCCCGCGACAGGAAACAAGACAATTTCGCCGGCATTTGCCCTTTCCATGGGGATTGCCTGGAAGGCCTGGCATCCGGGCCGGCGATACTAAAGCGGTGGAATGTCAAAACAGCGGCAGACCTGCCGGAGAATCACCCGGCCTGGGAGCTGGAGGCGCATTACCTGGCCCTGGCGTTTGCCAACTGCGTTTTAGTGCTGTCGCCGGAAAAAATTATTTTCGGCGGCGGCGTCGCAAAGAACAGGCAGCTTTACCCTAAAATCCGCGAAAAAATGCAAAAAATACTAAACGGCTACATTAAGCATGAAAATATCCAGAACAAGATCGCGGATTTTGTGGTAGAACCCGGCTTGGGCGGGCAAGCAGGTATTTGCGGAGCTATCGCGCTTGCCGGGCAAAGTTATCTCAAATCACAAACGAGTTCATTTTCGCGCTGATACTTAGGCAGCGCAACGTTCTTTGGTTCCGTAAGATATACTATTGGGCGGTTTTGCAGTGCTCCCATAGATAATTGACCAAGTCATCCAGCCGGCAGCTCAATAGAATGATGTATTTATCTCCCGCCCCTGCATAGACGAGGAGTTTGCCTTTTCGAACGAGAGCCCCTGTGGGAAAGACGACGGCGGGGACATCCACGGGGTACTGCTCGTTACCGTACAGTTCAAAAGGGGCTGAAGGGATGTAGATGGGGTTTTTCGTCCGGCAAAGCGCTCTCCCCGGATCGTCCGGATCCAGGAGAGCGGCGCATACGGAGTATCCTCTTTCAATTTTCTCCTCCAACCCGTAGGCTTTGCAAATCTCCTCCTTTATTTCACCCACAGCATGGTAGATGAGCAGCCACCCCCTGTCGGTCTTGATCACCTGGGCGCCCGGGCCGATTTTCTCACCCTCGTGAGGATATTCTCCGGCCTTGAAGAGCACGGTCCGGCTTCGCCGTTCATAGATTTTCTCCCAGGATGCAATGTGCCTGGAAGGGTTCAGCAGTTGATCCAGGCCCGCTTCAAGGTGAACCAGATGGATGTTCGGGTGAAAACGCAGCAACGCGTAATATTTGCCGTTCACAGGCCCGGGGAAAGGGACGGCGTTGCGCGAGTCGAAGGATTCGACTGCGCCATGATAGGTAATGTTCATGAAATCCCCGGTCGAGTAGACGGCGATTCGATCCGCGTTCGCGCCTTTGAACGCCGGCTTGATCTTACCACACCCCACCAATAGATACTTGCGGTCTGTCTTGATGATACGGATGTCCTCTATGCCGTAAACAAAGTCCTGATGGTCCGTGCCGTCACCCCGAATTCTTATATCCCGGAGTCCGGCAAAGTGGACGCCATCCCCGCTGATCAGGGGCCGGACTTCGGATACATAGTTTTCGAGGCAGCTGCGCTCAATGCCGGTCTTTTCATCGACGAACCTGCCCTTGCGATACCCCTGTTGGCATCGCGGCATCAGGATAATTTTGTCCTGGAACGTCTCGGCTCCGCCGTTGAATACGGCTCCGATCTTCAGCTCACCGTTCTCGTGCCAGGTCAGACCGAGGCCTTGCGGGCTTACGATGGGATTGTTTTCGCAGGGATCCAGCTTGAAGAGGGTTTCTCCTGATTCGATCTTCATAATTTTCCCATCAGGGAACATATCAATAGCTCTTCCGATTTTTTACTCTTTTTTCCCAGGCGCGGATCTTTTAAATTTGCCGAAACGGCCCGCCTACAGGTATAATAGCAATTCGTGCGAAGGCGCCGCATAAAGCGCTGTGTGCATCAAGCGGCCAATTCGTGCGAAGGCGCCGCATAAAGCACTGTGTGCATCAAGCGGCCAAAAGAATTGAGTTAAGCGGAGAATTACAGTAATGGTAAATAGTAAAACAAAGCCTCCGGCCCATGGGCCAATGCGGGTTCATCAGATTCTTGATGACCTGGCCCGGGTTGACCTGGACAACATGGGACTGGCAACGCGTCTTAAAAAGATCGCACAGACACAAACGCCGAAGCTTGAAAGGTTCGGCAAGATACCACTGTCATTTGTTCTGCCCGATGGAACCAGTCCCGAATACCATATTCATCCACAGGGCCTGGCCCGGGATCCTAAAACAGGCCATTTATTTATCTCTGCCGTGGAGATTCTGCAAAAGCACAGTCCGGACAATACGCGTAATGGCAAAGGTAACGGTTATCTGTTCTGCTTTGATGCTGCGGGCGAACCATTGTCAACCATTAGCTTGTCGGCTCCTGACGACAATGCCTTCCATCCCGGCGGCATGGTCATTTGCGATGGTAATATTTATGTGCCTATGGCGCCTTACTGCACCACGGGACCGTCCCGGATTTTGCGAATTCCTCTTAATACCTTAAAACCGCTGGTACTCTTTGAAGTCCCGGATCACATCGGCGCCGTAGCAATAAACCCGGATACCAATAAACTGCATATAGTTTCGTGGGACTCGGCCACATGGTATACTTATAGTTTGTCCGGTAAGCTGCTGAATACCTGCGTCAATCCGTCATCCGATAAACTTGGCCACCAGGATGTGCAAATCCTGCCGGGCGCCGATATCCTGATGACAGGCGTTCTTAATAATAAAGAGGGGGGGCGTTATTTTGGGCTGGATTTGGTTGAGGCTGGTACGGAGACTATTAAAGCATCAATGCGGTGGAACAAGACCGACTATCCTACGAGCCAAAATCGGTCCCCATTTGACAATCCCACGTTTACCTGGATGGACCGTGCCGGACGGATTTTTATCCTTGCAGCGCCGGACTCCCAAACCGGCCGATACCGGGAAAGACCGTTCGGCGTATATTCTTCGGCGTTAAAAGTAAAAGATGACCGCGCCTGGTCAGGCTCGCTTATCCTGTATGAGTTGACTGAGGCTAAGAGCAGCGGCCCGCACCCGGATGAACCACACTATGGCGAATACCGGGCCCTGCTTAATGATGCGCGTCCCGTCATCTGCGATACAATACTGCCGCAATTACGCAGCAGGGCCGGTTTAAAATTGCCTGCTGCCGTAGCAGAAACTTTAACTAAAAGTTATGAACAATATGTCCGGCAACCCATTCCCGGTATACGGACCGAACATGCGAGCCCTGATTTCTCTTCCCGGATCATCGGGCTCCATCGCCGCATGCTGCACTCCGAAAGATACGTGGAGAGCCGTATTGCCGATCCAACCACAGGAACACTTGATCATCTCCACGCTGAAATGGTCGCTGATCTGGCCGTGAAATCAGCCGGGGAACTCGGCTATTTGGGCATTGCCCTGGAAATAGTTCGCATAGCAGGACACCTCCATGACTCTGATCGGTCGTTTCCCCGTCTTATGACGCCCAACGAGCAGGCCGACCGTGGCGACCCAACAGCCTACCGGCATTTCAAGGCAAGACATATGCAACGTTGCGTGGCGCGAACTCTTGACCTCATCAGCCTCGCCAGGGAAGCCGGAGCCCGTATCTCGCGGGAATTAACCCATGATATTACCTACATTGTCGGGCGTCACGAGATTGGCGGTCGTAATAATGGACAGCCGCACACCATGTCGCGTATCAATCCTGATATAGATCTTGACGAATTGGCGGATATAGTCAGAGATGCCGATTCACTAGGCTTTTTTTTGGCCAATATCCTCGCCTATTGGGGAGAGTGCGGCAGGGACGGGCAGAAATTAGCTCAAAAAATTCGCAATATGTTTGACCGTGCGAGTCCTTCTACCCGGCAGCATATCATCGGCCAGGTTATCCATTCGAAGACTCACGCACTCGGGGTCAATGCTGATCTTAAGAACCCTGACTTATGCGCTATTCGCGGGATACTGATTCGGTGCACGGTCATGGGGAAAAGGTAGCAGGTGTTTATAATTTTCTTTAATAGATAAGTATTTTTTCGTTAACCATTAAAGTAAGGCTGGGAACACTATATCCTTCTTATTAATTTCAGCAACCCCGATAACTGTATCTGCCCCACCATAATAGACCAGCACCCTATCTCCGATCTCTGCCTGACCACAACTAAATACTACTTTAGGGATATATCCATTTACTTCCCAATCAAGTTCTGGCTCTAATATCGGTTCGGCTTGCCTTGCTAAAACCTTTGCCGGATCATTCAAATCAAGTAATGCTGCTCCCAGGCAGTAACCCCTTTCTTTGCTTGTTCCGTGGTATATTAAGAACCAACCCTGTTCTGTTTTGATGGGGGGACCGGCTATTCCAACTTTATCGTATTCCCAAACTGAATCAGGTATGGGCTTTAATATAATTTTATGGTCATACCAGATTTTAAGGTCGTCAGAATAAGCTATCCAGACATCTGGTTCTCTGCGGTGGAACATCACATACTTACCTTTGATTTTTTCCGGGAATAATGAGGCATCTTTATTGGGTTCATCAAGGACTATTCCCTGTCTTTCCCAATCGATAAGATTTTTTGAGGCAGCCAGACATATCCTGAAATCTTTCCCGCTATATCCGGTATACATCATATAAAAGGTACCCCCTATTTTAACTATTCTGGGGTCTTCCGGCCCTCTTAATTCTTGCCCTACATCGTTTGACAAAATTGGTTGTTCTGATCGGTTAAAGTGAATCCCATCTTTACTTACTGCATAACCCAATCTATTAATATATTCTCCTTCTTTCCCATTTGGGGCGATATCAGCAGCCCGGTAAATCATATGTACCAAACCATTATCATATATTGCAGCACAGTTAAATACCGCAGCTGCTTCCCAGGGATGTTCTTTTTGGGGCAACAGGATGGGTTGGGCAGAGAGTCTTTTTAGTTTTATCATATAGTTTATTTCTTCTCCTTTTTATAAGTACTCGCCTAAGCCGGTTTTGCATTCCGGAATATTCTGATACTGACGCAGATATATATCCTCGTACTTCACAGACCGCCACAGCCGTTCTATAAAAATATTATCATAAGCCCGACCACGACCATCCATACTGATTCTAACATTATTTAAAAGCAGCCTGCTTGTGAAACTTTCGCTCATGAACACGTCTGCGGCCCGCCGGACGAAGATTGCCAGCCGGACGCGGGGATTTTTTAAAAAATTTCAGAAAACCACCCCGGATTTTTGGCCGTCTGATGCACACGGGTGCACGACACGAATCTCGGACCCTGTAGGCCCCGGTAGCCACCCCCACCGCCAACTCTAACCTGCCGCCAACCCCGTATAAACTCACCTAAAATATCGCTTGACATATAATACACAGTATTTATATACTGTGTATAT
>JAHJSU010000321.1 GCA_018829985.1 Elusimicrobiota bacterium | reverse complement strand
GCGTTGGTCATTTTAGCAGGCTCCTTATACTATATTGAATCTCTTCCGCTTCAAATACCGGTCACGGCCTTTTTCACCCGTGAACCTGCCGTCCCGTGAAATAATTTTCTACAACCGGCGGATAAATCCGCCCGCTACAGGCGGGGCTTCGCTCCGCGACCACACATACACCCGATTACTTCCGCCGAACATTCCTGTAGGCGTACGCCCCTGGCGCGCCCCATTGTTCGCCATGGGCGAACGACATCATACGTTTTTCCCGTTTCGCCGGGCTTGTGGAATAATAATCCCTAAACTCCGTATTTCATCCTTAAGAAAAACTTTTAGGTCAAGCAATTTAGACCATTTTCGCAGATAGTCAAAGTCCAATTTGGATTTATTCTCCAGGATTATCTGTCTTACATCTTCTATATCTTTCTCCCTGCCGCTATGCAATTTTACCAGAATTAAATCTTCCGGCGAAATAATAGATAATTTCAATTTATCCAGATTAACCTTTCTGGCTCGTTTTAAAATTTCATATTGGAACTCATTGCGGGCGACAAAAAGGTCGACATAAGTTTTATAGGGCGGATAATAGAAAGTAATAAAGGGCAGATTCTGAATAAACCTTATGGGTTGTCTTCGGTTAAACTTAAAACCCTCTTTTTTTAGTAAATCCAGAAAATCCTTTAATTTTTCGTCTTCCAAAGATATGATTGCGTCAATATCGTAAGTGGCGCGCGGCGAGGCAAAAACGCTGACGGCTATCCCGCCCATTAAAACGAGCTTTGTCTTGCTTTGCCTGGACACCTTAATTAATTTTTCCAAAACCGCAAATAAAATGTTCCTGGTCATTTTAGTCCTGCCCATTTAAGTAGAAGCAGTCTGTCTTCTTTTAAATGGGCTCGCCTTATTTTCTTCAGCCTTTTCTCCAGTTCTGTAATATTAAGAGTGCTTTTCATCAGCCGAAAAGAAAAATCACAGAGGTCAAGCCAGATATTTATTTTTTCTCTCGCAGTCAATTTTATTCTATGCTGCATTTTCTCTGTCTCCTCCTGTGTCGAATTTTCTTCTTTTGATGAATTTTCCCCGGCCCGGCGCGCCGGTGAACTTGTTGTACCGCGCTACGACCTCGCCCCGGGAGATGACTACCGCCGGCATCCCTTCGAGCTCGAAGCCCTCGAACGCCGAATAGTCCACATTGTGATGGCTGTTCTCTTTGGTTATCTTCCACTTCCTGTCCGGGTCCATGATGAGCAGGTCAGCGTCGGAACCGGGCGCTATGCTCCCCTTTTCCGGGTACAGCCCGAAGATGCGGGCCGGATTGGCCGCGGTCACGGCGGCGAACTGGTTCCGGGAGATCCTTCCCTTTTTCACGCCGTAGGTGTACAAGAGGTTCACCCTGTCGCCGACCGCCGGGATGCCGTTGGGTATCTTCAGGAAGTTATCCTTGCCCATGTCTTTCTGGCCCTTAAAGTTGAAAGAGCAGTGGTCGGTGGCTACGGTTTGGATGAAGCCGTCGCGCAGGCCGTCCCAGAGTTTATTCTGGCCGGCGCGGTCGCGCAGCGGGGGCGACATCACCCACTTCGCCGCCTCGAAGCCGTTCTGGAGGTATAGCTCGTCGTCCAGCAGCAGGTACTGCGGACAGGTCTCGGCCAACACCAGTTGTCCGCGCGAGCGGGCGGCCTTGATCTCTTTAAGCCCCTCGTTCGAACTCAGGTGAACGATATAGAGCGGCGCGCCGGCCATCCGCGCCAGCACCAGGCCGCGATGCGTAGCCTCGCCCTCGGCCGAGGCCGGGTGGGCCACCGGGTGGTACTGCGGGCCCGTATGCCCGTCTTCTATCAGGTGTTTCATCAGGTAGGCCAGCATGTCGCCGTTCTCGGCGTGAATGGAGACCAGCACGCCGTTATTTTTGGCGGCCGTCAGTATCTCCAGGAACTGCGCGTCGTCCACCATGAAAGCGCCCTTGTAGGCCAGAAAGCACTTGAAGCTGGTTATGCCTTCCTTGACTACCCTGGGGATCTCTGCGGCTATCTTGTCGTTGTAATCCACCATGGCCATATGAAACCCGTAGTCTACGACGGCCTTGCCGGCCGCCTTCTGATGCCAGGCTTGGAGCGCCTCAAGGATGCTGCCGCCTTTAGAGGGTATCGCGAAGTCCACAATGGTCGTGGTGCCGCCGCAGGCCGCGGCCACGGTCCCGCTTTCAAAATCGTCGGCCGCGACCGTGCCCATGAACGGCAGCGCGAAGTGCGTGTGGACGTCCACGCCGCCCGGGTAAACTTCCAGGCCGGCCGCGTCGATGACTTCGGCGCCCGGAGGGGGGGAGATCTTTCCAGCTATCTCCGCTATCTTCCCGTTCCTGATGAGTATATCCCCTTTAAAGGAATCCGCCGCGGTGAATATGTCCCCGTTCTTGATAAGCATCTCTTGTGTCATAGCGTCCTCCTATGTAACTGCCAGGCAGCACACCCGCTGGGTAGCTGGGCGGCTAGGCAGCTTCTGCGGTTTTCTCAGTTCTGGCCGTCTAGCTGCCTAGCCGCCTAGCTGTCTAGCTGTCTGGCTGTCTAGGGCAACAGCTTCACTATGTCTTCGTACGTTTCCGGCCGCCGGTCGCGGTAGAACTGCCAGGTATTGCGTATCTCGGCTATTTTATCAAGGTCTATATCGGCCGCTACTATCTCGTCCCTGTTCTCGCTGCCCTCCGCCAGGATCTCGCCGCGGGGATTCACGAAGTAGCTGTGTCCGTAGAATTTCCCGATATTCCACGGCTTCTCGGCGCCCACCCGGTTTATGCAGCCCATGAAATAGCCGTTGGCTACGGCGTGCGCCGGCTGCTCCAGCTTCCAGAGATGCTGCGAAAGCCCGGCGACCGTGGCCGACGGGTTGAACACTATCTCGGCGCCGTGCAGGCCCAGGATGCGGGCGCCTTCGGGGAAGTGGCGGTCGTAGCAGATGTAGACTCCCACTTTGCCGTATCTGGTCTCGAAGACCGGGTAGCCGAGGTTGCCGGGTTTGAAGAAGAACTTTTCCCAGAACCCGGCCACCTGCGGGATCTGTATCTTGCGGTATTTACCGAGGTACTTGCCGTCGGCGTCTATGACCGCGGCCGTGTTGTAATAGACCCCGGCCATGACAGTCTCGTAAAGCGGCACGACAATGACCATGCCGTATTTTTTTGCGTATTTGGACAGCAGTTTCGTGGTCGGCCCCGGCACGGGCTCGGCGGTAGCATACCATTTGCTGTCCTGGGAAGGGCAGAAATAGGGCGTGGAGAAAATTTCCTGCAGGCAAAGTATCCGGACCCCTTTTTTGCCGGCCTTGTCTATGAACCCGAGATGCTTCTTTATCATCGCGGCCTTTATTTGCTGCACGGTTCCCTCGCCTTCGTGAACCGGCAGACCGCACTGGATCAAACCGCATTTTATTATTCTGGCCATAACTTACCGCCTTGTTTTTATTATTTACGCTGCGTCCCCTTCTTAAAAACATATAAAAGCATATTTAAAGGCGCCGGACAAGGCTATGCCGGCGCCGTAACAGCTAGTGTAATATCAGAATGATACGTTTATTATTATATATTCCTAAAGAATTTAGACGCGGGGGGCTTTTTATATTATAATAACCCTTGGCATGAAGCCCGGCCTCCTTACTGCGGAAGCAAGGTTTATGAAAGCGGTTCTTCCGCTTTCACTGATGCTTTTGTGCGCCTGCGGAACGGATGCGGGCCTGAGCAGGCCTAAAAAGGACGTCTATCCCGATTTTCAGGCGCTTACTTCCGCTCATGTGGAAGGCCGGGACTATTCAAAGGAAGTCTATAACCGCAACTCCCCCGTTTCCGTGTTCGCCATACACGGCGGGGACATAGAAACGGCCAACTCAAGACTCGCCCGCAATATCGCCGGCGCCGATTTTAATCTCTATATCTTCAACGGCTGGCTGGGCCCCGGCAGCGGCAAGCTGCATGTCACCTCAACTAATTTCGACGATCCGCAGGCTTTGGCGCTTTCCTCCGGCGCCGTTTTTGCCGTTTCTCTGCACAGCTATTTCGGCCGGGGCCAATGGGTCTGTGTAGGCGGCGCAAACGCGGAGGCGGCCGGGCTTGTCGCCGCGGCGCTTTATGCAGCCGGTTTTGCGGCAGAGTTTCCCTGCCGAAGGCTGCCGGGCGTCAACCCCAGGAACATAGTCAACAGGGCGCTCCTGGGCGGAGTGCAGCTTGAAATAACGCCGAGGCTGCGTAAAAGGCTTGAAACTTCCCTCGCCGATTTGGCAAAATTTACCGGCGCGGTGCGCGATTCGATCTTTAAAGTTCTAAAGAAATAAAAGGATGAACACTTAAGGCTGCTATGAAAAAAATAAAAACTTTACAGTGCATAAACTGCGGCAGGGACCACAAACTCACCGAGGTCAAATATACCTGCGCCTCCTGCGGGGGGAATCTCCAGGTCCTCTACGATTACAACCTCATCAAAAAAAGGCTCAATTACGAGGTTTTGAAAGACAATCATGACTGGACACTCTGGCGCTACATGGAGATCCTGCCCCTGGCCGGTTTCAAGATGATCCCCCCGGTGCAGGTGGGCTGGACGCCGCTTTACAAGGCCGAAAGGCTCGGCGCCGCGGTCGGCGTGCCTAATCTCTACATAAAGGACGACGGCAGGAACCCCAGCGCGTCTTTCAAGGACCGGGCCAGCGCCGTCGTGATAGCCCGGGCCAGGGAACTGAAGGAGAAGGTTATAACCACCGCTTCCACCGGGAACGCCGCCTCCTCGCTGGCCTGCCTGACCGGCAGCCTGGATATGAAGGCGGTCATCTTCGTGCCGGAAACCGCGCCCGCGCCCAAAGTGGCGCAGCTACTGGTGTTCGGCGCCGTGGTCGTTATGGTCAAAGGCACTTATGACGACGCCTTCGACCTGTGCCTTAAAGCCTCCGCCGAGTACGGCTGGTACAACCGCAGCACGGGCGTCAACCCGTTTACCCGCGAAGGGAAAAAGACCTGCGCTTTTGAGATCTGCGAGCAGCTGAAGTGGGAGACCCCGGACAAGGTGTTCGTGTCCGTGGGCGACGGCAACATCATAAGCGGCATGTGGAAAGGCTTTGTGGAATTTCACCGGCTCGGCATCATAGAAAAACTGCCCCAGCTCATAGCCGTTCAGGCCGAAAAATCGGACGCCGTCAAAAGGGCTTTTGAATCCGGCGGCGACATACAGCCGGTATCGGGCCAGACCATCGCCGACAGCATCTCGGTCAGCCTTCCCAGGGACGGCCTGGCGGCCGTCATGGCAATAAGGGATTCCCAGGGATTCGCCGTTTCCGTCACCGACGCGGAGATACTTTCCGCGATACCGGAGATAGCGCGCGGGTCCAATGTCTTCGCCGAGCCGGCCGCCGCCGCCACTTACGCGGCCTTGAAGAAAGCGGTTAAGGAAGGCAAGATTAAAGACAGCGAATCGGCGGTGCTTTTAATAAGCGGCAACGGCTTGAAAGACGTGCAGAGCGCCGTCAAGGCCTGCGGCCGGCCGTTCCATATAAATCCCGATATGGACGAGCTCAGGAAGCTTGTGGCGGACAACAAGCTGGCATAACCCGTCCGCCTCAGGCGGACGGGAAGGATAAAGGATGAGGGATAAAGGCTAAAGGGTGGAAAAAAGCTCTTCTATTCTCCGTATCCTTTCCTTCATCCTTCAGCCTTTATCCTTTAGCCTTCCGAAAATTGCCGTTGCAATTTTCGGGTGTAGGCCTTTTGGGTAACTTCCCCGTAGGTCCAAAAACATCCCCCGGATAGTCCCAAAGCCTCTTATAATAGGTATATATTTATATTACACTATTAATGTGAGATTCATTCATTGTAGTTCAACAGCAAAATCCGTGGAGGTAAAAACTGCATGAACAATAAAATAGTCGTAGCGTTGGTTTGTCTTGGTTTTGCGGCTTCCGCGAAAGCCGAAGTGAACTTCGACCAGGGAGTCGATGTTAAAAGCGTCGTCAACGATGCCGCCGCCATAGATATTAAAGCTCCTTATCCGGACCAGTATTATCCGGGTCATCCGTATCCTGGCTATCCGCATCCGGGCCATTATTACCCGAGCCAGCCGTATCCGGGCTACTGGGGCCATTCGCCGCATCATGTCAGCTATTCCCGCGATTGTCATACCTTCAATTTCGGGGCAAATGACAGCGGCGGCATATCCGAAAGGGCGTACCTTGACAGCACCGAATGGGTGGAAGAATGCTACTACGTTCCGGATCCGCCCCCGCCGCATCAGCCCGCCCACCCCAAAGGTATGCAGTGCCATCAGCGCCCCGGCCAGGTCTTCCGCCGCACCGCCCAGCTCAGCATAGGCGCGCGGAAACTGTTCCCCTGGGAAACCGAGAGCTTCGAAGTCTGCCTGCAGGGTCCCTACATGGACCTCGACATAGAGAAGCGGGCTTATAACTACAGCGTGCACTCCATCGGCGACTACGACGTGCAGTACCAGCTGACCCCCCAGAACAAGGTCGCGATGGCGCCGGATAAGAACGGGCTCTCCGTAGCCGGGTTCAACAACAGCGACGGCAAATTCAACTTTAAGCTCAACGACAGATGGGCGGCGGAGTACGCCGGCGAAAAAACGGCCGTTAAAGTTGAACTGTACAAAGACGGCTTCTGGTTCTTCGACAGCTACAAGGGCAAAAAGGAATTCACTTTCGACGCGGCGCTCGGCTACGAGCTGAACTTCGCGGAGAACGAACTGGACACCTCCAAGTCCTTCAGCCTGAACGACGATCCGTCCAAGAGCTTCGAGCCCGGCGAGATGACCCGCGGCGGCGCCACCAAGTATTACGTAAAGTGGAGCTTCAGGCGCATCGGCCAGATCTCCACCGGCAAGTCCGTGAACAAGGGCAAGACCGACAAGATAGAGGTTAAATAAGCCGTAAGTTTTACAATAAAAGCCCCCGCCGAGTTTAGCGGCGGGGGCTTTCTTTTTGGAGACGGGGCCGGAAGCGATATTTTTGCGGACCTAAGTTTTGTAAAATGAGTTCAACTAAATTTAACGGAACATAAGGACAATATCATGGCCAAAATATTATCAGCGGCCGCGCTGCTCTGCCTGGCCTCCGCCGCCCGGGCGCAGGAAGCGCCTAAGAACTGGAAGGACACCGCCGAACTTTCCTACGTAAAAACGGCCGGCAATTCGAAAACCTCCACCCTTTCCGCCAAGAACCTCTTCAACCGCGACTGGGGAAAAGCCGCGCTTGAGCTGGCGGCCGGCGGGCTCGGCACCGAAAGCGGGGACACGGTGACCGCCGAACAGTATAACGCCTCCGGGAAGATAAGCCTAAAACTTTCCGGCAGTAATTACGCCTTCCAGAAGACCGCCTGGGACAAGAACCGCTTCGCCGGCATAAAGGACCGCTTCGACATCGCGCTGGGCGTAGGCCGAAACTTCCTGTACCTCGCGAACGACAAGCTCTTCGGCGAGGCGGGCGGCGGCTATATCCGGGAAGACAGGCTGCTCTCCGACAACCAGTCTTTCGGCACCTTCCGCGGCTACGCCAAATACATCAGGACGCTTTCGCCCAGCGCCAACGCCAGCCAGGACCTTGAATACCTCGGCAACTTGAAGGATTCAAAAGACTACCGGATGAACGCGGAAACCGCGATCGTGACCACCATCTCCACGCATTTTTCGCTGAAGGCCTCCTACCTGTGGAAATATTCCAACGCCCCCGGCGCCGGCTTCAGGAAAGCGGACACCACGACCGCCGTGGCTGTCATAGTGAATTATTGAAAACCTCTGCGTGGGAAAAGGCTGCTGCCTTCCATCACGGAAAATCCACCTAAGTATTGCCTTCGCCTGATAAACAATTCGGCGCGGGGCCTGCTGACGGGGTCGGTCTCGCGGGGGCCGGGGGGAACGGGCCAGTCATGGGGTTACCCTTCCGTCGCGTAGGAACGTATAAGTTCCTGTCCGTTAAATGGTGCGTTTTGGAGTAATAAATTTGCGCTCCATAGCATACATAAATAAGTTAGTCACGGAATCCGGATTTTTAATGTTGGCGTTTTAGATCCGTCCGCCTTAGGCGGACGGTTTTTTTATTGGGCCTGGCCGCGACCGCTGGGGTGGGGATGGTTGTATCATCGGGGTGGGGATAATACATTATTAATTTCAACTTTATAATGGAGGGGGGCCGGCGGGTTTTCTGCGCGCTCCATTTAAGGGCTTCAGCCCGGTGTCTGGAGCGAAGTCGCTATCATTAGCGACCGGCGAAGAATGTCTGAGCCGAGCACTGTGTGCGAGGCGAGTTCTTCGCCGGCGGAAGACACCGGGCTCTTCCCCTGAAGCCCGGTCCCGGAGCGCGCAGGAAACACGACGGCGAACCCGACTGTGCTTCTTGCGGATACAATATGTTTGTAGTTACTGCGGGAGGACCAGTGTGAAGGCGGAGCCTTTCTGGAGCTGGGATTTGACGGAGACCTGGCCGTGGTGCACATCGGCCACTTTCCTGACCAGCGCTAGCCCCAGCCCCCAGCCCTCCACCTGGCCGGTGAAAGAAGCCTCCACCTGATAGAATTTATTGAAGATGTTGGACAGTTCCTCGCCGGGTATGCCGGGGCCGTTATCGCCCACGGACAGCAGGGCGCAGCCGTCTTTCTCCTGGGCGGAGACGATGATGAGTTTGTCCTTGGCCGGGTTGAACTTTACCGCGTTGTCCAGCAGGCACTTAAGAGCGTTCCTGACGAGGTTCTTGTCGGCTTTGAGCTTTATCGGTTCCGGGACGACCACTTTAAAAGTCAGGCCCTCCATGTTCCTGAACCTGGTTTTAACCGCTTCCACACCCTCGTTAAAGACTTCCGACACCTCGAATTCGGTCTTGTTGATGCAGGTCTCATCCATGCTGTCTATGGTCACGAAATCAAGCAGGGTTTCCACCAGACAGCCGAGTTTTCCGCCCTGTGCGAATATGGTCTCGGCCGATTTTTGTACTAGCTCCGGCAGATTCTTCGCGGCGGCCTCATCCTTTAAGATCTGCGAATAGCCGTTGATTGAGGCGAGCGGGGTCTTGAATTTGTGGGAGATAAGGGACAGGAAATTCCTGGCCATATACTCCTCCAGCTTCTGGGCCGTGACATCGGAGAGCACCCAGAGCAGGCCTTCCACCCTTGAATTGCCGTCCTTGTCCTCGGTGAAAAGTTTTATCGCGGAGCCGTCCATATAAAATCTCTTGGGCTTTTCCCTAATCATCTCAAAGCGGGATACGGCGCCTTCCGCGGACATGATATTCTCGAAAGCCGGTTTAAGGACGAAGTGTTCAAGGGCCTGTTTTATGTTGGTGAACTTGTATTTTTCGTATTCAAGGTAGAGACTGGCGGAATAGTTGAGTATCAGGATCTCGCCTTCCGGGGTCGTCAGCACCGCCCCTTCCTTTATCCGCTTGAAGATTATCTCAAGCTTCCGTTTCTCTTCCTTCACGGTGGCGAACAGCCTTGAGTTCTCTATGCCGATGGCCGCCTGGGAGGCGAAGGCTTCAAAATTGTTCTTATCGGTTTCGGAGAAATCCCCGTCCGCCTTGTTGATGGCCTGCACCACGCCTATCACTTTGCCCTTTATTATCATCGGGCAGGTCAGGAGCGCGCGGGTCACGAAGCCGCTCTTGTTGTCCACTTTCTGGGCGTGGCGGGGGTCCGCGGCGACATCGTTTATGATCAGCGACCGGCCCTCTTTGGCGCAGGTGCCGGCTATGCCTTCCCCGAGCTTGAACCGCATCTTCTGCACGTCTTCAGGCAGGCCCAGGGCCACGTCGAAATAGAGTTCCTGCGCCTTCTCGTCCAAAAGATATAAGGAGGCCCGCTCGGCGCCGACTACGCGCGAGGCCAGCCTCATGATGGTCAGCAGGAGTTCCGAAATGTCCAGCTTTGAGGATAAAAGCCTTGAGACCATCACCAGCATCTCCAGGCTTTCCTGCGACTGAAGTATCATCTTGCCTTATTCCCCTTTCCGGCCGGTGTTAAAAAACACCTGCACTAAAAATTTAAAATAGCTTTTACTGGCTTCCCCTTTTATTTTATAAAAATTATAGCCGAAATCAAACGAGGATTTATCATTGAGCTTCAGTTTCAGGCCGGCCAGGAACGAACCGGCGGTCTCCGCGTTCCTGAAAGCTATCCTGCTGTACCCCATGTAAATATGGCTGTTATACTCCGGCGCCATGTTGCGGGCGACCTGTATGGCCGCCGCCCATTGCGGCAGGCCGGTTATGGGCCTGAAAGTGCCCAGATAAGCTATCTCGCCGTGGTCCAGTACCGGGTTTATCAGGTTTGAATTTTTCGCCTGTTCGGGTTTAGAAAACCCGCTCGCCGAGGCCAGAAAAAAGAACTGGTTGTAATAGCTCTTCTCGGCCTGCAGTTCAAAAGAAGTTTCTGAGAACGACTTGCGGGCGGGGCCGCCGCTTAAATTCAGCGTCGTCTCCTGGCGGGCCGCGGCGCATGAAAATATAAGGTGCAGATAACTTCGGTCAGGCTCCTCGCTTACCGGCACAAGCAGGTAGAATTTGCCGCCCTGCGCCCTGGAGCGGTTTATGGAGGGGTAGAAGAACGATCCGACGGAGAGATAGAACTTGTCGCCCGAATACATCAGGGGGACCCGGAAGAAGTAGGCCCTGTCCCTGTAGCGTCCCCGGTCCTTGTAAAAGGAGGCGTTCACTCCGGTCACCACGCGGGTGGAAACTTTTGAAAAAAAGGTCAGGGATTCTTTTTTAAAACCGTTCGAGCCGAACGAATAGTCGTTCTCAAGCCAGGAAGCGGCGTCTGACACGGCCGGGAGCCGGAACAGCGCCGCAAGCAAAAGGATTTTCCTCATACAATAGAGATTATAATATATATTGGAGGGTTATTGGCGGATAAAAAGGCTGAAAAGGCCGAAGACTGAAGGCTGAAGAACAAAGAGGGATAATGGTTGGACGGGTCTTCTGGCCTGAGCGAAATAGTGGAACAGTTTTCACGGCAAATACCTGGGTAGTTGCAAAATCCTTTAAGTTTCCTCACTTATGATCTTCAGCCATCAGCCTTTCGGCATAGGCCCTTTGGCCCAAAAACGTCCGGGACCTTGAGAACTTGACAGGTCAAGCGGTTCTGGTATACTATACAGACGGTCAGGAAAGGAGGCAGTTATGAAACGTGTAACGAGCGCAGTTCTAACCGGATTTTTCCTGTTCTCTTTAACCGCGGCTTACGCCCAGTTCGATTTCGACTCCGGCAATTCCATATACGACAACCTGCCCGCGATCTCAGTCCCCCAGCCCGGGACCCCGGCCAAGCCCCCCGAAGCCAGGGACGCTGACGTAAAGGCCGCCCCCGAAAAGAAATGGACCGTCATGGTCTTCATAAACGGCAAAAACGACCTTGAAATAGCCGGGCTTTACAACGTGAACCAGATGGAAAGGGTCGGTTCGACCAAAGATATGAACATCGTGGTCGAATACGGCCGGATGAAAGGACAGGCGGGCGACACGGATCTGGACGGCGACTGGACCGGGGCCAGAAGGATATTGGTAAAGAAAGATGCCGACCAGGAAAAGATCACTTCGCCGGTGGTCGCGACCGCCGAAACGGTGGACATGGGCGACTATAAACGGGCGGTGGATTTCGTCGCCTGGGCCAAAAAGGCCTATCCCGCCAAAAAGTACATGCTGATACTCTGGGACCACGGGACCGGCTGGCTGGATCCGCAACAGACGAAAAAGGCCGCCCCCGGCAAAGGCATCTCTTTTGACGATGAGACCGGCAATTACATCCGCACGCAGCAGATCGGCCGGATTTTAAAGGAAGCCGGCAAAGTGGATGTCCTGGCTTTTGACGCCTGCCTGATGCAGATGGCCGAAGTGGTCTACGAGGTTAAAGATTACACCAAGGTTATAGTCGGTTCGCAAGAGGTCGTGCCGGGGTACGGCTATCCCTACAGCCTGATCCTGGGCGCGCTGGCGAAGAAACCCGGCATGACCGCGGAAGACCTCGGTTCGGTCACGGTGGAAGCCTTCAAGCTGTTCTACGACAAGGTAAAGAAAAGCGCCCAGCTCTCGGCCATCAGGTCCTCAAAGCTCGGCGGCCTCGCAACGTTGCTGGCGGAATTCGGCAAGCTGGCCAAAGAAGCCGAGGACGCGGACGCGCTTAAGGCCGCCCGCAACGGCGTCATACGCTATGACATCACCGGCGCCAAAGTGGATCCGAACATGACCATAAGCTTTTTCGGCGATCTGTCGCAGTACGCCGCCCTTCTGGCCGCCAACGCCAAGGGAACCGATGACAAGACCGCCTCCCTTAAGGCGAAAGCCGCGGCCCTCCAGAACTTCATCTCCGGGGAACTGGTCATCAACAATAAATCCTCCGGCAAGAACCGGGTCGGCAGGGACCTGTCGGAAAGCAAGGGCCTCTCCATATACCTGCCGCCCGTAGAGACCCGGGTGGCGCAGGAGAAGCTGGAAGGCATCTTTGAGGGGAAATACGCCGATTTCGCCTTCGACAAGGCCGCCGGCTGGCACGATTTCGTGACCTACCTCTACAGCGTGAAGTAAAAGTCCATCAGCGGCTTTGAAAGGATCCCCCGGTTCCAGACCGGGGGATTTTTTTATGATACAATTTTATAAACAACTGCCCGGAACCGATCAATGAAAATACTTTTAGCCAATTTCGCGGAATGCCCCGAAAACCTGCATTTTGAGCAGGCCTTTATACGGGGGCTGAAGGGCGGTGCATGCGTTCCGCTGGACATAATTCACGACTTCCGGTTCCCCTATTCTTTTATAAAAAAACTGCCTCTCCCCGTGGGGGGGCGCCGCATCAAGTACGCCGCTTTGGCGGACTTAAAGCGGGAACTGGCGGGTCCCTATGATCTGCTGGCGCTGCTGGACTTCCCGAAACGAAAATCCTGCGCGGCGGCTTTTGTGTGGCTGCTGAAAAACCTGGCTTGCCCGAGAAAAATATTCATAGCCAACCACCTGATGCCGATGCCCGGCCACAACCCGACCGCGGATATAGTCAAAGAATTAAAGCTTTTGCGTATTTTGGATACCGCCTATATCCTTGAATTTGACGACAGGGATTTATGGACAGGTACGGGCCTTGAGGCCGCGAAGATCTTCAAGAGGGCCTACGGCGTCGACTGCCGTTATTACAGGCCGGGCGGCGCCCCCGGCGGCAATTACGTTTTTTCGGCCGGCTCGGCCGGCAGGGAGTTTTCAGGGCTCGCGCGGGCCGTTAAAAGAGCGGGGCTCACGCTTAAGATATTTTCTGACGCTAAACTGCCGCCCTTCGGCGCCGCGGTAAAAGATTCGGCGGAGGTGTTCCCGCTCGCCAGGAACCTGCACAACCTCAAAAGCGCCGTGCTCGGCTCCCGCCTGGTGGCTTTGCCCATAGCCGATTCCCATATAAACGAGGCGGCGGGGAATTCCATAGCCTTTATAGCCATGGCGCTGGGCAAACCGGTGATAATAAAGCGGACCCGGTATATGGAACGCTTTATTGAAGACGGCAGGACCGGTTTTTTTTACGAAAAGCTCTCGGCTTTAAACCTGGCGCGCCAGTTCGACAGGGCGCTCTCGTTGTCCCCCGCGGCTTTAAAGGAATTAGGCCGCTCGGCCAGAGCCGTCATCCTTAAAAAAGCCTCCCTGGACGCTTTCGCGGCGCGCTTCGCACGCGAATTTGTTTTCAAGCAGTAATTTGTTAAAATTTCGTAACTGCTCAGGTGGATAGGCTGTAGGCAGTTAGGCTGTAGGTAAGAAGCAGTGCCCCAACAGACTAACAGACCAACAGCCTAATAGCCTTCAGCCTAAACAACCTAATTACTTACCCGGAGGCAGCCAATGTCCTACTTTATCGGCCGCAACAGGGAAGCGAGGCAGACCTATGGTTTTGACGAAGTCGCCCTTGTCCCGGGCAACATCGGAGTGGACCCCGACGATACCGATATCTCTTTCGGCATAGGCGCCTTAAAGTTTAAAATGCCCTTCCTCGCCTCCGCCATGGACGGCGTGGTGAACGTTAACTTCGCCATAGCCATGAACAGGCTCGGCGGGCTGGCCGTGCTGAATCTCGACGGCATAAACACCCGCTACGAAAATCCCGAAGAAGCCGTGGACCTGATAGTGAACTGTGAGCCGGGCAGGGCCACCGAAGTTTTCCAGAAGCTCTACAAAGAACCGGTCAAACCGAAGCTGATCGCCAGGCGCGTTGAGCAGATAAAAAAAGCCAAAGTGCCCTGCGCCGTGTCCTGCATTCCGCAGAACGCCGGCGAGTTCGGCCCCATAGCCAGAGAGGCCGGCGCGGACATTTTCGCGGTGCAGGCCACCGTCATCACCATCAAGTTCGAATCAAAAAAACAGAAGACGCTGGATATTTCTGAATTCGTCAAAGAGATGAAGATTCCCGTGGTGGTGGGCAACTGCGTCACCTACCGGGTGGCTCTTGAACTCATAGACGCCGGCGTGGCCGGCCTGCTCGTAGGCGTGGGCCCGGGCGCGGCGTGCACGACCAGGGGCGTGCTGGGCATAGGCGTGCCGCAGGTTACGGCGACGGTGGATTGCGCCGCCGCCAGGGATTTCCATTACAAGAAGACCGGCAGATACGTGCCTGTTATAACAGACGGCGGCATGCATAACGGCGGCGACGTCTGCAAATCCATCGCCTCCGGCGCGGACGCCGTGATGATAGGCTCGCCTTTCGCCAAAGCCGCCCAGGCGCCGGGCAAGGGCTACCACTGGGGCATGGCCACCCCTCACGCCAACCTGCCGCGCGGCACCCGCGTGCATGTGGGCGTGACCGGCTCCCTGGAAGAGATACTTTTAGGCCCGGCGCGCGTGGACGACGGCAGCCAGAACCTGGTCGGGGCGCTTCGGACCTCGATGGGCGCTTTGGGCTGCCATAATATCAGGGAGATGCAGCTGGCCCAGCTCATCATCGCTCCGTCCATCAAAAGCGAGGGCAAACTGCTCCAGCGCGCCCAGATAGTGGGCATGGGGAAACAGAAGTAGGGAACCAGGGTTTAAGGTGTAAAGGGTTTGAGGGGTTAAGGGTAAAAAAATGCTGTTCCCCTAAGACCCTAAAACCCTCAGACCCTTAAACCCTTCGGTCAGCACTATGCATCAAATCCTTATCCTTGATTTCGGCAGCCAATACACCCAGCTTATCGCACGAAAGCTGCGCTCGCTGAAAGTCTACTGCGAGATCCTGCCCTTCCACGCTCCCGTGGAAAATATCCTGGCCAAAAACCCGAAGGGGATAATACTTTCGGGCGGCCCGTCCAGCGTCTATGACAAAGGCGCCCCCAAACCCGACCCGGCCGTATTCAACCTGGGCCTGCCGGTGCTCGGCATCTGCTACGGCATGCAGCTTATCGCCTGCGAGACCGGCGGCAGGGTTCATAAGTCCGCTAAAAGGGAATACGGCTTCTCAAAGCTGAAGATACGGGGCGTGTCAAAGCTGTTCAGGGGCGTGCCGGGGGAAATTAAAGTCTGGATGAGCCACGGCGACGAGGTCAAGCGGCTGCCGGGCGGGTTCAGAGTACTCGCGCGCACCGTCGAGGTGCCCGCGGCGGCCATGGAAAACCCGGAGCGCGGCCACTACGGCGTGCAGTTCCACCCGGAAGTCCATCACACGGACCACGGCGTTAAAATACTCCGGAATTTCGCCAGGGTTATATGCGGGTATAAGGAAAACTGGACGCCCGCCTCCTTCCTTGATGAGACCGTCGCCGGCATAAAAGAACAGGCGGGCGCGGGCGCCGTCATCTGCGCCCTGTCGGGCGGCGTGGATTCCTCGGTCACAGCCGTGCTGGCGCACCGGGCCATAGGCGGCAGACTTCACTGCATTTTCGTGGACACGGGCCTGCTGAGGCGCGGCGACCGCGAAAGAATGACGGAAGTGTTTAAGAAAAAATTCCGTTTTAATTTAAAGATAGCCGACGCCTCAAAGCTGTTCCTTTCAAGGCTTGAGGGCGTGACTTCTCCCGAAAGAAAAAGGAAGATCATCGGCCGTGCTTTCATAGAAGTGTTCGAGCGGGAAGCCAAAAAGATAAAGGGAGCCCGGTTCCTTGCGCAGGGCACTCTTTACCCGGACGTCATAGAATCCATTTCGGTCAAAGGACCTTCGGCCGTCATCAAAAGCCACCACAACGTCGGCGGGCTGCCGGAGAAGATGGGTCTTGAGCTGGTGGAGCCGCTGCGCTTCCTTTTCAAGGACGAGGTCAGGGAACTCGGCCGCAAGCTCGCCATCCCTGAAGAGATCCTGATGCAGCATCCTTTCCCGGGGCCGGGGCTGGCCATCCGGGTGCTTGGCGGCGTAACGGAGGAGCGGCTGACTATTTTAAGAAAAGCCGACTTTATCATGCGTGAAGAAATAAAAAAAGCCGGCTGGTACGGGAATATCTGGCAGGCTTTCTGCGTGCTGCTGCCCATAAAGACGGTAGGCGTCATGGGCGACGAACGCTCCTATGAGAACGTAATAGCGCT
>JAHJSU010000320.1 GCA_018829985.1 Elusimicrobiota bacterium | reverse complement strand
TGGTGAGTAGTTCTACAGCCGCACTTTGCTTCTGTAGTGGCAAAGCTTGCTTTGCCTTTTACGCAGAGCAAGCTCTGCAACTACGCAGATACGTGAAAGAGACATGGGTTCACCGAATATTACCTCGTAAAGTGCGGCTGCAGAAGTAGTTACAATTTTACTTAAATGGCCCGCACTTTTCAATGATTATCTGGCCGTCTGATGGGCATAGCTTGATACGGCGCCTACGCACGTATTGGCGCTCTCTTGATCAGATTCAGAAATTCTTCTCTCACGCGGTTGTCTTTTTGGAAGACCCCCAGCATGGAGCTTGTAGTCGCGTAGGAAGAGACATTTTTTACTCCCCGCATCGTCATGCAGAGATGCCGGGCCTCAACTACCACGCCGACGCCTTTGGGACGCAGCTTCCGGAACAGGGTGTCCGCTATCTGTACGGTCAGCCTTTCCTGGACCTGCAGCCTTTTGGCGAAGGCGTCGACCAGCCGGGGTATTTTTGACAGCCCTATTATTTTCCCGTCGGGGATATAGGCGATATGGGCCGTGCCGAAAAAAGGGAGCATATGATGCTCACATAGGGAGTGGAACGAGATGTCCCTCACTATGACCAGCTCTTTATAGTCGGCTTTAAAGAAGGCGCCGTTGAGGATTTTATCTATATCCATGCGGTAGCCGGCCGTGATTTCGGCCAGGGCTCTGGCGAGCCTTGAAGGCGTTTTTTTAAGCCCTTCTCTTTCGGGATCCTCGCCGATTTCTTTCAGCAGGCCATAAACATATCGTTCGGTCTTTAAACTCATAAAGATAATTCTACAATATCAGGCACAGGGCTGCCATAGGCCGTATGCCGTAGGCAGAAAGGCCGCTATTTATTCTGCTTATGGCCTACGGCTTATAGCCTATGGCAAACGAGTGGTTGTATTATGGATATTATTCTGCGTATGGCTTACGGCATACAGCCTATGGCAATAAATCTGCCGCAGGCAGATTTATTTTGAAACTATATAAAGCCATCTGCTGGTGGCGTAAAGTTTTTTTGCGGACGCCTTCAGGTTCCGGATATCGGCCGAGAGCTTTTCCATGGCTTTCTGCTCTTCAAGTATCTGCGTGAGGTTTTTACCTTTCACTTTTTTGCCCTTTTTTGATGAAACGGCGTCCCTGACGGCCGATTTTTTGCCTTTGGCTACGGCCGCGGAGACCAACTCGCCGGCCTGGCCGACTTTTACCGCCGCTTTGCGGCTGTAGCTTAGAATGGTCTTTGTATAAATCGCAAAGCCGGTGTAAGGCTGGACTTCGGAGAACTGTTTTTTGTTTAAAGCGGCGAGGTGTTCCAGGTTGTTCTTTATCAGTTTGAGGCTTAAGCCAAGCGCCGAGATGTCGTCCGCGGTCAGCTTGCTGGTTGAGGAATCAAGGATCTCTATAGCTTCGTCCAGGTATTCGTCCTGGCGGACCAGCTTGAAAAGGATGTTTTTCATTTCTTTGGTTCTGGCGTTGTTGGTTGCGGCCGCCTGCGCCTTTGTTCCGGCCGCGGCGGTTTTGGAAGTGTTTGCGAAAACGAGGTTAACTGCAAAAATTATTGTCAGAACCGCGGCTATGGCTGGTCTTATTTTCATGTTCAATATCCTTTGTGAAAATCCACCAAGGCGTCAGGTGACAAATTTCAGGGGCCGGTTTTCCGCCTGTTACCCGCGACCTGTTGCCTGCAACCTTTTCTTCTTTATAGTTTAGGATAAAAAAGCGTTGTCAGCACGGGCCATAAGTATGGTTTTCTAATAAAAAAAGGCCCAGTCGTTCCTGGGCCTAAGGACCTATTTTAAAACTTTGTAACTGTTCAGGTTGTCAGGTTCACGGTTCAAGGTTCACGGTTCAGGGTTCACGGTTCAGGGGTTTAGAGATTCAGGATTAGTTTCTTCAACCGTTGAACCGCTGAACCATTAAACCGCTGAACCTGTTTTATACCTTTTTCAACCGCTGAACCGTTTCCGCCGGAGGCGGATCCGCCGGGCTGTTTGGCGGAAAACCGTTGAACCGTGAACCTGGAAAGTTACAACTTTTGAGGTAATTAAGCGCCTGGCGGCGGGTATTTATCTTCCCCTCAAATTGCCGCAGGCTTACTTTTTCCAGAATTTCGCCTATTGCCGGGCCTTCTTTCATCTTAAGCGTCCTGAGAACGTCATGGCCGTCTATAAGGCGCGCGGTCTTTAATTTTATGTTCTTTGAGATGTAAACCTCGAACAGCAGATTGAGGACTTCGAGGAAACGCAGGGTCTTTTTGATGCCGTTCTGGGGCAGCCCCCCTTTAGGTATCGGGAAAGGCTTTTCTTTTATCTTGTTCTTTATCGAGCGGAGCTGCGCCTGCGTTATGTAGCTGGCGTGGTCGGCCCAGGAAAGCACCAGGAGCGGAACGGCGTATTCGCCCATGGCCCGGAAAAAGCGGAACATCGCCCGGTCCGAGATAAGGTCGTTGGAGGCGAGGTTGCCGGGGCGCAGGTGCTGGCCTATGAGTTTGGAAACCAGCCGTATGTGGTCCTTTGAAAAGCGCAGGCGCTCCATGAGGCGCGAGCTCATGATGGCGCCGTATTCCTCGTGCCCGAAGAACCGCAGCCGCCCGTTTATCATGCCGGCCCTGGCCGGCTTGGCCACGTCGTGCAGGAGGCCAGCCAGCTTCAGCACGTTCTTTTCCTCCAGGAACTCCGCAATTTTGCGCCAGCCTGGTATATAGGTCCCCGTATTTTCAAAAAGGTGGTCCAGCCTTTCCACCACGGCGAAAGTGTGCTTTAAAACCCCCCCTTTGCCGTAATAGACTTCGGCGCAGGCCGATTGCGCGGCAAGCTCGGGAATTATCGCCGTAAGCAGGCCGGCTTCGTATAGCGCTTTAAGCCAGGCGTGGCTTTCGGCGCAGTTCAACAGAAGCAGGAGTTCGTCGTGTATGCGCTCGGGCGCGGCTTTGTTTATGGACGCGGCCCGGCGTTTTATGGCGTCGAGGGTTTTTTTGTCTATTTTAAAATCAAGTTCCGCCGCGCACCTGAACGCCCGCAGCAGCCGCAGCGGGTCTTCGGCGAGCGCTTCGCGGCTCGTCATCCTGACGGTCCCGGCGGCGATATCCCTGAGCCCGCCGGCCGGGTCGAGCAAGGCGCTTTTTTTGACGGCCGGGAGCGTGAAAAGCCCCGTCTTCCTGTCCGGCGCCATTTTAAAGCCGGCGGCAAGCGGCAGGGCCATCGCGTTTATAGTGAAATCCCGCCTTAAAAGGTCTTCTTTTATGTCTTTGCCCTGGAAAGGGGCTATGTCTATGTTCAGGCCGGGCTTTGACCTGGGGGTGAGCCTGTAGACCAGGTTTTCCTCGTCGAGCGGGAAGACGGAGGCGCCGAGCCTGCGGGCGAGCCGCTTCGCCCTGGCGGGGAAACCGGCCCTGCCCGGGACGGCCAGGTCCAGGTCTTTTACCGGCCTCTTAAGGACGGCGTCCCTGACCGCGCCTCCCACGATGTAAGCTTCATTGAAGAGCTTAAGGATTTCGGCCGGGATTGATGATGTCATACTTCTCCGTGTGAACCGAAGGTTTTTAGGGTCTAAGGGTCTTAGGGTGGGGAATTTTTTTGTTTTTACCCTTAACACCTTAAACCCTTAACCCCTTAGACCCGTTACTTCTCTGTGTCCGTTTCTCCAGTTCCTTTTTCAGCAGTTCTCTTTTAAGGACTTTCTGCAGCGTGTTTTTGGGGAGCATGTCCACTATCTCCACTTCGCGCGGGCGCTTGTAAGCGTCCATGTTCGATTTTATGAAGCGCATGATCTCGGCCTTGTCTATGTTCATGTCCTTTTTGGGCACGCAGAAGCACTTCATGGTCTCATTGCCTGCGTGGTCAGGTATGCCGATGACGGCCGCTTCCTGGACTTTCGGGTGGGTATTTATCAGCTGCTCGATCTGGGCCGGGAAAACCTTCAGGCCCTTTACTATGACCATGTCTTTTTTCCGGTCGCGGATGAACAGGAACCCCTCTTCGTCGATGACGCCTATGTCGCCGGTCTTAAGCCAGCCGTCGCGCGTAAAGAGCTCTTTGGTCGCCTCGGGGTTTTCGTGGTAGCCCTGGGTGATGTTGGGCCCCCACACGCAGATTTCGCCTTCTTCGCCGTGCCTGAGGTGGCGGCCGGTTTCGTCCACCACGCTTATTTTCACCCCCGGCACGGCTTTTCCCACCGAGCCGTGTTTTCTCGCCCCGGGCAGGCTCAGCGTTACCACCGGGCTCGTTTCGGTAAGGCCGTAGCCTTCAAGTATCGGTATCTTGAAAACTTTCTCAAAGTGCTCCTTAATGGCGTGGCTCAGCGGGGCGGCGCCCGACAGGCAGAGCCTGGCCTTGCGGAAGGCCCAGAACCTGAGGAAGAACTTTTTGAAGCCTTTCGCTTCCTTGGCCAGCATGCCGTAGATCTGCGGCACGGCTATCATCACGGAAACGCCCTCGCGGCCCATGGCCAGCAGCCAGGGCTTGGGCGGGGTGATGCCGGCGACTATATAGGTCTTGGCGCCAAGCAGCACCGGCGTCACCACGTTGCCGGTCCAGGAAAGCGTGTGAAACATCGGCAGCAGCGCCATGAAGACGTCTTTTTTCTCCGGCCGCAGGCTTTCTATGGCCGCCCTGGAGTTTTCTATCAGGTTGTGATGGGTCAGCAGGACGCCTTTCGGGTGGCCGGTGGTGCCCGAAGTGTAAAGTATGGTCGCCACGCCGTGCTCGTCGGCCGCGGCGTTCTTCGTCTCGCGGTGGTAATGCGCGTGCGTCAGATAGTGCCAGAAATCCATCACCGAATCTTCGCCCGTGAAATCCACGGACATGATGAATTTTAAACAGGGCAGGTGTTTTTTCACGTTCAGGTAGCTTCTGAGATGTTCCTTCGCGGTGACGACGCCCCTGCACCCGGAACTTTCAAGCATGTACTTTATCTCCGCCTCTTTTGTGATCAGGTAGTTTATCGGCACGGCTACCGCGCCCAGTTTGGCCAGCGCGAAATAGGCGATGACGAATTCCATGGAATTCCTGAGGACTATGGCCACGGTGTTCTGCTTTCTTACGCCCGACTGCCAGAACATGTCGGCGGCGCGGTCCGTATAATGCCGGAGTTCGCCGTAGGACATCCGCCTTTTCTCGTCGGCAAAAGCCGTCCGGTCCGGGTCCCTGTCCGCGGACGCCGCCAGGCAGGAATAAAGGTCTTTAGGTTCGGTCATAAAAGCAGGGTATAGGGTGTAGGGGATAAGGTATAGGGTTCAGAGTAAGGAGTTCCTTATTCCCCTGCCCTACCCCCTTTCCTTAATTGTAGATAAAAACCAACAGTTAGTAAATTAACATCTCACCCTCTACCCTAACCCCTCTCCCCTCTACCCCGCTTTTAGTCCCTGCCGGACTCGTGGACCTGGATGTAGCGCCTGGCCAGCAGCAGGCCGATCGGAGTCAGAAGGGCCATCCCCCCCACTATCAGCCAGATCATCTGCGAATTACGCGGACCCTCGGCCGGACAGTACCGCACCAGCAGAAAGCCGGAAACGGCGCCCACGAAGAATTTCGCGACAAAATAGGGCAGCATCGAAAGGGCCAGGTAGGAGCCTCCTGGCCTTTGGGCGCTATCGCGGCGGGGTATTCATAGAGGCGCGGCGAGTAGAACGATTCGCCTATGGAATAGAGCACAACGCAGAGCGCTATGGCCACGTAGAGCGGGTGCACCGGTCCGGCGATGCCGAGCCAGGTGTGGCCTATCAGGTTCCCCAGCCAGCCGTCGGCCAGACCCTGGAACAGCGCCGGAGACACCGCCATGAAGAACACCGAGACTCTCCTTGTGAACCGAAGGGTTTTAGGGTCTAAGGGTCTTAGGGTTTTAGGGTGGGGAATTTTTGTTTTACCCCTTAACCCCTTAACCCCTTAGACCCTTAGACCCTTAGACCCTTAGACCCTTTACTTCTTATCCGTCATCTTCTTATACATCTCTTCGAACCTCGGCGCTAGCCTTTTGAAAATCTCCAGTATCTTCGGGTCGAAATGCGCGGGTTCCACCCTGATGTCCCCTTCCGTTATTATCCTGAAGGCGCCCTGATGGTCGTAATTGGGCTTATAGATACGGGAATTGCGCAAAGCGTCATAGCAGTCCGCTATCGCCACTATCCGGGCTTCAAGCGGGATAGCTTCGCTTTTCAGGCCCGCCGGGTAGCCGCTGCCGTCCCATTTCTCGTGATGGCTGAGCGCTATGCGTTTGCCGAATGCCAGCCGGGGATGGTCCCCGATTATCATGGCGCCGAAAGCGGAATGTTTTTTCATCTCCTCCATCTCGGCCCCGGTCAGCCTGCCGTCTTTTTTAAGGATGTGGCTGGGGATGTGGACCTTGCCCACGTCGTGCAGGGTCGCCTGCAGGCGGATGGTCTCGATGAACTTCTCGGGCATGCCCAACTCCCCGGCTATCATCGCGGAATATTCACCCACGCGCAGGATATGGTTGCCGGTGTCTATGTCGTTGGCCTCGGCGGCCCGGGCGAGCGAGTGTATAAGGTAGGTGAAAGCGTCCTCATAATCGCGGGCGTTCAGGATGTTTTTCACCCTCAGCAGCAGTTCCGCCTGGTCCAGGGGCTTCGTCAGAAATTCCTCCGCGCCCGCCTCTATGCCTTTAAGCTTGGTTTCTCTTGAATCCATGGAGGTGATCATTATGACCGGGATATGCTTGGTCTGGGAATCGGTTTTTATCCTTCTGCACACCTCATAGCCGTCCATGTCCGGCATGTTGATGTCCAGAAGCACCAGGTCAATGGTCTTATCGGCCAGGACGCCGAGCGCGTTCTTCCCGTTCAGGGCCGTGACGACCTCGTGGCCCAGCGGAGCAAGCAGGGTCTCAAGAAGATCCAGCGTGAAATCCTCATCGTCCACGCACAATATCCGGTAAGTTCGGTCCATAATTCAAGCCGAAGGGTTTTAGGGTCTTAGGGTGGGAAATTTTTATTTTTACCCTTAACACCTCAAACCCCTAACCCCTTAGACCCTTTACTTTCTTCTTCTTTGCCGGCAGGTAAAGCGCCAGGCCCAGGTATAAAACCGTCGAAAACGCGTCCTCAAAGGCGGCGTTCCCGGCCGAGGGCTCCCGCATGCGCAGCGCGCCGTCCAGCTTCATCACGGTGAAGCCGGCCAAAAGTATGCCGGTCAAGGGCGTCCCCCGCTATCAGCCCCGACGAGAAAAGAGAGCCGGTATCGTGTTCCTCGTCTCAAGTCTTGAATCTGGAATCTTAAATCTTGAATCTAGACTCCGGCGGAGCCGACTATTCTCACCGCAAGCCTGGCGCAGTTGAAAAAATCCTTCAGGTCAAGGTATTCCCCGGTGGTATGGACCTCGCGCATGCCGGTGGCGAGTATCGGCGCTTCTATCCCGTGCCCGTACATGATGTTGGCGTCGGTGCCGCCGCCGGACGCGAAAGTCTTCATCTTTAGCCCCAGCTCTTTCATGCCCGAGTCGATAAGCTTCAGGGCCGGGTTGGTCCGGGAGATAGCCAGCCCCGGAAATTTGCGCTCCACCAGAAATTCGTAGCTGGGCTTAAGCGTTTTCCCTTTCACCTTTATGCGCGCGTTCCTGACGGCCCGTTTGAAGCAGTCTTCCATATGCGAAGTCTGCAGTTTCAGTTTCGCCGGCGCGTGGCTGCGGACCTCGCCTTTCATCTCCACCAGCGGCGGGATGATGTTTATGGCGTGGCCGCCGCTTATGAATCCTATATTGGCCGTGGTTTGGAAATCTATGCGGCCCAGTTTCATCGCGGCTATGGCCTGCGAGACGACCTTGATAGCCGAGATGCCGCGCTCCGGCGCCACGCCTGAGTGGGCGGCTATGCCGTAGACCCTGATATCCATTTTATTCGCCGCCGGGGCTTCGGTTATCACGCATTCAAGCGGACGCTCGTTGTCGAAGATCAGGCCGTAGCGGGCTTTTATTTTTGAATAATCCAGGTACTTGGCGCCCAGCAGCGCCATCTCCTCGCTGACGGTGAACACCGCTTCTATCGGCGGGTGAGGTATGCGGTTCTCTTCCAGGGTTTTGAGCGTTTCCAGTATTATGGCTATGCCGGCCTTGCAATCGGCGCCGAGTATGGTGGCGCCGTCGGAGGTCACGCGGTCTTTGTGTACCTGGGGGCGGACGTTGTCGGCGGGGCCGACGGTGTCCATGTGCGCGGAGAGGAGGAAGGGTCCGCCCGGGCCGGCGCCCGGGAAGCGGGCTATCAGGTTGCCGGTCTCGCCGCCTATTTTTTCGCCGGCGTCGTCTATGTGTATTTCGGCGCCCATGAATTTCAGCAGTATCGAGAGGCGCCGTGCTATGGCGCCTTCTTTGCCTGAGAGCGAGGTGATGCGCGCGAGGTCGCAGAAGAGCCGCACCATGCGCTTTTCGTTGATGGCCGGTGTTGTCATCGGTGGTGTCATATGACTATTATTAAAATTTTAAAGCGCGGTTACAATAAATATCCGATGAATAAAACAGGCTGAGCTTATGGGCCAGGCGCGGGGTCGCCCATTCCGCCGCGTAGGAACCCCTCCCGGGGAAGTTTTCCGGCGGGTAGTAAGGGCAAAATTTATAACCGGCGCCCTTACATCGTTTTTCAGTTCAGTTTGGCGAACTTCTTTTTCTTTAGATCTATCGTTGTAAATCCGGCGCCGGAAGAAAAACCGAGATTGCAGAGGCCTTGGTCGGAGATGTCGATTACGGAAAGTCTGAGTTCATCGTAAACCCAGAAAGATCTGTCGGCTATATCAAAAAACAGCCAGACCGGCTCTTTTGCTCTGTCCGCCTTCACTGCAACATATCTTGCGTTTGGGGAGGGCACAATGACCCCGGTGACTTGATAGCCGCCTTCTTGTCCGCGGGTTTTCGGAAAAAGGAGCAGGTTTTTTCCGGTTTTGCCATATACGGCAAATTGGCGCTCCGGCTCGGTTGCCGGCAAGGACGGCAAAGTGTGTCTCCAGAACTTTATCAAAAATATCTTTGAACCGTCATCTGAGACTGATCCGACGGCAAGCCTGAATTTTTGGTGCTGTTTTTCCCATATAAGATCCCCGTTAACGTTATAATATTTAATCTTTCCGGTGCTGCTCGGAGCCGCCCCGTGCTCCGAGTGATCTTCCGTTAATAGCGCATACTGCCGGTCTTTTGAAACGCTCGCGCCGAGGACCAGCGAAGTCATGGATATGGTAACTCTTCCGGCAGCGTCCGTATTCCTGATTTTACTTGCCCCGATACCTAAAGAGAGTTCTTTTTTGACATTTCCGCCGGCAGCATAAAATCTTAAGCGCGGGTGCGATAATTGTTTTACTTTTAAAATCTTTTCGCTTTCCCCGGCAGATCTGTCCGGCGGAGTCTTTTTTGCCGGCTTCTCTTCGGTTTGCACCTCCAGGCGCGTAAAAATTTTCTTTTTTGCTTCATTTAAAATAGCGGCTTTCTCGGGCCCTCTTTTGCTGACATATTGTTTTGATATGACTTTTCCGTTGTTCAGTAAAGTCAGTTCTTCTTCCTCCAGACATATTCTCGCTTTGCTTTCCCGCCGGTCCATGCCCCACAATAAGGCCGCGGAAAAAGTAAACATTCCAGAAAACAATATTCGTTTCATAGCCGGA
>JAHJSU010000319.1 GCA_018829985.1 Elusimicrobiota bacterium | reverse complement strand
TGCCCCGCCCTCCGCCTGCCTGGCGGCACGGTCAAAATCCTCAGAGCATCCGCAGATAAAAAAGAGGACAGGAATAAGGCCGGCGAGATATCTTGTTTTTGTCATTACGATCCGGGGTCAGGGCTTGACTCCCGGCATTTTATGGACTGGCACGCCTGACCCGTTTGGATATTATGCACCAAATCAGGGGTGTAGCGCAAATTTTTGTTACTTTTCCCCGCTTAAAAATAATAAAATAGTCTATATGAACGACGGAAACGCGCTTAAAGAGCTTTTGAAAGGCATCGTGGACATCGTCAGCCGCGAGGAACTGCTCAAGAAAATTTCCTCCGGCAAAAAGCTCCGCGTAAAGCTGGGCGTGGATCCCACCAGCCGCGACCTGCACCTGGGACACAGCGTGGCGCTCTCCAAACTCCGCCAGTTCCAGGACCTGGGCCACACGGCGGTCCTGATAATAGGGGATTTCACCGCCCAGGTGGGCGACCCTTCCGGCCGTGATTCCACGCGCCCGATACTGGATCATGCGACGGCGGCCGACAACGCCGAAACCTATACCCGGCAGGCGTTCAAAATACTGGATAAGGACAAGACCGAAATAAGGTTCAACAGCGAATGGCTTAAACCTTTCATCGGGGACCGGACGGAAAACGTTTCCGGTTTCCTCACGACGGCCAAAAGCGTGACCATCTCCCGCCTGCTTGAGCGGGAGGATTTCAGGACCAGAATGGCCGCCGGCGCGCCGGTGAGCCTGCTTGAGCTACTTTACCCCGTTTTCCAGGGCTATGATTCGGTGGCGGTCAAAGCCGACATAGAGCTGGGCGGGGCCGACCAGCTATTCAACCTGCTGGTGGGCAGGGACCTCCAGAAAATCTACGGCATGGAGCCGCAGGTGGTAATGACCGTGCCGCTCCTGATCGGCACGGACGGCTCAAAGAAAATGTCAAAATCCTACGGCAACTACGTGGCGTTAAACGACGCGCCGCGGGAGATGTTCGGCAAGATGATGTCGGTGTCCGACGAACTCATGTATAAATATTACGAACTGCTTGCTTTTGAAGACCTCGCGGAGGTTAAAAAACGGCATCCCATGGACGCCAAGAAGGCCCTGGCCGCGCTGATGGTGAAAAAATACCACGGCCCGGACGACGCCGAGACGGCCAGGCAGCATTTTGAAAAAGTTTTTTCCCGGAAAGAGCTGCCCCGGGACATTCAGACCTTCAGGGCGGAAAAACCCGGCAAGCTCTCGTACCTGATGGTCGCTTCGGGGATGTGCAAAGGCGCCAACGAAGCCCGCCGGCTTATAGCGCAGGGCGCGGTGCGCATAGACGCGGAAAAGGTCGCCGGGGATATTTTTTTCGAGCCCAGGGACTGTGTGCTGCAAGTGGGCCGGAGACAGTTCGTGAAAATTATAAAATGACCAAGGAGCATCAGGTGAAAATTAAAAAGCTCAGCGCGGTTCTTTTAACGTCGGGCCTGTTTTTTGCGTCGGCCGGCCTTAAGGCCCAGACGCCGACCGAAGACTATAACTACAAGGCGATGCTTGAAGAAGCCATGAAGTCCGGCAAATACAGCATGAACCAGATAGAAAGCTGGGACGCCCGCATTAAAAAGATCTCGGGTTCCGTCAGCGTGAAAACCCCGGACTCGGAGGAATGGTCCAAACTTGAAGGCGGGATGCCGCTTGAAGCCGCGGATTCCGTAAAAACCGGCTCCGACGGCTCCGCCGAGATATATCTGGACGACAAAGGCGCCATTTTCGTGGGCAGAAATACCCTGCTTGAAATTTCGGCCATTGTAAAGACGGAGACGGCTTTCTCGCTTAAATCCGGCTTTCTGGTTGCCAAGATCCGGCATTTTTTAAACGAGAGGTTTAAAATGCAGGTGCGCGCGCCGCAGGCCGTCTGCGTGGTAAAAGGCACTGAATTCGCGGTCCAGTACTTCCAGTTCGGCAAAGAGACCGGAGCGGCGGTGTTTGACGAGGGCAGGCTCGCGGTAACCCCCACGGACGAAAAGGGCCGGGCGCTGGACGAGCATCTCCTGGAGAAAAACACCGAACTCGTTTTCACGCCCGGCCAGAAAAGATTGAGACCCGCGCCGCTGGCCAAAATGCGCCGCTACACTACCCAGATCGCCGCGATGCGCGTGCGGCTGAAGGCTTTGAAAAAAACGTGGAAGCCCCTGACCCAGACCAGGAAGGATGCTTTAAGGAACAAGGTCTTTAAGCGCGCTATAGGAAAAGAATTTAATGAAAGGCCCGGGAAGAAGTCTAAGCTGACCAAGCCCAAAGGGAAGTCCAAGCGCGGCAGCCGCGGCAAAGCGTCTAAAAAACCGGGCAAGCGCAAGGCGCCCGCTGATGACGGGGATTTTTGATTTTCCGAACCCATGCGTTTATTCATAGCTTCCGGTTTTCCGGCGCCGTTCATCGAGCGCGTAAACGAAATACAGGTTTTCGCGAAGGCGCGCCTTGAGCGGGCGGTAAACCCCGTTAGAGATAAGGCGCCGCAGGCGCCTGACGGTCGCCATGAGCGACCTGTCTCTAACGGGGTGAAATGGGTGGAACCGCAAAACATGCACCTTACTTACGCTTTTCTGGGTTCGTTTCCCGAAGACCGGGTGCCGGCCATAAAAAGAAGCCTGGAAGCGTCAGCGGGCCTTTTTAAAAAGTTCGAGGTGGCCCTGGGCGAATTCGGCGCGTTCCCGTCCCTTGACAGGCCCCGCGTCCTGTGGCTTGGGCTTAAAGAAAAAGCGCCCGGGAGGCTGAACGAACTGGCCCTTAAAATATACGAGGCCCTTTTGGCCGAGGGGTTTATATTGGAACACAGGTTTTCGGCGCATCTCACCATAGGCAGGGTTAAGTCAAGATTGGCGCCGTCCGCCCTTGAAGAAATACGCCGCAAAGCCGCGGGAATAGAAGGCCGATGTCTTCTGACTTCGGTGGACCTGATGGAAAGCCTGCTTTCAGGTTCCGGCCCCGAATATAAAATACTGGCTTCCCGGGCGCTTTTATGAACCGATTTAATAAAATCGTTTTTTCGGCGGTTTTTCTGCTGGCGGCGTTTTTAGCCTATTTTTGCTGGCCGGGCGCTAAAGCGCAGGTCGTTATTCCGGAAGGCGTGTCGGCCGGGCAGGTGGCGGCCATTCTAAAGCAGAACGGCGTGATCTTGAGCTCCAACTGGTTCAAGCTGCTGGTCATGGTCACGGGCAGCGCGAAGAAAATAATGCCGGGGAACTACTCGTTCAGAAAATATATGTCCGCCGAGGAGGTCGTCTGGCGCCTGAGGCACAGCACTTACATAAATCAGGTCAAGATAGTCATACCCGAAGGCTGGCGCATGGAGCAGATAGCGGAGCGCCTCCAATCCAACGGCGTGACCGATAAGAACCGGTTTATGGACGCGGTCAATAAAGGCGGGCTGGAAGGTTATCTTTTCCCTTCCACTTATTATTTCGAGAAAAACACACCCGCACAGGAAGTTGTAAATTTGCTAAACTTGGAATTCGACCGGCGGGTGCGCCCTTTGTTCTCCAAGGGCTTTCCGTCCGGTCTGGACGAGAAAAAAACGCTGATCCTGGCCTCTATAGTGGAGCGCGAAGCCGCTATCTCAAGTGAGCGGCCGCTTATAGCCGCTGTGTATTTGAACAGAACCCGTAAAGGCATGCCGCTCGAGGCCGACCCGACGGTGCAGTACGCGCTGGGCTATTCGGAAAAAGGCCAGACCTATTGGAAAAAAGGGCTGACCTTGAAGGATCTTAAAATCAAATCCGCGTATAACACTTACAAAGTCGGCGGTTTTCCGCCGGGGCCGATATGCAATCCGGGCTATGACTCCGTGCTCGCCGTTTTAAACCCGGCTGATATAGACGCGTTTTATTTCGTGGCCGACCGGAAGGGCAAGCATATCTTTAACGCTAAATTCAGCGAGCATCTTAAAGCCAAGAGAAGAGTGGAGCAGGCCAGCAAAGAGAGTAACCGGTAAGCGGTAACCGGTAATCGAAAAAACAACTACTGCTTACCGGCCGCTGATTACCGGTTACTGCTGTTAATGGGCGTGTAGCTCAGCTGGGAGAGCGTCCGCCTTAGGCGGAAGGTCAGGGAAGAGATTGGTTAAACAATTTATGGGCGTGTAGCTCAGCTGGGAGAGCGCCTCGTTCGCAACGAGGAGGTCAGGGGTTCGAACCCCCTCACGTCCATAAATTTTTAGAAGTCGGAAGTAAGAAGTAAGAGGTTAGAAGTAAGGAAGTAAGAGGGTCTTTTTAAGAAGAGTGGTAACTACTCACCACAGAGACACAGAGAGCACGGAGTTTTCTCCGCCGAAGGCGGACCCGCCGGACTGTTTGGCGGGCGCAGACGGACCCGCCGGTTGTTTGGCGGGCACGAAGTTTTTTCCTCTATGTTTCTCTGTGTTCTCTGTGTCTCCGTGGTTTTCTTGCTGCTGAGTAGTTACACCCTTCACGCTTTATCAGAATTACCGGAGGATTGATGCCCGCTGATTATTTCCCCTTGAAAGAAAACACCAGGTTTGAATACAAATATAAAAGCACCGAGTTCGAAGGTCTCGCCAAGGTCTTTATAGACATACTCAAGGTCGTTAAAAAACCCGGCAAGACCGCCGCCCTGGTCCAAATGATATTTGAGCTGCGCGATTCCCATACCAGCGAATACACCATAACAAAAGACGCCAAGTGGCTTACCACGGCCAACGGGGTCATGGTCGGCGGCCGGCGCGAATTTCCGCTCCCCCCCGCCGAGGGCCGCAAGTGGAACGAAGATCCGGATGTGAACGAGATAGTCTCCATGTCCGATAAAGTCTCCATTATGGCCGGGAAATTCGCGAAATGTCTGAAAGTGGTCACCCAGCTTTCCGGCGGCAAGTCCGGCAAATCCGTCCGCTACTACGCTCCCGGCGTAGGCTATATACTCGAGGAATACACGGGCGACGATAAGACCTGCGAACTGGAGCTCGTTTCCATGGGCAGGATCCCCGTCCTGCCGGCCAAAAAAAGAAGATAATGGCGACCCTTACCGTCAAAGAACTGCTTAAACGCGCCGCAGCCGCCGACGAGATCACGGTGAAAGGCTGGATAAGGACCAGGCGCGATTCCAAAACTTTTTCCTTTGCCGAACTGAACGACGGCTCCACCCGGGAAAACCTGCAGATAATCTTTGAGGCTAAGCACGGCGATTTCACCGCCGCGCTCCCGAAGCTTGTCACCGGCGTGAGCGTCGCCGTCACGGGCGACCTGCTGGCGGCGCCGGCCGGCGCCAGGCAGAAATACGAACTGCACGCCAAAAACATAGAGATATACGGCGACTGCGACCCGGACAAGTACCCCATCCAGAAGAAAAAGACCTCCGACGAATTCCTGCGCACGGTGGCGCATTTGCGGCCCCGTACCAATAAGTACGCTTCCATGCTGCGTGTGCGCTCGGAGCTGGCCTTTGCCGTCCACAAATATTTCAGGGATAACGGGTTCTTCTATGTCCATACCCCCATCATAACGGGGTCGGACTGCGAGGGCGCGGGGCAGATGTTCATCGCCACCAGCCTGGACCTGGGGAAGCATGCAGCCCTTCCGAGGACGGAGAAGGGCGAGATAGATTTTTCAAAGGACCTTTTCGGCAAAAAGACGTACCTGACCGTGTCGGGCCAGCTGGAGGGCGAAACGCTGGCGCTGGCCCTGGGCAAGATCTATACTTTCGGCCCCACTTTCAGGGCCGAAAATTCCAACACCTACAGGCATTGCGCCGAGTTCTGGATGATAGAACCGGAGATGGCTTTTTATGGGCTCGAGGACGACATGGACCTGGCCGAGGATTTCGTCAAAAGCATAACCAGGCATGTGCTGGAGAATTGCGGAACGGACCTTGAACTCTTCGCTAAATTCGTGGATACGGACCTGCTGTCCACGCTCAAAAACGTGGCCGAGAACAAATACGAGCGCATAGCGTATACCGACGCGGTAAAGCTCCTGGAAGCCGCCAACGACCGGTTCGAGGCCAAGGTCAGCTGGGGCGCGGACCTCGCCTCGGAGCACGAGCGCTTCCTGGTGGAAAACTATTTCAAGAAGCCCACCATCCTCTATAATAAGCCCAAAGACGTGGCCGCCTTCTACATGAAGCTCAACGACGACGGCAGGACCGTCCGCGGCATGGACCTGCTGGTTCCCCGGATAGGCGAGCTTATAGGCGGCGCCGAAAGGGAGAACCGCCTGGACGTGCTTGAGAAGAAAATGGCCGATTTTAAAATAGACCCGCAGGCCTACTGGTGGTACCTGGACCTCAGGCGCTTCGGTTCGGCGCCGCACGCAGGCTTCGGTCTGGGTTTTGAAAGGATGATGATGCTGGTGACCGGCATCTCCAATATCCGCGACGTGACCGCCTACCCCAGGGTCCCCGGCTGCGCCGAATTCTAGCTCCGTCCCTTCTGCTGAAAACCTGTCATATATCCGGGGAACTTGTTATGAAAACCGATAAGATAGACCGGCTGTTCCTGCGGGAGGAAAAGACCGGCGAGCAGAAAGTGAATATTATCCGCCTCGCCGCCCTCGCCGTTTTTTTCGCGGACGAACTCTTCAATTATTATGTGCTGGGCGTGGTGGAATCCCGGCTTCATTTCCGCGGGGTATGGATAATAGCCTGCTGGGCGCTGTTCGCGGCCGCCGCCTGGTACTGTATCAACCGGCGCGGCAGCTACGCCAGGTGGATGAAATACGTTTCATCGGGCGCCGACGCGGCTTTCCTGACCTGCGTGATAATCGCGCTGGAGGGCAACAGCGGCCCGCTGCTCTCGCTCTATTATATCCTGATAGTGAATTCGGCCCTCAGGTACAGCCGCCGGGCCATCCTCGCCGCCGCTGGATTTTCCGCCGCGGGTTACGCGGCGGTATGGTATTTTTCGTTCGGCAATCCCAATATCTCCCCGGTCTCGCTTTACGTGGCGGTCATCCACATGATAGCGATGGTGGTCGCGGGCGCGTTCGTGGGCTACGTGGTGAAGAAAATGCGCGGGCTCGTGCACGAGTTCGCGGAGAACCTCGTCCGCAGGGAACTGGCCGAGAACGCCCTGCTGAGGTACGTTTCGCGCCAGATCGCGCGCCAGATACTGGATTCGCCCGATATCGGCGAGAGCATGCGCGCGGGCCGCAGGACGCATGTGGCTATCCTGATCTCCGACATACGCGGCTTTACGCCCATGTCGGAATCGATGGCGCCGGAGGCGCTGCTGGAGCTGCTGAACGGCTATTTTCGCCGGATGGTGGATATCGTGTTCAAATACGACGGCACGCTGGATAAATTCGTCGGCGACGCGCTTATCGTGGTCTTTAACGACCCGTTCGACCAGCCTGACGCGGAGAAGCGCGCCGTGATGTGCGCCGCGGAGATGCAGCGGGAGGTCGCGCGCTTCAACCTGGAGCAGGAGGCCTCGGGCAAAAAAACGCTGGGCGTGGGCATAGGCGTCCACTGCGGCGCCGTCATAGCGGGGAACGTGGGCTCCGAATCGCGGATGGATTATACCGTAATGGGCGATACCGTCAATTTTACTTCCCGGCTCCAGGGCAAGGCGCCGGCCGGCGCCGTGCATGTTTCAGCGGCCGTGCGCGCGAAAACCTCGCCGGATTTCGCCTACCGCAGCCTGGGCCTGAGGGAATTCAAGGGCTGCAGCGACCCCGCCGAGATATTTGAGCTGGTGAATCTTTCCGCCTGACTCTTTCCAAAATCGGGCGTCTTTTTCGTATAATACGTTTATGGACCTTAAAAAGGCGCTGTCGCTTCTTGTCAGGGAGTTCGACAGCCGCGAGATCCCATACGCGCTTATAGGCGGATTTGCCATGGGCGCCCTTGGGGCGCCCAGAAGCACAATAGATCTTGACTTCCTTATCGCCTCGGAAAGCCTTGGAAAGGTAGAGGCTGTAATGCTGGAATCGGGGTATAAAAAAGTTTTTTCCTCTGAAAACGCCTCCCAGTACGTATCGCCGGACAAAGAACTCGGGGAAGTGGATTTCCTTCACGCTTTCCGGCCCATTTCCAGGAAAATGCTTGAAAATTCCGGCACGGCGGCGGTATTCGCAGGAGCGATAAAAGTAAAGGTCTTAAAAGCGGAAGATCTTATAGGGCTCAAAGTGCAGGCTATCGCCAATAATCCGAACCGCTTTTACAAAGATAACGCCGATATAGAAGAACTGCTGAAGATCGTAGAAGTGGATTGGGAAAAGCTGAAGACTTATTTCGCCCTTTTCGACATGACCGGCAGATTCCTGGAACTGCGGGCAAAATATGAACGAAAATAAAAAAAACCCGCTTTTCACCGATCGTATAAATCAGGACATCTCCCGCATGGCCGCCGGTAAAAGCCGTTTATTCGTCAAGGACGGAAAATACGACGCCGCGGCCTGGCTTGAATTCGCCAACCAGTTCAACGAATTCATGGGCCATGCCAGAAAGCCCTTCGTCCCCATAACCGGCGACAACTTCAAGCTTTAATTTTTCCTTTGATGACCGTTCCCGGCAAAAAAACCGGGCGGATCCGGGCGGTTTTGGCCGCGCAGCTGCCGATAATCTTGATTATGTTTACTACATCTCCGGCGTTCCCATTGTTGGAACTCTGCTTCGTGAAGAGCGGCCCGCAGGCCCCACGAACTGGCCCGCCGGGCGGGCGAGCGCCACTGCCGCCAGGCCGGGGCGGTGGGGCGAACGGCCAAAGAGCGCAGCCTTTCCCGCCTAAAAGCCGGGCGGGAAAGGCTGGGCTACTGGCCGCGAAGGGCCGTTTCCTCAGACCATGGTGTCATGGCGCTCGTCGTAAAACGCGGGGTGCAATGACACGGGCACGTCGACAAAACGCTGTCCTGGCGCATTCTTGCGCGAATTTTCCGCCAGAAGGCGGACCAGCCAGGCTGTTTGGCGGGTGGAGGTAAAGGGTCATTTCAATCTGGAAAGCGTCCGCAGGCGCGGTCGGCGGTGGTTAAACGAGCGCTTAAAACTGGGAACTCATCGCGCGCGTCAATGTCAGCAGCCATCGTTGAGGAAATTAGCAATTGACGAACCATGAACCGGACCGCTGATTTATCACGGGGAACATGAGGCAAACATACAAACTAAATAAGGATCCTTACAGTAAAAGGACAGAAGGTCGAGTAATAAAATAGTTGGGAAATAATATAATGTGGCCAATATAATAAATTTCCACCAACCTAATTGAAGATTTAAACGCTTTTTGACAAAAATCGCGAGTATAATATAAACAAAGTAGTAACCCCGCCATAATGGCGTCATATTGTAAATAGTCCCCGCAACAACAACACCTACCCCGAAAAGAAGAGCAAAGACAGGCATGTAACAAGCAATAATAATGATGAAAAACTTACGCCAGACCAGAACCCGGTCTTTGTTAAAACGATTGAACAAAGTCATAATGTATGGGAAAACCATTACGACAATGCCCATCAGTAAAGAAAACAATCCAATTGTGCAAAAGGTTGATTTCATACGTTATCAGGAAAAT